>NZ_CP046508.1:3335000-3649000 GCF_017161115.1 Variovorax sp. RKNM96 | reverse complement strand
CGGCGCGCGCCAGCATTCCGGTCGCCTGCCATTGCGCGATGTCGGCGGCGCAGAAGGCATCGTGCACGGCGTTCCGCTCGCCGTACACCAGCCAGTTGCGCCCATGCCCGCGCCGCACGCGCTCGCGCAGATGCGCGCGAAGGCCCGCAAAGCCGGAGCCGTTGCCGATGAAGATGCACGGCGCCTCGTCGTCGACCAGCGCGAAGCCGGGGTTGTGCAGCAGGCGCAATTCGATGGCGGCGTCGGCCGGCGCCGAAGCGGTCAGCCAGCCCGAGGCCACGCCCAGCCCGTCGTCGTGGCGCGCCTGGCGCACCAGCAGTTGCACGCAGCCGTCGGGTGTGATCGATGCGACCGAATAGCTGCGCGGCGCCAGAGGCAGCAGCGTGTCCGCCAACGCCTGCGCGGTGCTGACCGGGGCCGCGGGCGGCAGCGTGCTGCGGGACAGCGCCTCTTCGAGCGTGCGCTCGTGGCCGTCGAAACGCACGAGCGCTCGCCCGTCGAGCCCGCTGTCGCGCAGGAACCGCTCGACCGTGGATGCGGCCTGGCGCGGCAGCAGTTCGACGAGCGCACCGGGCGCCCAGGTGGCCGCATCGGGGAGGGCCAGTTCGATCTCGAACAGCGGATCGCCCTGGCTGCCGTCGTTGAGCAAGGTACGGCGCACGAGGCGCCACGGCTCGAAGGGCTGCGCCTGCGGCTGGTGCGTCTGCCAGGCATCGGCCTGCACCGCGAACGTTTCGGCGAGCGACTGCCGCCAGCGCGCGAGGGCGCCCGCATCGCCGTTGCTCACCTCGATCATCGGGAACAGCGCCTGCGCGCCATGGCCGCGCAGGTCGTGGTCGAGCGCGCGGCCGAAACCGCAGAAGTTGGCGTAGTGCCTGTCGCCCAGGGCGAGCAGGCCGTAGCGCACGTCCTGCAGGCCGGAACCGGTCTGCCGCGCGAACTGGCGCGCAAAGGCGCGCAGGCTGTCCGGCGGATCGCCGTCGCCGAAGGTGCTGGCCACCAGTAGCACCTTGCGGTAGCGCTGCAGCGCATCGACGCTCAGGCGCACCAGCGGCTGCAGCACCACCGCCACGCCGGCCGATTGCAGCACCGCCGCCGTCTGCAGCGCGATGCGCTCGGCTTGGCCGGTCTGGGTCGCGAAGATCAGCAGCACGGGTTCGGCGCCGCCGCTGGCCGGGGGCAGGGCGGGGCTCAGCCGGGCGCGTTCGTCGCGCACCGCCCGCTTGGTGCGGCGGCGACCGAGGTAGAGCATCCATCCGGTGATCGCGAACAGCGACAGCCCGAGGCTGCTGAGCGTCATCACGATGCGGCCCGGCAGGCCCCAGTAGGTTCCCATGTGCAGCGGGTAGATGCTGTTGATCAGCCGGCCCGCCAGCGGCTTGTCGCTGTAGCGCTCATGCCGTGAAGCTTCACCGGTGGCGGCATCGAGATAGAGGCGGTTGCGTGCGCGCTCGTGCTCGGGGTGGGTGCGCAGGTAGGTCGCCTCGATCTGCGTCGCATTGCGCCCCGGCATGCGGAACGTGACCAGGCTCCAGTCGCCGTGGGTTTCCTGCAGGAAGGATTGCCACACGCGCTGCAGGTCGGGCTTGGGCGCCGCGGCCTTCTTGACGGGCGCGGCGCCGGTTTGCATGCGTTGCGCGCGAACCGCGCGTCCTTCGCCCGCGGCGTTGTCGATCACCGTTCGCAGCGCATCGAAACCCCAGTAAAGGCCCGTCAGGCTGGAGGCCAGGTACGCCAGCAGCGCCACGGTGCCGACGACCGCGTGCAGGTTCCAGAGGAAGGCGCGGCCGGTGAGGGCGAAGTCCAGCTTCAGCCAGGCCCGCCAGGCGAGCGGCCGGCGCGGCCAGCGCAGGTAGAGGCCCGACAGCGCCAGGATCAGGAGGCCCGTGGCCAGCGTGCCGGTGACGGGCTTGCCGGTGTCCCGAGGCAACAGCAGCCATCGGTGCAGGCGCTCGACGAACTCGAAGAAGGCGTCGCCCTTCGGCTCGGGCAGCAGCTCGGCGGTCCAGGGATCGACCAGCCGCGCCTCACCCTGGCGCTGGCCTTCGGGCGGCGCGAAATTGACGCGCGCCGGCCGGCCGGGTTCGGCATACACGGTGAGCGCGACGATCCGCTCTGCCGGATGCGCCGCCTGCACGCGCTCTGCCAGCGCCGCGGGAAGCAGCGCCGCCGCGCCCTGCGGGTTGGCCACGTGGCGCAACTCGGGATTGATCGCGTCGACGATCTCGGCGCGGAAAGACAGCGTGGCGCCGGTCAGCCCGATCACCACGAGCACGGACCCGGCCGTGATGCCGATGAACCAGTGGATCTGGAACCAGATGCGCCGCAGGAGAGCCATGTCAGAGATCGATCTTCAGCGTTGCCTTGACCGAGCGCGGCGTGCCGACTGCCAGCCGAGTGCCGGCCGCGGCCCAGTAGCGCTTGTCGCCCACGTTGTCGATGTTGATCTGCCACAAGGTGCGCTTGCCGAACACCTGCGTGACGTAGCGCGCGCCCAGGCCGAAGATGGTGTTGCCGCCGATGAACGCCTGGTTCAGGTCGTCCACCGGTCGCCGTCCCGTGTAGTAGGCCCCGCCGTTGACCGACAGGCCCGGCACGGCCGCGATGTCGTATGAGAGGAAGGCGCTGGCCGTCTGCTTGGCGGTGTTCTCGGGCAGCTTCCCGTTGTACTGCGCGTTGATGTCACGGAATTCGGCATCGAGCGACTGGGCCGAGAGCTGCCAGGCGAGGGCGCGGGTCAGGCGGCCCTGTGCCGAGAGCTCGAGACCGCGGTAGCGCTGCCGCCCGTCGGCCACGAAGGTATTGGCGCTGTTGGTGTAGGCGCCCGGGCGCTCGATGTCGAACAGCGCGCCGGACAGCAGCATGCCGCCGCCGGTGAGCCAGCGCAGGCCGATTTCCTTCTGCTTGCTGATGCCGGGCGGCATGTGGGCGTTCTGGTTGGCGGTGCCCGCGGGCGCGATCTCGCCTTCCTCGACGCCTTGCGCATACGACACGTAGCCCACCAGGTCGGGCGTGAACTTGTAGCTGAGCGCCGCGAGCGGCGTGGTCTTGCGCACGTCGAAGGCGATCAGGGGGATCGTGGCGCTGGCGCCCTGCGTGCTCTCGAAGTGCGTGCGGCGCGCACCGACCACCAGTTGCCACTGCGGCGAGAAGGTGATCCGGTCGAGGGCGTAGAGGCCCAGTTCCTTGCTGTCCTGCGCCCCGGTGGTGGGGCGGGTCGGCATCGCGGTCAGCGGCAGGTAGCCGATGGTGATCGGGTTGTAGAGGTTCTGGACGGTGCTGGCGTTGCCGTAGTTGCGCTGGAAGACCGGGTCCTGCGTCTTCTTGCTCTGCGCGGCGCCGAGGGTGAGTTCGTGCTGCACGCTGCCGGTGGAGAAGGTGCCGAACAACTCGGTGCGGAACAGGTCCGAGGTCTGCTTCAGGCTTTGGTCGTTGCCGGTGATGCGCCCCAGGCCGGTCTGCACGTTGTAGTTGCCGAAGCTGGCGAGCCGCCGATCGCGCTCGGCCTCGGAGTGGCCGGCTTCCACCGTCAGTGCCCAGTTGTTGCTAAGCGAATAGTCGGCGCGCAGCTGGGTGTTGGTGACCTCGGCATCGAAAACGGCCCAGGCGGGGCCCAGCAGCTTGTCAGGATCGGGCAGGGCGGGCAGGGTGATCACGCCCCTGACGGCCGCGGGCCGCGTGATGCCGGCCTGCTCGGTGATGCGCTTGCGGTAGTTCTCGATGTCCGCCTTGAGCGTGAGGCGGCTGTTGACGCGCCAGTCGAACGCCGCGGACACGAACCTGCGGTTGCCATCGATGCCGTCGATGTTCGAGCCGACGCGGCCGCCCGCTGCGTTGATGCGCAGCCCGTATTGGTTCTGGTCGCCGAACTGCCGTCCGATGTCGGTGGAGGCCTGCAGCGAACCCTTGTCGTCGACCGTGAGCCCGACGGAGCTCACTGGCGTGCTGCCGGCCCGCTTGGTCACGAGGTTGATGATGCCGGCCGGCGTGGTGAAGCCGTAGTAGAGCGCCGATGCGCCCTTCAGCACCTCGACGCGCTCCTTGTTCTCCATGGGGATCTCGGAGACGTTGGGGATGGCGAGCGAGCCGTTGAGCCGGTAGTTCGTCCGGTTCTCCACGGCGATGCCGCGGATCACGAGCTGGTCGAAGGTGTCGCCGCCGTTCTGCTGGCGCGTCACGCCGGCCGTGTTGCGCAACACGTCATAGATGCCCGTCGCGCCCTGGAGCTCGAACACATCGCGCGTGACCGTGTTGACCGTCGCGGGAACCTCCAGGATGTTGGCGCCGCGGAATGTGCCGGCCTCCACGGTGTTCGCGACGAAGCCGTTGGTCGCGCTGCCCTCCACGGTGACCGTATCGAGCTGGGCGCGCGATTCGGAGGAGGCGGTGGCGTCGGTCGTCTGTGCGTACGAGACGTGGGAAAAGGCACCCGCGAACGCGAGTGGCGTTGCCAGAAGAAGCTTGTGCATGGAGGAGGGAAGTCAGCGTTGCGTGGAAGCGCGCAGTACTCAAAGAGTATTCAGATGGAGTTTATCGCAGGGCCTGAGGATGAGAATCGTTCTCGCCAAAATACCAGAGCAATTTCAATGCCTCTTGCAAGGGCCAGGACGCACCCCGGGCTTCAGTCGAGCTGCAGTTCGGGCGGAGGCACCGCAGCGGCGGACGGCAGCGCCTCGCGCAGGAAATCGATCAGCACGCGCAACTTCGCGGGCACGCGCTTGCGGTCGGGGTAGTACAGCGTCAGCCCGGGCAACGGCGGGCTCCAGTCGGCCAGCAGGCGCACCAGCAGGCCGCGCTCGATCAGCGGCTCGATGTAGCCGTTGATCATGTAGGCGATGCCGATGCCGTCGAGTGCCGCGCGCACCAGCACCGCGGAGTCGTTGACCGTGAGCCGCCCGTCGACGGCAAGCTGCAGCGTTTCGTCGCCGCGCGCGAACTGCCAGCGCTCGATCTGCCCCGAGGTGACATGGCGAAAACCGATGCAGTCGTGCGCGAGCAGCTCCTGCGGATGCACCGGCGTGCCGTGGCGCGCGATGTAGTCGGGCGAGGCGATGACGAAGGCCTCGATGCGCGGGCCGATCTTCATCGCGATCATGTCCTTCTCGACGAGGTCGCCGAAGCGGATGCCGGCGTCGAAGCCCTGCGCCACGATGTCGACGAGCTGGTTCTCCAGGCGCAACTCGAGCTTCACGTCGGGGTAGCGGTCCATGAAGCGGCGCAGCACCGGCTGCAGTGCAATGGTGTAGCCCGCGCGCGGCACGTTCAGCCGCAAGAGGCCGCTCGGATGGTCGGCCTCGCGGCCCAGTTCGGCCGACGCCGCGGCAAGCTCCGACACCACCGGCTGCACCCGCGCCAGGTATCGGGCGCCGACCTCGGTGAGGCTCACGCTGCGCGTGGTCCGGTTGAACAGCGTGATGCCCAGGCGCTGCTCGAGGCTGCGGATGGACTGGCTCACCGCCGAGGGCGTCACGCCCAGGCGGATGGCGGCGGCCGAGAAGCCGCGCTCTTCGGCCGCCACGATGAAGGCGATGAGCCCGTCCAGCAGATCTTGTCGCACACCGTTTCCTTGCTTCGGCCTGGGGAGGGAATAGCCGGCGGTTGCGAGTCTATGTCGCGCAGCCACGGCGCAGGACTGCGGGAGACACCGCGCCGATGCGCGCCTGCGCAGCAAATCGCGCCGAATAACGAAGCGCGAATTTCTTCTTTGGCGCCGTTGCCATGGCGATCTAAGGTCCAGCGTCTTCGCCAGCAACGGATCTCATGAGTCAACGCAAGCTGCGCCTCGGCGCCTTCATCATGGCCACCGGCCACCACGTGGCCGCATGGCGCCACCCGGGTTCCCAGGTCGACTCGGGCGTCAACATCGACCACTACATCGACGTCGCGAAAACCGCCGAGCGCGGCCTGTTCGACCAGGTGTTCGTGGCCGACAGCCCCGGCATCGCCTTCCACGGCGACGACGAAGCCTTCAGCCGGCAGGGCAGGGTGTCCTACTTCGAGCCGGTCACGTTGTGGGCGGCCCTGTCCGCGGTGACGCGGCACATCGGCTTCGTGGCGACGGCGTCCACCACCTACGAAGATCCTTTTCTCCTGGCCCGCAAGTTCGCGTCGCTGGACCACCTGAGCAAGGGGCGCGCGGCCTGGAACGTGGTGACCACCAGCGCGGACAACGTCCACGGCAACTTCGGCCTCGACAAGCACCCCGATCCGGTCTCCCGCTACGAGCAGGCGCACGAGTTCATCGACGTGGCCAAGGGCCTGTGGGACAGCTTCGAGGACGATGCATTCCATCGCGACCCCGTCTCGGGCAAGTACTTCGACCCGGCCAAGCTGCATGCCCTCAACCATTCGGGCAAGTACTTCAAGGTCTCGGGTCCGCTCAACCTGGAGCGGTCGCCACAGGGCTACCCGGTGATCGTGCAGGCGGGATCGTCGGAACCAGGGCGCGAACTCGCGGCGGCGTCGGCCGAGGCGATCTTCACGGCGTGGACCAGCCTGGCCGAAGCACAGGCGTTCTACCGCGACGTGAAAGGGCGGCTGGCCAAATACGGCCGCCGGCCCGAGCAGCTGCTGGTGCTGCCCGGCATCTCGCCGGTGATCGGCCGGACGCAGGAGGAGGCCGATGCCAAGTGGGCCAGGCTGCAGCAACTGATCCACCCGTCCGTCGGCCTCAACACGCTGCACACCTTCTGGCCCGGCGAAGACCTGTCGACCTGGGACCTGGACGCGCCGCCGCCCTACATTCCGGAACCGCCGCCGGGACGCAACAGCCGCGCGCACGTGGTGCTGGAACTGGCCCGCCGCGACAAGCTCACCGTGCGGCAGCTCTATGAGTACCTGGCCGGCGCGCGCGGCCACTGGGTGGTGGTCGGCACGCCGGAAACCATCGCGGACCGGATGCAGGAGTGGTTCGAGAACGGCGCGGCCGACGGCTTCAACGTCATGCCGCCGGTGCTGCCGGAATCGCTCGACGAATTCGTCGACCTCGTGATCCCCGAGCTCCAGCGCCGCGGGCTGTTTCGCACGGCGTACGAGGGCCGGACCTTGCGTGAAAACCTCGGGCTGGAGCGGCCGGTCAATCAGTTTTCGATCAAAGGCCGCAAGGTCGCATAGCGGGCTGCAGGCGCGGCGGCGAAACCGTCACATGCTGCAGCTGTAGCTCGTGGCCGCATTCACATCGCCGGACCCGTTGTACTTCGGGTACTTGGGGTACTGGCAGGCCGGCATGCTGCGGGCCGTGCCGGCGCTGGTGAAGGTGTAGGTCATCTGCGTGGGGGCCTCGCCGTTTTCCACCCAGCCCATGATGGCGGACGCCCAATCCACTTCCTTCAAGCTGCCGCCGGCGCCGTGTCCACCGCCGGGGACGATGAAGAATCGCGTGGCGCTGTTCGGGTCGGCCAGGCCCATCGACCTCGCGATACCGGTCATCGTCGTCCAGTTGCGGTAGTGGTCGTTCGGCGACAGCAGCGCATCGCTGCCGGCGTGCCAGGAGATGAGCTTGCGGCCCGAGGCCACGAAGCTGGCAATGGCAGCCTTGTCATGGTCGGCGCCGACGCGCGCAAGGCCCGAGCCGAGCATGTAGTAGTCGGTGTCCAGCTGGAAGCCCGCCTGCTTGGCGGGTGTGAGCCAGGCCGGATCGCCGCTCGCGAGCAGCGCGAATCCGCCGCCGAGACCTCCCCAACCGAGGCCCAGGCCGTTGCCCCATGAGTAGCCCGAGAGCACGGTGCTGCCGTTCGTGAGCTTCAACTCCGAGAGGAAGGATTTCAGCGTGCCCGCCTGCGCCGCGCTCAGGCAGATCGCCGGGTCGGAACTCGCACCGGGCATTCCGCACTGCAGGACCGCCGGATCGAAGGTGCAGGCCTGCGGATTGCCGATCAGGTTGTCGGTGGCGCCATCGAGCGCATCGCATGCCGACAGCGCGGCGGCATAGGCCGCGCCGGTCTGGGCAGGGCTCAGCGCCGCGGGCGTGCCGGTCAGCGATGCCGCGCGCAGCCAGGCACCGGTCTGGCCGGCCATGTCCATGGTCTCGCAGCCCGCGACGATGCCGTCGAATTCCTGGGGCCAGCGCTGCGCGGCGATGTAGGCGTTGCGCCCGCCGTTGGAGCATCCGTTGAAATAGCTGTGGCCCGGCGCCTTGCCGAAGAAGGTCTTCGCGACGGCCTTGCCGAAGCGCATCGTCGTGCCCACTGCGGCATACGCATAGTCGGTTGCCGATTGCTGGCCATCGGCCGTGCCGTTCGCCCACACGGCGGGGGCGGCCTCTGCAGGAACGCTCGCGCGGTTGCCGCCGTTGGATGCCGCATACACAGCGCCCTTGAGCGCGAGCGTGGGGTCGACGGCCGTCACCGCGCCGCCCACGTCCTTCGTCACCGCGGAGGCAATGCGCCCGTCGAAGCCGCCGCCGCCTTGCTGCCAGTAGCGGCCGGTCCAGTTGTCGGGCACGTCGATCTCGATGTCGAGGAAAGGTGCGCGTGTGCCGAGCACCTGGCAGAAGCCCGAGGAATAGATCGGCGCCTTGGCCTCGAAGCGCGCGGTGCCGGTGACGGTCACGCCTTCGATGACCTGTCCCTTGAGGGCGTCGCAGGTGGCCTTGAGCTGCTCGGCGGTGGGGCCGGAAGGCTGCGGCGCGGGTGGCGCAGGCGCAGGCGCGGGTGCGGGAACGATCGGCAAGAAGCTGCCGCCTCCGCCCCCGCCACCTCCACAGGCTTGCAGGGCCAGGCCCGCAGCCAGCAGCAAGCCCTTCGACAGCAGGGCACGGGGTACGTACTTTTCATCACGCATGGTTGTCTCCAATGTTCGGATCGCGCGCCGGACTTCCGGCAAATCTCGGGGAATGCCTCTTCGTTCGGATGTTGTTCGAAACCGACCGGTCGGTCGGTTCATTGAGGCGGAGCGAGCGTAACGCAGCGATGCGAAAACGGGCAAGCGGCATCGGCTCGGGACTAACCCCTAAGATCGCCGGACCCGCCGCTTTGCTGAGGCCTCATCATCCCGACCCATGACCGCTGAATCCCTTTCTTCCCGCGCGAGCGACCAGCGCAGCCTGATCGCCAAGGGCGCCGCGGAGTTGTTCGCCCGCAGGGGCTACGCGGCGACGTCGATGAACGAGATCGCCGAGGCCAGCCATCTGTCCAAGCCCGGCCTGTACCACCACTTCAAGGACAAGGCGGAGGTGCTGCTGCACATCGCGGACGGCCATGTCTCGCGGCTGGTCGACATCGTGACGGGGGTGGAAGCGCTGGACCTTGCGCCGGAGCAACGGCTGCCCGAGCTGATCGAGGCGTTCATGCTCGAGTACGCGGGGGCGCAGAGCGAGCACCGCGTGCTCACCGAAGACGTGCGCTTCCTCGCCCCGGAAGCACAGGCCCGCGTGCTCGACAAGGAACGCACGGTGGTGCGGGTGTTTGCCGATGCCATCGCCGCGACGCGCCCCGACCTGCACGACGCGCAGCTTCACAAGCTGCTGACGATGTTCCTCTTCGGCATGCTCAACTGGATGTTCACCTGGTTCAAGCCCGGCGGACGGTTCACCTACGAGGAGATGGTGCCGATCGCGACGCAGCTGTTCGTGAACGGGATCTCGGGGCTGGAAGTCGCGCCGAAGGTGAAAACGCCAAAGGCGAAGAAGACGAAGAAGCCGTAGCACCGGCCGCCCCCATCGCGCAGGGCGGCACGGATGACGCGATCAGAAGTTGTGCGAGATGCCGAACTGCAGCCCGCGCGCCGGTCGGCCCGGCGTGCTGGCCGGCGACGAGTCGGCCACCACATAAGCCGCATTGCCCCGGTTGCGCACGAGCGAGTACGTGCCGTACAGCGCAGTGCGCTTGCTCAGGTAATGCACATAGCCGACGGCGTATTGCGTCGCGTCGTCGTTGTCCAGGCCCGGCCCCGAGCGGTCGGAGCGCGCGAGCGAGACCTTGATGACGCCCGGCCCGACCGGCACGCTCACGCCCAGCATCGCGTTGACCTGCTTGTCGCCCTCGGTCTTCTGGCGGTAGTAGTTCGCGTAGAGCTTCGCGAGCCCGAAGTCGTAGGTGCCGCCCAGCGTCGCCACGGTGTAGTCGTTGGCGCCGACCGGCGTCACGCCGTAGGCCGCGGCGACGTCGACTGTGCCGTTGGTCCAGCCCACGCGCCCGCCGCGGTAGCGCGCGCCGTCCTCGCCTTCGGGCAGGGCGTACATCGCCTGGCCGTAGAAGCCGCCCAGTCCCTTGGGAAGGAAGTAGCCCACGGAGTTGTTGGCCCGCGCCAGCGTGCGGGCGCCGCCCAGGCCGAAGGGCCAGCCTTCGACGATGTTGGCCGAGCCGCCGACGCCCACAGTGCCGAAGGGCGAGAACTGCGAGATGTTCCAGAACGTGGGCGTGTAGTCGCGCCCGAGCCGCAGTTCGCCGAAGCTGTTGTGCGACAGGCTCACCGTGGAGCGCCGGTGAAAGCCCGTGCCCTGGATCTCGCCGGTGTCGGGCAGCAGAGCCATCTCGAGCCAGAAGCTCGCGGCGAGGCCGCCGCCCAGGTCCTCGGTGCCGCGAAAGCCCAGGCGGCTGGGGAAGATGTTGCCGCCCTGGTCCATCGACTTGACGGAGCGGCCATCGCTCTTGGAGTAGGTGATGTTCATGTCCAGCGTGCCGAATACCTGGACGCTCGATTGCGCCGTGGCGCTCGCGCTGGCGGCGATGCAGATCGCGCCGGTGACGGCGTGCGGCAGCCGACGGCGAAGGCGAAAGGGAAGGGTGGTGATCCTCATGCGTGTCTCCTCGTTGTAGAAATGGCGTGCGTCGGCACACGGCGCCTGCACTGCAGGCACCGCGGCGTGGGAACTTCGGAAGAAAAGAAAAGGGGCGCCGCGTTCAGCCGCGCCGGAGCACCGTCAGTCGATGCGGATGTTCTTGGCCTTGATCAGCCGGCCCATGGCCTGCGCCTCGCGCTCGACGGCGGCGGCGGCCTCGGCCGGCGTGCTGCCGATGGGATCGAGGCCCGCTTCGTTGATGAGCCTGACCATCTCGGGCGAATGCGTGATGGCCACGATTTCCTTGTGCAGGCGCTCCACGATCGCGGGCGGCGTCTTGGCGGGCACCCAGAAGCCCAGCCAGGTGAACACCTCGACGCCCGGGTAGGTTTCGGACAGCGTGGGCACGTCGGGTGCCGCCGGGCTGCGCTTGCTGCCCGTATAGGCCAGGGCCTTGAGCCGTCCCGACTTGATGTTGGCCAGCGCCGAGACCGGCGGCTCGAAGCCCAACTGCACCTGGCCGCCGAGCAGGTCCGGCGCGGCGCTCTGCTTGTAGGGCACGTGCAGCAACTCGATGCCGGCCGCTTCCTGGAACAGCTCGAAGCCAAGGTGCGAGGTGGTGCCCGAGCCGTACGAGGCGAACGAGATCTTGCCCGGCTCCCGCTTGGCCAGCGCCACCAGTTCGGGGATGTTCTTCACCGGCACGGCGCTGTTGGCCACGATGAACGAGCCGCCCTTGAGCGCCTGCGTGACCGGCACGAGATCGTGCTTCGCGTCGTAGGGCATCTTCGAGAGCAGGAACGGCGTCATCGTGAACGGGTTGCTGGTCGAGAACAGGATCGTGTAGCCGTCGGGCGCCGCCTTGGCCACCGCGTCGGTGCCGATGGAGGCCAGCGCGCCGGGCCGGTTCTCGACCACCACCGGCGTCTGCAGCGCGCGGCCGAGCCGGTCTGCATAGGCGCGCGCGAAGATGTCGGAGCCGACACCCACGGGCGTGGGCGTGATGATCCGGATCGGCCGCGATGGCCAGGGCGCGCCCTGGGCCCAAGCGGGCGCGAGGGTGCCCGACATGGCCAGTACGGCCGACATCGCGATCAGCGAGTGGATGAGTTGCTTCTTCATGGTTTGTCTCCGGTATTTCTTGTATTTGGGGGCGCGACGCTCAGGTGGCGGCGGCGTCGGGCAGCGGCGGGTAGGCCGTGCCATCGAGGCCCGGCACCGTCACCCGAGCCGGGTCGTTGCCATGCGCCTGCAGTTGCTCGACGGCGTAGTCGGACACGCAGCCCGAGAGCAGCTGGCGCGGGTCCTCAAGCACGACGCGCAGCCGCGTGTTCAGCGCGCGCCAGTCGTCCGGCCCGGCGATGGCCGGCATCTCGGCCACCGCGCGGGTGTCCGCATCGAGCACGGGGCGCACGGTCGAGGTGGGCTCGTAGCGTGGATAGCCCTCGTACATCAAGGCGCCGAGCTCGCTCACGGCATGCGTGTGCGCCCAGAGCTGGCGCATCGGCGTCTCGTAGGCGCGCAGCGCCGCGATGTCGTTAGCGGCGCCGGGCGGGAACTCGCCCGCGTGCGGTGCGATGAAGAGCCGGTCGAGCGACAGCGTGTGGCGCGAGGCGCCGAGGATCATGGCGGCCACCGAGTTGGTGGTCCAGGTCACGCCGGCAGTCGGCCGGCCCTGGCGCCCCACGACCAGCGCCATGGCGCGCGACCAGTCGATGCCGTGGCGATCCAGCCAGCCGATCACGCGGTGGCTGATGTCCATGCCGACCAGGAAGAAGGTCGCGATCATCACGGCGTTCATCGGCACGGTGGCGCCGACGGCGGAGCCCGTGCCTTCGAGGTAGTTCGTGCGCATGTCCTCGGGGGTGAAGAGCGCGGGCTGCGCCAGCACGCGTTCCAGGTAGCGCTCGGTCAGCACGCAGGAGTAGTGCACCAGCTCGGCGATCTTCTGCTCGCGCCCCCGGTAGGCCGGCACCGCGATCGTGTCGCGCCACAGCGCCACCGAGTTGGCTCCGCGCGCGATGCGCGTGGCGACCAGCAGCCGTTCGGCCTCCTTGCGCCATAACGGCCCATCGGGGTCGACCAGCCGCATCTTGAGGATCGACGCCACCGCCGGGCCGTGGTGCGAGATGCCGGCCAGCTCCTTGAAGCCGCGCGTGGACAGGCGAAAGCCCTGCACCTCGGGGTCGCGGCCATTGCCGGGGAACAGCACCATGTCCGCGCTGGTGGCCACGATGAGCGGGTCGCCCGCCGTCGCCGCGCCGGTCAACGCAGCGAGGTGCGCGCCGATGCCCTGCGGGCCTCCCGTGTAGGTTTCGAAGAGCCGCAGCAGCTCGGGGCTCTGGTGACTCTGGGGCGATGCAGGGGGCTGGTTCATGCGGACTCCTCCTTGCCCGCGCCGAGGTCGAGGCGGTACACGCGGCTCGGCGTGCGAAACCGCACCTCGCCGCTCAGGCTGTTCGTGACCACGAGGTAGCGCCGGCCTTCCGCCTCGAAGCAGGTCGCGTCGGTGCCGCCGGAGGTCGGGAATTCGCCGATGGGCACCATGAGCCCGTCCTGCATGCGCAAGATCGTTGATTGCAGCCGCGGAATCGGCGCCTCGCGCGTGCCGTGCAGGAAATTGATCTGCACCAGCCGTCCGCCGTCGGGCGTCGGTATCCACTCGAACTCGCGGCCTCCGGGGCCGCTGAGCACCTGGTGCGGCACGAAGCGGCCGTCGGTCCAGCGAAAGAGCACGGTTTCTTCATGCAGGCAGGCGAATGCCAGCCAGGTGATGCCCTGCGTCTCGAAGCAGCAGAAGGCGCGCCCGCTCTTGCCGTCCAGTTCCTGGAAGGGCTCGAAGGCATCGCCGTTCCAGCGCAGCAACTGCGACGGCACCGCATGGTCGGCATAGGCCAGCAGCTTCTGTCCTTCGACCTGGAAGAAGGCCCAGTTGTAGCCCCAGCCCGAGCGCACCGTCTGGCGCTTGGCGAAGCGCTCGCCGTCCCATTCGAAGATGCACGATTCGGCGCCCGGTGCGAGGGGCGCGTCGCCGTGGGTCACGCCCTGCGCGAGCGCGAGGAAATGCCGCGACCCGATCTCGAAATGGATCCACTGCTTGGCGGCCGAGGTCGGGATGCGCTGGAAGCTCTCGAAGCGGCCGTCCACCAGCTCGAAGATCGTCGAGTGCGTGTCCAGGGCATAAGGGCCCGAGCCGGTGCGCAGGCTCGCGGTGGCGAGGAAGGCGCGCTCGCCGATGCGGAAGAACTCGGCATCCTCGCCGCCCGGCACCGGAAGGCGCGCGTGTTCGACGAACTGCCCGCCTTCCCAGCGGTAGACCAGCGCGTCCACGTCGCTGTTGCCCAGCGTCATCTGCGCGGGCTGGCCGGCGATGTCCTCTGCGAGTTGCGGCACCACGAGGTAGCGCGTGCCGTCGTGTTCGAAGACCTCGGCGGCGCGTGCGCCGGAGGTGTCGAGTTCCTGGATGCAATGCATGAGGGTGTTGTCGCTCATGGTTCAGAAGCCGAACAGGCGTGCGGGGTTGTCGGCCAGCACCTTGCGGCGCGCGATGGGGTCGGGAATCCAGTCGGCCAGCAGGTTCAGCAGTTCGCCGGTGTCGCGCCCGCCCTCCGGGATGTGCGGCCAGTCGCTGCCCCAGATGACGCGGTCGGGCACGGCCTCCACGATGGCCTGCGCGAGCGGCCGGAGGCGCGCGTAGTTGCCGTCCTTCGCGAGACGGTACGGACCCGACAGCTTGAACCAGCCGCGCCCGTCGGCCACGGCGCGCAGCAGGCGATCGAAGTCGGCGCGGGTGAGGCCGTCGCTCTCCAGCATGTAGCCCATGTGGTCGATCACGAAGTCCGATTCGAGATCGGGCAGCACCGGAATCAGGTCGCGCACCACCCAGCCCGGCGTGTAGAACTGGACGTGCCAGCCGAGCGGCGCGATGCGCCGGATGCTGCGCTCGATGTAGGCGTGCAGCTCGGCCGTGGGCAACTGCGCACGCAGGAACAGGTCGAGCCGCAGCGCACGCACGCGGCGCGCGTGCATCGCGCGAAGCTCTTCCTCGGACACCTCATCCGTCACCATCGCGACGCCGCGCGCACGGTCGCCCACGGCGTCCAGCGCATCGAGCATGCAGCGGTTGTCGGTGCCGTAGAAGCTGGGCTGCACGATCACGAAGCGTTCGATGTCGAGCACGCCCAGCGCGCGCCGCAGCTGCGCGAGGTTGCCGTCCGGCAGCGTGTAGTGCGGATGCTCGACATGCGGGTACGGCTCGGCAGGGCCGAAGACATGCACGTGCGAATCGCAGGCACCGGCGGGCACCTCGAAGGCCGCGCGGGTGAGGGTCTGCGCGTCGCGCATGGGCTTGGAAGTCAGGATCTCGTGGGTCATGGTCGAGCGGTGGCGGGAGAAAAAGTGAAGACGAAAGAGAAAGGAATTCAGTCGAGCTTGATGCGACCGCTTGCGAGCAGTGCACGCAGGCGCTCGATCTCGCCGGCGACGGTGCGCTGCATTTCCGCGGGGTCGCCCGACGCGGGCTCGAAGCCCTGCACCGCCAGGGCCTCGCGAAGCTTCGGGCTGGCCAGCGTGCTTTGCCAGGCGCGCAGGACCTCCTGCCTCCTGGCGGGCGGCGTGCCGGCCGGCAGCACGAAGCCGACCCACGAGCGGTACTGGTAGGTGCGCAAGGCGGGCAGGCCGGTCTCGGCGTAGCTCGGAACCTGCGGCAGCATCGACCAGCGTTGGGACGAGGTGGCCGCAAGGGCGCGCACCCTGCCGCTCTGCACGAGCGGGACGATGGGCGCGGTGGCGTAGAGCATCAGGTCCACCTCGCCGCCCGCCAGCGCGCTCATCACCTGGGCCTCGCCCTTGTACGGGATGTGGCGGGCGTCGATGCCGAGCGTGTGCAGCAGCTCCTCGCTCTGCAGGTGCAGGCTGGTGCCGATGCCGAAGGAGCCGTAGGTAAGTTCACCCGGATGCGCCTTCGCATACCGCACCAGCTCTGCCATGTCGGCCACCGGCAGGCCGGCACGCACTGCGACCACGCCGGCGTTGGTCGCGGCGATGCCCAGGGCATCGAAATCGGTCAGCGGGTCGTAGCCGGGCGCCTTGTCGACCACCGGATTGACCGAGGCGATGGACGGCGACACCGCGATCAGCGTGTGGCCGTCGCGCGGTGCACGCAAGGCAGCCTGCACGCCGATCTTGCCCGCCGCGCCCAGGCGGTTGTCGACCACCACGGGATGGCCGAGCGCAGCCGACAGCTCGGGCGCGACAAGCCGCGCGACACGGTCGATGGGGCCGCCGGGCGGCGCGGGCACGATGATCGTGGAGACCTGCGACGCGGCGGTGGCACAGGTCGCGCCGAGGACGAGGCCCACCGCAAGAAGCAGGGCCCGCAATTCAGGCCGCGCGCGCATGCGGTGTCTCCGCGGCAGGGGACGCATGGCTGGCCAGCGCGCCGCGCACGCGCTCGTGCATCGCGGTGAGCAGCACGTCGGTGTCGATCCCCGTCATGAGGAAGGGCGCCGCGCCGCGCGCCAGCAGTTCGGCGTTCAGCGCCGCGTCGGCGATGCCGCCGATCGACAGCGGCGTGCCGGCGCGCGCGCAGGCCGCGAGTGCGGTGTTCAGTGCCTGCTGCACCAGCGGATGGCGGTAGTCGCCCGGCACGCCGAGTTCCGCGCTCAGGTCGTTGCAGCCGATGCTCACCAGGTCCACGCCGGGAACCCGAGCGATCGCCTCGGCGTTCTCGATGCCCAGCGGGCTTTCGATCAGCACGTTGACGACCACGGCATCGTTGGCCAGGCGGTAGGTCTCGGCCGCCGGCAGCCGGCGGTAGCCGAACTGCGGCAGCGCGGCGATGGCCGAGCGGTGGCCGTGCGGCGGAAAGCGGCAGGCTGCCGCCAGGTCGGCCGCCTGCGCGGCGGTCTCGACGCGCGGAAAGATGAGGCCCGATGCGCCCGCATCGAGCAGCCTGCCGATGGCGCCGTACTCGCGCTCGGGCACACGCACCAGCGCCATCAGGCCGAGGTCGTGCGCCGCGGCGCAGATCGCGCCGGCCGCATCGAGCGGGATGGTGCTGTGTTCCAGGTCGACCCAGATCGCGTGGTGGCCGCTGGCCTTGGCCAGCCGGGCGATGTCGGGCGTGCGCGCCATGCGGATGCCGAAGGCCGTCAAGGGCTCGCCGCGGGCCAGCCCCTGGATCAGCGGGTGGCCCTGGAAGGGCTTGGATGCAGGGTGCTCCTGCAGCTTGTCTCTGCTTGTCATGCAGGCATCGTAGGCAAGCTGTCTTATATTTGGAAATACCGTTTGTTGTCGGTTTTCAATACCTGAGAGATATCATGGAACTGCGCCATCTCCGCTACTTCGTGGCGGTTGCCGAGGAGCTCAACTTCACGCGCGCCGCGCAGCGCCTGCACATCGCGCAGCCGCCGCTGAGCGTGCAGATCCAGGCGCTCGAGGAGGAGCTCAAGGTCCGGCTGCTCGAGCGCGACAAGCGGCGCGTGTTCCTCACGCAGGCGGGGCGCCATTTCCTCGAAAGGGCGCGCGGCATCCTGCACGACGTGGAAACGGCCAAGGGCGAGGCGCAGAGCGCGGCATCGGGGGAGGTGGGGAGCATCGCGCTGGGCTACACGGCGTCATCGATGCTGTCGCCGGCGATGCCCGGCGCCATTCTTCGCTTCCGGAAACAGCACGCGCGGGTGGTGCTGACGCTGAAGGAAATGACCTCGCTGGAGCAGCTCGATGCGGTGCACGGGCGCAGCCTGGACATCGCCGTGCTGCGCCGCCCGAACGTGGAGATCCCGACCGGCATCAACGTCGAGGAGTGGTACCAGTCGCCGCTCACGGCCGTGGTGCCGCGCGACCACCGGCTCAGCGGCAAGCCGCTGCGCATTGCGGACCTGCGCGACGAACCGCTGGTGATGTATCCGCGCAATGCCGGCATCGGGCTCTACTGGAAGGTGCAGGACCTGTGCGCCAAGGCGGGCTTCCGGCCGCGCATGGTGCAGGAGGCGCGCGAGGCGTCGACCATCGCGGGGCTGGTGGCTGCCGGCGTGGGCATCGCGCTGGTGCCGGGCGACACGCGCTGCATCCAGCTCGATGGCGTCGTCTACCAGACGGTGCTCGACAAGGAGGCCGTGTCCAGCCTCTACCTGGCGCACCGGCAGGCGGACCCGAATCCGTATGTCGACCTGATGCTCAAGGAGCTTCGCGCGGCGCTCAAGGGCGGGACCGCGCGGCGCAGCACGAAACGCAAGAGCGCGTAGCGGCCGTTGTCCCGCGCGTGGTCATGCCTGCCGCATGTACTGCGTGGGCGTGACGCCGAAGGTGCGCTTGAACAGGGCGATGAACGCGCTGATGTTGCAGTAGCCGAGTTCGAGCGCGACGGTTGTGACGGACCGCCCCTCGGCCAGGAGCTCCAACCCGCGCAAGAGGCGTGCGCGCTGGCGCCACGCGCCCAGGCTGTAGCCGGTCTCCATCGGGAAACGGCGGTTGAGCGTGCGGGGCGACACATTCGCGAGCGCGGCCCAGTCCTCCAGCGAACGTTCTTCCGCGGGCTCCGCCAGCAGCCCCTGCGCGATCTTCACCAGCGACGGGCTTGTCGGCATCGGCAGGCTGAGTTCCTCGACCGGCAAGGCCTGGATCTCGTTCACCACGACGCGTTCGAGCAGGGCCCGCATCGGTGTGTCGGTTTCGCCGTCGGGGCGCTCCAGCCGCCGCACGGCCTCTCGCAGCAGGGCCGAGATGCGCAGCGTCGCCGGTTGGTCCGGCAAGCCCTCGCAGGCACCCGGCTGGACATAGACGCTCCACGCGTCCACCTGGCCATGCACGCTCGCCCAATGCAGTTGTCCGGGCGGTATCCAGACCGCATGCACATTGGGCACGAGCCACTTGCCGAACGCCGTGCCCAGTGTGAGGAGACCTCGCCAGACGCCCAGGAGCTGGCCTCGTCCGTGGCTGTGGGCCTCCACCAGCGAACTGCCCTCGACGCACTGGGAAACGACGATCGCCAACGGACCGGCCGCATCGTCCTTCAGCTTTTCGAGGTCGGGATGGCGCAGGGAAGACATGGCGTAAATGAGCTACCGATTGGCCTGAACAGCATAGTCGCGCCAGATGCCAAAACCTAGCATGGGTCCATGTTTCAAAGCAAAGGCATCGATCTCATGACATCCAAAGTCTGGTTCATCACAGGAACTTCCCGCGGCCTCGGCCGCGTGTGGGCAGAGACCGCGCTGGCGCGTGGCGACAAGGTCGTGGCCACTGCGCGCTCCGTGGCATCGCTCCAGCCGCTGGTGGCGACATACGGCGACGCGATCCTGCCGGTGGCGCTCGACGTCACCGATCGCGAGGCGGTGTTCGCATCCATCGACGCGGCGGTGGCGCGCTTCGGCCGGCTCGATGTGGTCGTCAGCAACGCCGGCTATGCGTTGTTCGGCACCATCGAGGAAAGCAGCGAGCCGCAGGCGCGTGCGCAGTTCGAGACCAACCTGTTCGGCACGCTCTGGGTCATCCAGGCGGCGCTGCCGCACCTCAGGGCGCAGGGCAGGGGGCACATCCTCGTGACCTCGAGCGTCGCGGGCGTCATCACTTTTCCCACGGCCGGCGTCTACAACGCGACCAAGTGGGCGGTCGAAGGCCTCGTGGAGACGCTGGCATCCGAAGTCGGCGCGTTCGGCATCAAGGTCACGCTGGTCGAACCCGGGGGCTACGACACCGACTGGCGTGCAGGCTCCGCGGTCAGCGCCGAGCCGATGCCCGCCTATGAAGAGCTGCGCCAGAAGATCAAGGCCATGAGCGCCAATCGGGCCCTGGGCAATCCCGCCGCGACGGGATCGGCGATCCTCGCTGCCGTCGATGCCGAGGAGCCGCCGCTTCGGCTCTTCCTCGGCAAGGCGGGCCTGCCCGCCGCCAGGCAGGCCTACGCGCAGCGGCTGTCGACCTGGGAAGCCTGGTCGGCCGTCGCCGAGGACGCTCAAGGCTGAGCGGAGACCAGGCGAGCCAGGAAGGCGTCGACCTGGTCTTCGGGCGTGGCCCACGAGGTGACCAGGCGAATCACCGAATGGTCGTCATCCGCCGGGGCCCACACGTAGAACGCGAAGTCCTTCTGCAGCGCGGCCACGACGGCGTTCGGAAGGATGGGAAACACCTGGTTCGTTTCGGTCTGCGCGGCGAGCCCGTAGCCGTGTGAGGCGATGCCGGCCGCCAGCTTTGCCGCCATGGCATTCGCGTGCCGGGCCAGGGACGAGAACAGATGGCTGTCGCCGAACAACGCCTGGAACTGGATGCCGAGCAAGCGCCCCTTGGCCAGCATGCCGCCGCGCTGCTTGAGGTGAAAAGCGAAGTCGTCCTTGAGCGCGGGGTTGCACACCACGATGGCCTCGCCCAGCAGTGCACCGACCTTGGTGCCGCCAATCCAGAACAGATCGACGAGCGATGCGATATCGGCCAGCGTCGCATCGTTCCTGTGCGAAGCCAGGGCGGCGCCCAGCCGGGCGCCGTCGAGAAACAGGATGAGCCCGCGCTGCCTCGCGAGCGCTGAAATCTCGCGCAGCTCGGCCAGGGTATAGACGGTGCCGGTTTCCGTCGCGTTCGAAAGATAGATGAGCCGAGGCTTGGCCATGTGCGGGAAGTGCGAGTTGGCGGCCAGCGCTTCCTCGATGTTCCGGGGCGTGATCTTTCCATCGACCGCGGGAACGACGATGAGCTTGTGCCCCGTGGCCTCGATCGCGCCCGCTTCCCGCACGACGATATGGCCGGAGCCCACGGCGAGCACGGCCTCGTGGGGACGCAGGCAGCTCGAGATCGACACGATGTTGGCCATGGTTCCACTCGCAACGAAGTGGATGGCGCCCTCGAACGCATCGCCCAGGTGCGCTTCGATCCGCGATGCCGCATCGATGGAGTGGTCGTCGCTCCCGTAGGGCGCCTGCTGCGCAAGGTTGGTTTCCGTGAGCGCGCGCAGGATGTCGGGGTGCGCGCCCTCGCTGTAGTCGTCGAGAAAACTGAAGGTAGCCATTCGGTGCCGTTGTGTTGGAGCCCGGCCCGGAATTGGGCGGGCATCGGACTTCGGAGGCTACCGACCGGGACCGGGATCGCCTTGTAAAAAGTTGCCGGCAGGGCGCTGGAAGCGCGCCGGCGTCACGCTGTAGGCATCGCTGAACGCGCGCGTGAAATGGCTCTGGTCGAAGAATCCGACGGCGTGCGCAACCTCGGTGATCGGCATGTCGCGGTTTGTCTTGATCAACTCGACCGCTCTTTCAAGCCGCAGCCTGAGCAGCCACGCATGGGGCGTCATGCCGACCGTGCGCTTGAAGAGCTTGAGGAACCTGAACCGGTCCAGGCCCAGGAGGAGGGCGAGATCCTCCAGCACGATCTTGTCGCACAGGCGCGCCTCCATGAAGTCGCGCACACGCAGGAGCTGCCGGGGCGTCAGCGTGCCCGAAATCGGCTGGGGCACGGGCTTCAGCAGCCGCGCGAACAGGGACTCGATGAGTTCCATGACGCGCGCCTCTTTCAGCAGCGGATCGGCCGATTCGTTTTGCAACGCGGTGTGCATGCCGATCAGCTGCTCGGCGAGCCGGGCGTCGCGCAGCACCACGGCGGCTTGCGAAGGAAAGTGGTGCTTGCCGGTGATCTCTTCGCCCAGGCCCGCCAGCAGCGTGGGCGAGAGGCGGAACGTCTGCAGCGTGTAGGCCTCGTCGGCGCCGGCCACGCCGTCATGGACCTCGCCGGCGGGCATCAGCTGGATCGTGCCACGCGTGAGCAGCAGCGACTCGCCCCTGAAGTGCTGCCGCTGCACACCATCGGCAACGAGCGCGACGTGGCAGTCCAGGTGGTAGTGCGGCTTGAAGCGGAACGCGGAGAACCGGGCCGTGCTCAGGACAAGGCCCGGGACTTCGATGGCCCGGTTGTATCGGACCTCTTCACGCAAAAGCTCGTTCATGTACGGCCCATTTTCGGCAACTCGTCAAATCGAAGTGCCACTCAGGCATTTGGTGAATTGGGACATACCCCGTCAGTCGCCGTGTGGCCTGGCCAATCGGGGCCGGCGACCGCAACGTCGGGTTCCCTCGAGCGTTGTAAAAACTCCTTTCTGACGGATTTGTAATATTTGGATTAAGTAATCATTGTTAACAATTCGCTCCCCCTACAACCAGGAGAAGAGCGATGAAATTACCTTCCCATGCAGCCGTCAGTGCTGCGGCCGCGGCCCTTTGTCTGGGTCTTGCCGGATGCGGCGGCGGGGGGAACGACGGACCGTCGTTCCCCTTTTTGCCATTGGCGACGACGCCGACCAATACCGGCGGGACTCCCACCGCCAACAATCCAAAAAGCTCGATCCTCGCAGGCGCCGGTGATCCGACTGCAGACATCGGGTCGGATGGAGATTTCTATCTGAACTACACGACGATCTCGCTGTTCGGTCCCAAGGCCGACGGCGCGTGGCCGGCGGGCGTTGCCTTGCGCGGTGTGGACGGCGCGGCGGGGCCGGCAGGGGCCATGGTTCGCTACGGCACCACCGACCCGCTGGCCGCTGTGGGTTCCGAGGGCGACTTCTATTTGAACACCACCACCAGCGTCCTCTTCGGTCCCAAGACGGCCGGCGCGTGGCCGCTGCCCGGCGTAGCGCTGATCGGACCCACTGGCGCAACAGGCCCGACCGGCTCGACGGGAGCGACAGGGGCCACCGGAGCGACCGGTACGCAAGGCCCGACGGGCTCGACCGGGGCGACGGGAGTGACTGGCGCCACGGGTGTCCAAGGCCCGACGGGTTCGACTGGCGCAACGGGCGTGACCGGCGCCACCGGTGTCCAGGGGCCGACGGGTTCAACCGGGGCGACAGGAGTGACCGGCGCCACGGGCGTCCAAGGTCCGACAGGTTCGACTGGCGCAACGGGGGTAACGGGCGCCACCGGCGTCCAGGGTCCGACGGGTTCGACCGGAGCGACAGGAGTGACCGGTGCCACGGGCGTTCAAGGTCCGACGGGTTCGACTGGCGCGACAGGGGTGACCGGCGCCACCGGTGTCCAGGGCCCGACAGGTTCGACAGGTTCGACGGGAGCAACTGGCGCCACTGGTCTCACCGGAGCGACGGGGGTGGCTGGCCCCACGGGCTCGACCGGGGCGACAGGCGCCACGGGCGGGACTGGCGCGACCGGTGTCACGGGTGCAGTGGGTCCGACGGGGGCGACCGGTCCGACCGGCGCAACGGGGGCCACCGGGGCGACAGGTGCCAACGGCGCTGGAGGCTACAACGCCAATTACTCCGCCACCACAGCGACTGCCAATACCGTTTACCGCCTCAATCCGAGCGGCGTGGGACTGACTCCGCTCGGCTCGGCCAACTTCGATGCCTTCGGCGTACTGCTTCCCAACGATTGCAATCAAGCAAAGATGACTGTCGGCTTCACGGGCGCGGCACCCGGGGACTACACGTTCCAGCTGGTCAAGAGATCCGCGCCGTCGTACACCGTCACCTCCCCCACGGCGCTCGCTTGCACCGTGGCCCAGGGCGGCACCAGTTGCTCGTTCACGGCATCCGGCGTCGCGGTCACGGGCGACATCGTCTACATGCAGATGTCCGGCACTCAAAACCTGGTTGCCGGCTCGACGGTCGGGTTCGTGTCGCTGGTCTGCTCGCCCTGACGCAACAGCACGCGCGCAATGGCAACTTCAACCCGCTTCGGCGGGTTTTTCTTTGTCCGCGGCTGGACGAGCAGCTCGCCAGGCGCAGAAGCCAGAAGCCGGTTGCAAGGAGGAGGGCGCCTTGAAACAGCATCAGCAACCGCGTGTTTCACGCCCTCTGCGCGATTCGCACAATGGCGTCGTAGATCTCGTTCTCTGCATCTGCCGGATCGAATTCACCCGCGGCCGCCGCAAAGGACACGGCCTCCGCCGCGCCCAGCATTGCGCGCATTGCTGCCGGCGCTATGGGTTGTTTCGCAAACGGCTGCAGCGCGTCCCGGCACTTCACCAGGAACTCGGCCTCGAGCTCCTTCTTCAAGGCATCGAGCTCGGGCGAGCCTGCCAGCGCAGCGCTGACACCGGGCATCTCGCGTCCCATCTCCATGACGCAGTTGACATAGGCGACAGCAATCACCCGCGCTACCGCCGGGAGCGACTTTCCCGAAGCCCGCAGGGCCTCGTCCATGAGTGCGTGCTGCCGGCTGTCGTATTCCCCGTAGAGAACGCCGAGCAGGCCGGTGCGTGTGCCGAAATGGTCATACACGACGGGCTTCGTCACCCCCGCGCGCTCCGCCAGGTAGCCCAGCGTGAGCGCATCGGTTCCTTCGCTGCGCACGATGGCCCATGCGACGTCCAGGAGCTGGCGGCCGCGCTCGTCCTTGGGAAGGCGTTTCCTGGCTGCGACCTGCACAACCGGTTCTGTCTGCTTGCTTGACATCTTTAAACTACCAAAGGTAACCTACGAAAAGTAGTTTACACCCAACCCTCAAAAAAGGAACCGCCATGCATGCCCTTGTCGTTGTCAGCCATCCCGATTCCCAGTCCCTCACGCACGCTGTCGCGCGCTCGTTTGCCGAGGGCGTTGCGGAATCCGGCGAGCACACCACCGAGATCGCCGACATCGCTGCAGAAGGCTTCCAGCCGGCATTCAACCAGGCCGACCGCACCGCCTATTTTCTCCAAAAGCCCTTGCCGCCGGACATCCTGCGCGAGCAGGCGCGCATCGACCGGGCCGACGCACTCGTGCTGGTCTATCCCGTGTACTGGTGGTCGTTCCCCGGCCAACTCAAAGGCTGGATCGACCGCGTATTCGCCAATGGATGGGCCTATGACGAGGCGCCCGACGGCACGCTCGGCAAGCGGCTCGGCCGCCTTGCCGTGCACCTCATCGGCATCGGCGGCGCAGACGGAGGCACCTATGCGCGGCATGGCTACGACAAGGCAATGCGCACGCAGATCGACCACGGGATCTTCGATTTCTGCGGTGCACGCGTCGTCACCTCGGAGTTCCTGCTCGATGTGAATGGGCAGGGCGGGGCGGCCCATATCGTCACCGCGCGGGCCCTCGGCAGCAATGCGTTTGCGAGGGCTGCGTCAGGCGGCATCGATCGGTCCGAGGTTGCCGAAGAACTGCCAGGCTGAAGCGAACACAGATGGGGGGTGCCCCATGTGCATTCCGAAAGCAGTGCGGGGCGGCATTTCGTGTCGGGGGAGAGACCGTGTTCGACGTACCGCTTGCTGTCGACCGACCGCCGATATCAAGTACGCCATTCCCTGTACTTGTTGGCATTGAAGCGCCGGGGTAAAACCGCCGCATGCTTCCTGCCTGGACAGCCCGGTTCTCTTTCATTCCCCGCTGGTTGCGATCGCATTACCCGGGCGCCGCCGGCCTGCTTTCGCTGGCGGCCGTGGGGACGTGGCTGCTGTTCTGGTTCAGCGGCGATTGAGAGGGCCCTGCGGCATCGCCACGCCGCGTTGCAACAACCGCGTCAGGGTCACCGGACGAATGTGGCCAGAGCCACCATGCCAGGGGAAGTCGATGGCGCCCAGCACCGCGTACTCCTGCAGTCGGGCGTCCGCGTGCGGGTCCGAGGCCAGCGGGGCCGCGGATGGGTGGCACATCAGCACGTCGCCGGTGCGCGCGCTGCGCAGCCAGCCGTGCAGCCGGTGGCGGTAGGCATCGGCGTCGCCGCTGAAGCCATACACACCCAGAAGTCCACGGCTTTGCGGGATGCCGTGCGAGCGCGCACGCTTCTGCAGGGCGGGGCCGCCGAGCGCGTGGATGACCTGCGCCTTGAAACCTCCATGCCGCGGCGCGCCACCCGGCCTCGTGCTTCGCAGCCATGGCAGCGACGTGGGATAGCGCCTGCAGATCTCTTCGACGAGCAGTTCACGCACCACCGGAAACTGATGAACATGCCGATGTCCGTCGATGAACGCGGGTGCGCGTCCCATCGCGTCCTCGAAGCGCGAGAACTGGTCGCGGATGTCGGCCTTCAGTCCTTCTGCGAACACCGTGCGCGTGCAGGTCCGCACGAGCAATCCCGCCAGGCCGGGCTCGGGCCCATCCACCTGCGCCGGCCGGGTGAGATCGAGGTGCAGGCCGACGTCGAGCCGTTCGGGTGCCACGCGGCGCAGCGCCTGGGCACCATCCATCCAGGCGCTTCGCCGAACCATGCCGCCAGTGGCGGAAATCTTGCCGCGCTGGGCCAGATCGACGACTGCCGCGTTGACGCCGGTGCTCAGGCCGAAATCGTCCGCGCAGATGCAGATTTCCTGCATGACGTCCGCCGCAACTTCGGTGGCCTCAGTCATTGCCGATGGCTCCTGAAGCCGTTGCAGGGGAGGGGGAGCCCAGGCAATGCGGATCGCTGGTGGCGCTTCCCGCGAAGCGCCATGCGGCGACGGCATTGTTGACCGCCACCAACTGGGCGCGAGCCAGCCAGGCATTCGTGAGATGCGCGGTATTCGGCCCGACGATCCAGGTCACGCGCGGCACGCAGAGCGAGGGGGCGAGCCTGCTTCGGTCCAGCAACGTGGCAGCCGTGCGCGCGGGCTCGAAGCGGCCCGCGTCGGAGAGCTCCTTGCGCCAGTTGTCGCGCGTGTCGCGGGCCGCGGCCTGCCAGTCATCGGACACGAGCACGGGTTCGCGCAAGTGCCAGTAGAAGGGAATCTCGTAGAAGTAGCTGTCGAGCATCAGCACCCGCTCGCCGGGCGCGATCGACATGCCGGCCGGCAGCCGCAGCCGTGTGCCCGGCGGCACGGACTGGATCGCAATGGCGACCACGCAGGCCACGCACACCGCGGCAGACGCGAGCGCGGTCACGCGCAGCCGGGTCCGCAGCGCATCGGGCGAACGGCCGGCGAACACGCGCTGCGCGATCAGGTACGCGAGCGGCGGCAGCGCTGGCAGCACGTAGCCCACGAGCTTGGAGCGCGGCATCGAGAAGAACACGACGATCACCGCGAGCCAGACCCACATGAGCCGATCGACGTCGCTGTTCCGGGGATGTGCATCGTCGTCCTTGCCGCGCGGCACCAGCAGCCAGCCGAACCACGGCAGCGTGAGCCCCGCCAGCACCGGCAGGTAGAACCAGAAGCCGTGTTCGTTGTTGAAGCCTGACGACGCGAAGCGCCGGAAATGCTGCGTGATGACGAAGTAGTCGAAGAAATCGGGGTACTTCATCTGCATGGTCACGAACCAGGGGCCGGCCACGGCGAGCAGCACGGCCCAGCCGGGCAGCCACAGCGCGAGCCGCAGTGCCAGCGGCAGTCGGCGTGTCGCGCCGCACCAGATCACGATCACCATCGCGGGCAGCACCAGGCCGATGAGGCCCTTGGACAGCAGGCCGGCAGCCGCGAACAGGTAGGCGCCCGCCAGCAGCATGCGCCAGGGTTCCTCGCGCTCCTTGCTCAATGCCGCGCCCGCCGCGAGCAGCACCGTGCACGCGATGCACCCGGCCACCAGCATGTCGAGGTTGGCGAACTGCGCGCCCAGGAAGAAAAAGGGCATGGTCGCCAGCACCACGGTGGAGAGCAGCGCGACGTGCGCCGTCGACCAGCGGCGAAGGAAAAGGTACAGCGCCGCTGCACCCGCGCCTGCGCCCAGCACCGAAGGCAACCGTGCCGCCCATTCCACCGGCCCCGTCACCGACATCGCAGCGGCGCCGATCCAGTAGAAGAGCGGCGGCTTGTGGAAGAAGGGCAGGCCGTCCAGCCGCGGCACCAGCCAGTCGCCGGAGCGCAGCATCGCCAGCGCAACGCCGCTGTAACGGCCCTCGTCGGGTGCCATCAGGGGCCGCACCCACGCGGTGGCCAGCAGCCATGCGAAGAGTGCGAGAAGAAGCCCCAGCGGCCGGGGTGACATCCAATCCGCGGAACTGGTGCGCTTCACGGCTTGCCGGCGCGCAGGCCGCTCCCGTGCTCGCGGCTCACGACGTACAGCGGCCGGCCCTTGACCTCTTCGTAGATGCGCGCGATGTACTCGCCGACGATGCCGGTGGA
Organism: Variovorax sp. RKNM96; assembly: GCF_017161115.1. GTDB lineage: Bacteria > Pseudomonadota > Gammaproteobacteria > Burkholderiales > Burkholderiaceae_C > Variovorax. Next base: position 3,621,327 of record NZ_CP046508.1, on the reverse strand, counting down.
GATCATCTGCACGCCGATGAAGAACATCAGGCTCACGACGATGGTGGTCCAGCCGGAGACGGGGTTGCCGAACAGCAGGTAGTCGATGCTCACGTAGAGGCCGTAGCAGAAGGCGGACAACGCGAACAGCAACCCGACCACGCTGACCATGCGCAGCGGCCAGGTGGTGAAGGCCGTGAGGCCGTCGATGGCCAGGCGCACCAGGCGCTGTGCGTTGAAGGTGCTCGTGCCCGCCGCGCGCGGCGCGGGCGTGTACGGCATCGCCACCGCGCGAAAGCCGACCCAGGCATACAGGCCCTTCATGAAGCGGCTGCGCTCGGGCAAGCTCATGAGCGCATCGACCACCTTGCGGTCCATCAGGCGGAAGTCGCCCGCGTCCTTGGGGACGGCAAAGCGGTCCGAGGTGTCGAGGAGGCGATAGAAGAGCTTGCTGCCCAGTTGCTTGAAGCGGCTTTCGTCGCCGCGCGCCTCCCGCACCGCGTACACCACTTCGGCGCCTGCCGTCCATTGCGCGATCATCTTGTGGATGAGGTCGGGCGAGTGCTGCAGGTCGCCATCCAGCAGCACCACGGCATCGCCGGCAGCGGCCGCCAGTCCCGCGGTGAGCGCGGCTTCCTTGCCGAAGTTGCGCGACAGCGAGATGCAGCGAAAACCCGAGAGCTCGCACCAGGCGCGCGCGACCTCCGCGGTGTCGTCGGTGCTGCCGTCGTCCACCACGATGATTTCCCAGCGCAGCTTGGTGGCCCAGAGGATTTCCTCGAGGCGGGGCAGCAGGTGCCTCAGGTTGGCGCCTTCGTTGAAGCAGGGAATGACGCAGGAGATGCCAGGCGCCTGCAGCTCCAATGGCGAAGGGGCCTGCGAAGGTGCCTCCGGGGAGTCGGCGCCCTCGATGGCCCTGCTGGCCGCGACGCCTGCTGTTTGGGTCTTCGTGGCCGAAATCATGAATGCCTCCATGGCGAACCGGACGCCTGATGCGTGACCGAACCAGGCTCCGCTCGCAGCGTGAGAAGGCGAAAGAGCCAGCGGCCGATGGCCGCGGTGCCGGCCACTGCGGCGCCGAGCACCAGGCCCGCGACGATGTCGAGCGGGAAATGAACCCCGACATACACGCGGGCCCATCCGGTGATGGCCGCCAGCGCCAGAAGCGGCAGGCCGAGCTTGCGCAGGCTGGGGCGCAGCATGAAGGCAAACGCGACCATGAACATCACCGCCGCATGCGTGCTCGGCAGCGAGCCGCGCCCGGAATGCGCGATGTAGGCCGGCGCCAACCCCAGCACGAAGGGGCGGGGCACATCGAGCGACATGGCAATGGCGTGCGACAACAACGACGTGAGCCCCGCCGCGGCGGCAACGATGCACAGGTACGCACGGTCGACGCGATGCCGCCACAGCGCGACCGCGACGATGAGCGCGCTCAGCCAACTCCCCCAGAGCGCGAAGGCCGAGGCGACGGAGAGCACCGCCGGCGTGGGAGGGCTGCCGGCGGCGAGCCAGTGGAAGAGCGTGAGGTTCAGCGCATTCATGGCGCTGTTCCAGGACCAAAGAACGAAAAGACGGGCGCAGGAAGGCACCCGGTGCGGCATGCGCACCTGCGGGAACGGGACATGGTCAAGACCTTTCGACGAGGAAGGACGGCCAGGCTGCGGGTGCGACGGGACACGTCACGAGGCTGTGACGTTGTCGTGCGGGATCACGCAGCGAGGCGTTGCGACGCGCGCGGCGTCGTTCGTTCGCTTCTCAGTCGGCGGAAGGTGGTGCCGTGGTCGGTGGCAGTCGGCTCCAGGGCGTTGCGGCAGGCGGAGCGCCGCCGTGCGTCGGCACATGCTCCACGGTCGTGCGCACGATCGGCACGACCAGCCGCGCCATCGCGAGCACCAGCGGCAGCATCGCCAGCACCGTGGCCATGAGGCTGTTCAGGGCAAGGCTGAATGCGTCGGGATGGTCGATGCTCGCCGGGGTCTGCGCGAACACGGTGGTCTCGCGGTCGGAGGCATGGTCGGCGCGATCGTCGGCTTCGAACTGCACGGCGTCGCTGGCGACGTGCAGCCTGAGCATCGGCTCGTCCTCCAGGCCGTCGCAACGGTAGTGCGCCGCAAGGAAAGGCAACAGCACCACCAGGGCCACGCCCGCCCAGCACCATCGCGTGGGTCGGGTCGCAACGAAGTTCCTGATTCGCGCCAGCAGCATGCGGCGATCCTAGGTCGCGATCGTGAACGCAAGCTGATCACCTCGTTCAGCCTTCTTTCAGGAGTGTCACCTCGCAGGTCTTTGGGTACTTGCGCGATGATCAGGACGGCCCCGCCGATGTCCCACTCCCGCACCCCATGACCGCTCCTGGCCCGCTTCTTTGCATCGAAGGCTTGCGCACCTTGCGCCGCAGAGCGATCAACCTCGATGTGAATCGGGGCGAGTGCATCTGCATCCTCGGAAAATCGGGTTCCGGAAAGAGCGTGTTCCTGCGATTGGTTGCGGACCTCGATGTGGGCGAGGGCAGCGTCACGCTCGATGGCACGCAGCGCAATGCCTTGTCAGGTCCCGAGTGGCGTCGGCGTGTGATCTACCAGGCGGCAGAGCCCGCATGGTGGGCCACGACGGTGGCGGAGCACTTTCCCGCCGATGCCCTGGATCGCATGTCGAACTGGTTGTCCGAGACAGGCCTCGCGGATGACGTCATGCGTGCAGACATCGCGCGCCTGTCGACAGGCGAGCGCCAGCGCCTGGCGCTGCTGCGCTCGCTCGCGCGCAAGCCGACAGTGTTGCTGCTCGACGAACCGACCGCCTCGCTCGACCATGCCACCACGCTCGCCGTCGAACGCCTGCTGCAGCGCGAAGTGGCGGCGGGCCTTTCGATCCTGATGGTGACGCACTCGAACGAACAGGCCGAACGCATCGGCCACCGCTGTTTCGAAATGACGGACGCAGGCCTGCACCCCGCATGAACACGATCCATCTCGACGCCACCGACCTGGTGCTGGCCACGCTGCTGGTGCTGCTGAATGCGGGCGCGTCTCTCATGCTGCATCTGCGGCTGCACCGGCAGGTCCTGTGGGCGGCCACGCGCATGGTGGTGCAACTGCTGCTGGTCGGGTTCGTCCTGCGCTTCGTCTTTGCCGCAGCATCGCCGGCCGCGACGCTGACCATCGTCTTCCTGATGATCCTGGCCGCCGCGCGCGAGGTGGCGGTGCGGCCCGCGTACCGCTTGCGGCGCGGCGGCAACTTTCGCATCGGCGCGGCGGCGGTCGGTGTGTCGAGCGTGGCGACGGTGGTGCTGGCGCTGATGACGGCGATCCATCCGACCCCGTGGTACGACCCGCGCTACGCCATTCCGTTGATGGGCATCGTGCTGGGCAGCGTGCTCAATTCGGCCAGCCTCGGCCTGGACAGCTTTTTCGAGGGTGTGGTTGCCGGGCGGGCCGGCATCGAGGCCCGGTTGTCGCTCGGCGCGACCTTCCATGAGGCGCTGGCGGATCTCACGCGCACGTCGATCCGCCGGGGGATGATCCCGATCATCAACCAGATGTCGGCAGCGGGTGTCATCACCTTGCCCGGCATCATGACCGGCCAATTGCTTGCCGGCATGGACCCGATCGAGGCGGCGAAGTACCAGATCCTGCTGCTGTTCCTGCTCACGGGGGCCGGCGGGCTTGCTGCGGCGGGCGCAGTCTACATGGCCGCGCGGTCGATGACGGACGAGCGCCAACGACTGCGGTACGACCGGCTCTCGTGATGAAGGCGCGCATCGCGGTGCGCTGGCTTTCCGCATCAAGGTCGTCGTTGGCGTGGACTCTGGTCGCTTCCTTCCAACTCCAACCTTCCTTGCTTCAAGCAGATTGGGGTCGTCTCATGGCCGGCGGAATCCAACAGGCCGTGAACCCTTGGCGCTGTCAGAACGAATGGCCTTCGCTGTTGCGCCGCAAGTCGGCTTCCACCATCATCGTGCACAGTTGCTCCAGGGTCGTCCGGGGCTCCCAGTCCAGCTTTTCCCTGGCATGCGTCGGATCGCCGATGAGCAGTTCCACTTCCGCGGGGCGATAGAACTTCTGGTTGATCTTCACCAGAACCTTGCCGGTCCTGTTGTCGATGGCGACCTCGTCCTGCGCCGTTCCTTCGAACCGGAGCTCATAGCCTGCGGCTCTGAATGCCATGTCGACGAACTCCCGGACCGTTTCCGTGCGGTTGGTGGCGAGCACATAGTTGTCCGGCTTCTCGGCCTGCAGCATGCGCCACATGCCGTCGACGTATTCCTTGGCATAGCCCCAGTCGCGCTTGGCGTCCAGGTTGCCTAGCGCGAGCACATCAAGCTTGCCGAGCTTGATCTTCGCCACCGAGTCGGTGACCTTGCGGGTCACGAATTCGCGGCCGCGCAACGGGCTCTCATGGTTGAAGAGAATGCCGCTGCAACCGAAGATGCCGTAGCTCTCGCGGTAGTTCATCGTCATCCAGTGGGCGAAGAGCTTGGCGACGCCATAGGGGCTGCGCGGATAGAACGGCGTGCCTTCGTTCTGCGGAATGGCCTGGACATTACCGAACATCTCCGACGTCGACGCCTGGTAGAACTTGATCTTGCGGTCCGTGAGGCGAATCGCTTCGAGCAGGTGGAGGGCGCCCATGCCGGTGATCTGTGCCGTGGCTTCGGGCTGGTTGAAGCTCACGCCCACGAAGCTCTGCGCCGCCAGGTTGTAGACCTCGTGGGGCCCCACATCCCGGATCAGCGTGAGCGAACTGCCCGGGTCCGTCAGGTCGTACTCCACCAAATGAAGGTCCGGATGGTCCTGGATGCCGAGCGCCTCGATGCGCCAGAAGTTCACCGAACTGGTGCGGCGGTAGGTCCCGTAGACGGTGTAGCCCTTGGCCAGCAGCAGCTCGGCAAGGTAGGCCCCGTCCTGTCCGGTAATGCCGGTAACGACAGCACGTTTTTTCATAGATTCATTCGGGTGGGATGAAGAACCGGGTCAGGCAGCCGCGCCGATGCCGAGCGCGGCCGCGGGTTGCACAACGGGCGGTACCGCAGGCTGTACCGTCGATTTCATCGCCGGGTGCATCGCTGTCCGGTCGGGCGCAGCGCGCACCTCGATCGTGGCGCAGCGGCCGTAGGTGTCGTCGAAGCGCACGATGTCGTCTTCGCCCAGGTAGCTCCCAGTCTGCACCTCGATGACCTCCAGCATCGTCTTGCCGGGGTTCTCCAACCGGTGGATGGTGCCCGAGGGCAGGTAGATCGACTCGTTCTCCCGCACCAACTGCACCTCGCCGCCGCACGTGGCCCTGGCCATGCCCTTGACCACGATCCAGTGCTCGGCGCGATGGTGGTGCATCTGCAGCGACAGCTTGCCGCCGGGCTTGACGGTGAGGTGCTTCACCTGGAAACGCTCGCCCATGTCCACGCTGTCGTAGGCGCCCCAGGGCCGCACCACCCGGCGGTGCTCGGTGGCTTCGGCCTTGCCCTCGCGCGCCAGCATGCGCACCACCTCGGCCACCTGCTCGGCGCAGTCCGCCCCCGCGACCAGCACCGCGTCGGGTGTGTCCACGATGATCAGGTTTTCGGTGCCGAGCGCCACCACCGGCCGGTGCGGCGCATGGACGAAGGTGTTGCGCGAGTTCAGCACGCTCCCCATCCCGCTCACGCGGTTGCCCGCGTCGTCGGCCGGGTGCAGTTGGGCCACCGCGTTCCAACTGCCCACATCGCTCCAAGCGCCCTCGAAGCGCACCACCGCCACGTCCGCGTGCTTCTCGAGCACCGCATAGTCGATGCTCTCGCTGCGGCAGGCTTCGAAGGCCTCGCTGTCCAGCCGCAGGAAGCTGCCGTCCACCGACACAGCGGCGGTCGCGCGTTCGCAGGCGGCGAGGATGTCGGGCGCATGCGTGTGCAGCGCGGCGACCAGCGTGCGAGCCTGGACCAGGAAGATGCCCGCGTTCCAGCAGTAGTTGCCCTGCAGGATCAGCGTTTGCGCCACCGCCGCCGTCGGCTTCTCGACGAAGCGAGCCACCGCGTGGCTCGCGCCATGGCCCGTGGCTTCGGCCGCCTCGATGTACCCGTAGGCCGTGCTCGGAAAACTGGGCGCCACGCCAAAGGTGACGATCCGGCCTGCCAGCGCCGCTTCCACGCCGCTGCGCATCGTGGCCGCGAACAGCGCCGCGTCGGGAATGTGCTGGTCGGCGGGTGCGAACAGCAGCAGGTCGTCGGGCTCGGCCAGCAGCGCGGCCGCGGCCATGGCGGCGGCGGTGTTGCGCGGCGTCGGTTCGAGGATCTGCCGGCCCTGCGCCTGCGCGTTGTCCATCGCTTCGCGCACCAGGAAGCGGTGATCCTCCGACGCGATGCAGGTGATGGTCCGGTTCAGGCCCGCCAGCCGTTCGAGCGTCAGCTGCAGCAGGCTCTTGCTGTCGATCAGCGGCGCGAACTGCTTGGGCAGCGCCTTGCGCGACAGCGGCCACAGGCGCGTGCCGCTGCCGCCGCACAGGACCACAGGATGAATGGTGGGAGTGTTCATGTCGACCAGCCTTTGCGTAGTGAGTTGGGGAGCGATGCGGGGCTCGGGAGCGTGACCGTGCCGCCCGTCTGCGGCACGGTCAGGCCCACCCGCAGGCCGCGGGGCGAAAGGTTCGCGATGCGGATGCCGGCGCCGATGGCTTCGGCGCGCGCCTGCATGCTGCGCAGGCCCCGGCCCCAGGTACGCGGCGCTTCGCGCTCGCCGGGTTCGGGAAGGCCCTGGCCGTCGTCGCTCACCTCCAGCGTCAGCCGGGTGTTGCCGCGTCCGGGCGCGAGCCGCACCTGCACACGGCGCGCGCCGGAATGGCGCAGCGCATTGGCGAGCGCTTCCTGCACGATCTTGCAGAGTTCGCGGTGAATCCGGCAGTCGTCCTGCGTCTCTGACGCCGGGCCGTACACCTGCGGCACCTCCGACACTTCCCAGTGGAGTTCGATGCCCGAGCGCCTGAAGGCAGGCTCGAAGCGGTAGCGCAGGTTGCCGAGCATTTCGCCCAGCGACATGCTCTCGGCGCTCAGTCCGTCCACGGTCATCTGCAGTTCGAGCAGGCAGTCCTGCAGGCCGCGCGCGATTTCCGCGTTCGATTGGTTGCGAACGGGCATGCTGGCGAGCAGCATCACCAGACGCGTGGCAACGCCGTCGTGCAGGTCGTCCGCGATCCGCTGGCGCTCGGCGAGCGCGGCCGACAGGGTGCCGGAAGCGGGCGACTGCTCGTGCGGCGGCAACACCGCGGGGCGTGCCGCTGCGATCAGCGCGATCAGCGTGACAACGTTGATCGCCTGGAGCGCGATGAGCGCGAACGGCAGCTCGTCCGCCGAGGGGTGATGGCTGAACAACCGCAGCAGCAGCGCGCCGGCCGTGGGCGCGGCCTGGATCACCACCGCCAGCAGGATCCAGCGCGTGAGGCTGCCGCCGCGCAGGCCGCCCAGCAGCCAGTTGAACATCAGCAGCAGCCAGGCGACGAACGACAGCCAGAACCGTTCGTCGCTCCAGAGCTTCAGGATGGGGTCATATGCTTCGAATGGCATGAAAGGGTCCCTGGTCGTTCGGAAAATGCAGTGGACTGGCGCTCAGATCAGCCCGCTGTGAACCGCGAAGTTCACGGCCTGCGCACGCGAATGCACGTGCAGCTTCTTGTAGATGCTCTTGATGTGCGCGTTGACCGTCTGCCCGGTGATCCCGAGCCTTGCGCCGATCTCCGCCGAGACGTAGCCGCAGGCCACGAAGCGCAGGATTTCGCTTTCGCGCGGCGTCAGCGTCGCGTCGCGCGAGGGTGGGCGCTGCGCCAATGTGTCGGCGGCCGGCGGATTCTGAAGACTGTTATGAGGGTTGTGGTTCAGGCGATGCAGCAGCCGCCGCGCGAGCCGCGGGGTGATGGCTGCGCCGCCGTTCACCACGTGCAACACCGCTTCGGCAAAGCTCTGGAGCCAGGCGTTCTTGAGCAGATAGCCCGTGGCGCCCAGCTCGAAGGCGCGCAACACGTGCGAATCGTCTTCAAGCGCTGAGATCACGATGATCTCGCCGTTGCTGTGGTGGTTGCGCGCCTCGTCGATCAGCTCGAAGCCCATGCCGTCGCCCAGGCGCAGGTCGACCATCAGCACGTCGAATTCGTGCGTGGCCAGGAGCTTGCGCCCCTCGCGGATGCTGTCGGCCTGGCCCTCGAGCTGGATGCGCATGTCCGACAACAACTCCTGGGCGATCACCCGGCGCACGAACTCGTCGTCGTCGATGAGCAGCACGCGAACCGGCGCGGTTTCCTGTCCCGTCAGGAAGTCCGGCCATGGCATCGCTGCAGGCGTGCAGACACCGGCGGAGTACCCCGAGCGGCGCTCGGCCATTGCGGCAGAGGTTCGCTCTCCGGAAAAATGAAGCGGCGTGTCAAGCATTTCAATGGCCTAGGTTAATGAATTGTTGAAACTTTCGTTTTAGCAACAAAAGAACAACAAAGGTTTCAGAATTTCAAGAAATAGCACTTAGGTTCACTCGGCGTTTGGCCTACCTCTACTGGGGTAGGACCACGCCAGTGCACCTTGTCTCCAGATTCCTTCTTTGCGTGGTTTCATATGACGGCCCTGGCCGCGAGCGCCGGCTCGCGTTCGTCGAAGCCGTGCGGGTTCGCGAGCTGCCAGCGCCAGCTGTCGGCGCACATCTGGTCCAGGCTTCGGCGGGCGCACCAGCCCAGCCGGTCGCGGGCATGCTGTACATCCGCCCAGTAGGCCGGGGCGTCGCCGGGCCGGCGCGGCCCGACGCGCAGTGCGATGTGCCGGCCGCTGGCCCGTTCGAAGGCGGAGATCACTTCGAGCACCGACGCGCCGCAGCCCGTGCCCAGGTTGACCGCCAGCATGCCGCCGCGGTCCGCCGCATGCCGCAGCGCCGCCACATGGCCTTCGGCCACGTCCATCACGTGCACGTAGTCGCGCACACCGGTACCGTCGGGCGTCTCGTAGTCGTTGCCGTGCACCACGACATGGGCGCGCTCGCCCACTGCCACCTGCGAGATATAGGGCACGAGGTTGTCGGGCGGGCCGTGGGGATGCTCGCCCAGCAGGCCGCTCTCGTGCGCCCCGATGGGGTTGAAGAAGCGCAGGCATGCGATGCCCCAGCGCGCATCGGCCCGGGCGAGGTCCGCGAGCATGCGCTCCACCATCACCTTGGTCCGCCCGTAGGGGTTGACGGCCGCGTACGGCGCGCTTTCCCGTATGGGTGAGCGCGGGGTGTCGCCGTAGACCGTGGCCGAGGAAGAGAAGATCAGCGTGCGCACGCCCGCGCGCTCCATGGCGCGAACCAGCGCGAGGCTGCCCGCCACGTTCACGTCGTAATAGCCGATCGGGTCGCTCACCGAATGGCCGACCGCCTTCAGCCCCGCGAGATGCAGCACCGCGGCGATGTCGTGCTCGGCGAACGCGCAGTCCAGCGCGGCCGCGTCGCGCACGTCGCAACGCACGAGCGGCGGCTCCACCCCCGTGATGCGCGACACGCGGCGCAGCGAGCGCGCATCGCTGTTGACCAGCGTGTCCAACACCACCGGCCGGTAGCCGGCCGCGATAAGCGCCACGCAGGCGTGGCTGCCGATGAAGCCCGCGCCGCCTGTCACCAGAATCTTTGGATTGGTCATGCTTTGGATTCGGCAGAGGGGCTGAGCGGTTGTGTGGCGGCGCCGGCCACGCAGCGAAACATCTCTTGCTCGAAGCGCGACAGGATGGCGTTCTGGTCGAGCTCCGCCTGCGCGAACGCGCGGCCCGCCGCGCCCAGTGCTTCACGCACGGTGGGTGCCAACGCAAGCTGCTCGATGGCTTCGGCCAGCGCGGCCGCATCGCCAGGCGGCACCACCAGGCCGCAGCCCGACACCACGTGGCCGAGTTCCGTGCCGGGGTGCGCCGTCACGATCACGGCCTTGCCGCTCGCGAGCATGCCGGCCAGCTTGGACGGCATCACCAGGTCCGCGGCGTCGGCGCGCTGCGGCAGCACGTGGATGTCGGCCATGCCCAGCAATTCGTTGAGCCGCTCCACAGGCTGCAGGTCGAGAAAGTGCACGTTGGTCAGGCGGATGCAGGCCGACATCAGCGGCTCACGGCTCGGACCGTTGCCGCAGATGACGAAGTGGATGTTCCGCGCGTAGACCAACAGGCGCGCCGCCTCGGCCAGGACCTCGATGCCTTGCTTGGTGCCCAGGCTGCCTGCATAGAGTACGACCAGGGCATCGGCCGGAATGCCGAGCCGGGCCCTGAAGCCGGCGTCGGCGCCGGGCCCGTGCAATGCGGCCTGTGTGGCCTCCATGGCATCAGTGATGGGCCGGATCGCCGACAGGTCCACCCAGTTCGGAAAGAGCACCAGCCGGCTTTCGCCGATGCCCTTGCTCTTGGCCTTGTCGACCATCGCGGCCGAGATGGTCGATACGCGGTTGAACCCGCGCAGCAGCCATCGCTCGACCGACAGCGCAAGGCGCCGCACCCCCGCGCCGCGCACCAGGCCCAGGCCGAACGCGGCATCGACCTCATAGTCCTGGATGTGCAGCCACGACTTGATGCCCAGCATCTTCGAGAAGAACAGCACCGCGGGCGCGCAGAAAAGCGGCGGTTCCACGACGAACACCAGGTCGGGCCTCCAGCGCGCCTGTGCCAGCAGCAGGGGCATGCTCGACAGCATGAACGAGAACAGGTGCGCCATGCGCGCCAGCGCGCGCGGCCGCGAGGGCACCCAGGTGGGCGCGCGCCAGATCGTGACGCCGTTGCGTTCGGTCTTGCGATAGGCCCAGGCCGAATACCCCTCGAACACCGCCCAATGTGGAAAGGAGGGCGGCGCCGCGATCACGCGGACTTCGTGGCCCCGGGCAGCGAGCCAGTCGGCCATCTCGCCTGAATATTTGCCGATGCCCGCGAGCTCGGGCGTGAAGTTCATCGAATACAGAAGGATTTTCACGGGGACCTCTCAATGGACCGGGCGCAACAGGCGAACGAGCGGAAAAAAGCCGAACAGCGCGCGCATGCGCAGCTCGTACAGCACGAAGTCGGAGAAGAAGGCGACGAAGAACACGTAGTGCGGCTTGTCGGGAAAGAGCGAGATCACCAGGCCGTACGAGGTCATCCGCAGCACGACCTCCAGCAGCGCCCAGCGCCCGAGCGAGCCCATCGCGGTGTTCAACGAGAGCAGCATCTCGTGGTGCACCGTGTAGGTCCGCAGCAGGAAGTACGGTGTGATGCAGACGAAGATGTCGAGCGCCTCGTGGCCCACTTTCAGCAGCGGCGCGGCCACCGCCAGCAGGCCCGCGAGCGCCGCGAAGAGCGCGCATCCGAGCAAGAACGCATGCCGTGCCAGCTGCAGCTTCGCGGCCGTGAAATTGCCGGCATTGGTGTCCAGCATCGCGGGCGTCTTCGTGAACAGGAAGGCCTGCACGAACTGCGAGGGCGCTTCCGCGAGCAGGAAGGCCAGCTTGAATGCGCCCACGTAGCTCAGGGGCATGAAGAGGGCCACGACGAGCACGTCGGACTTGCGCAGCAGGAAGGTCAGCAGCGAATACACCGTCGCATGGGCCTGCGTTGCAAGATCGAGCGTGGGCTTTCCGCCGAGCGGTGCCGGACCGTTGGCCGGCAGGCCGATGCACGCGCACACGAGCACGAAGGCCAACAGGTTGATGACGAGCAGGTGCGCCACGCCGATCTCGAAACCGAACGCAGTAAGGGCCGCCACGCCCAGCACGAGCAGGGTCGAGCGCAGGCCCGACTCCAGGTTGAGCAGACTCGCATGGCCCAGGCCGCGGCTGTACGACAGGCTCAGGCTGTTGAACGCGAAGACCGCGAGCGTCGCCACGACCAGCGCGAAGGGCATGCCGATCACCGGCAGGCGCTGGACGCCCACGATGGCGGCCGCGAGCGCCGTGGCGAGCGGAAGGCCGATCGCCAGCGTGCGCACCAAGTCGCCGCGGGTCACGCGCAGCGGCACGCTCGCGGCGTTGCGCGAGAACAGCAGCGAGCTTCCCAGCGTGCCCACCACCAGCGCCACTTCCAGCACCGACTGGTAGATCGAGTACTCACCGAAGCGCGCGGGCGCCACCTCGGCCGCCATGAGGAAGATCGCCAGGAAGCCCGACAGGTACACGTAGAGCCGCGACGCGAGCGCGCCCAGCCCCAGGCGCTGCGCGATGCGGGCGCCGGGCAGCGCGAACGACGGGCCGATGGGCTGCTTCATGGCACGTTCCGGTCCGCGGACGACTTCGCCGCGAGCGTGCCCGCCAGGCGCAGGGTGTCCAGGATGCGGCGCACGCGCGAGGCGATCCCGTAGACGGTATTCTTCGCCCTGCGCGCCATCTGCAGTGCCCAGGTCAGCGCCGCCACGGTGCGCACCCGGCCGTGCAGCGCGTGCTGCATCGCCATCTTGGCCGAGCCCTGGAAGTGCAGCGCGAGCACGCGCACCGGGTCGTGCGCCGGCGTCCAGAGGCAGGGCCGGCCGTCGATGAACACAAGGCGCTTGGCGCCACCGCGAACGCGAAACTCGCCAGCCAGGTGGTTGGTCCCGCCGTTGATGTTGTGATCGATCACCTGGCCGTCGAAGACGCGATTGATCGGCTCGACATTGCCCGAGGTCTCTGCCCACAGGTGCAGCAGCGTCATGTCGGACACGCCACCGCGCACGCCGCGGGCCGCAAAGCGCTCGGCGATGTCACGCAGCCGCCGCACGTCGGCGGGCGTGCTGTACATCTCGACCACGCAGGCCACGAAGTCGCGCAGGCCCGCCGCTGTCCAGTAGCTGACATGCGGCGAGATCTGGCAGGGATTCCAGCCGTCGGCAGGGCGGATGAAGGAGCCGCAGAAGTCGGCTTGTCCGACCAGGCGCGCGATGTGCGCGCCGACGCCGCGAAACAGCAGCACGTCGCTGTCGATCAGCACGAATTCGTGGCAGTCGGGGTGCGCCGCCAGATGGTCGGCCAGCAGGAAGTAGCGCCGAAAGCAGATCTTCTCGAACTCCGGCGTGTTGCTCGACAGGTGCACGTAGACCTCGCAGAAGCGCCTGTATGCGTAGCCCGCGTCGGTGCCGGCCAGCACGACCAGCGGCTCCCCGGCCCGTGCCGCCGCTTCGCGGCACAGGCGCAGCGTCTTGTTCTGGCGGTCTTCCACAACGATGAAGGCGAGGGCGTTGTCCATGGTCGGGGCTAGGGTGTGAGAGGAAGGGGGGTGAAGGGATCAGGGCCGCGGCGCGGTGGCGCTGCGTACCAGCGCGACGTGTGCGGGAAGAAAGTGGAAGTTGTCGTCCAGCGGCAGGTCCAGCGTGAACATTCCGCCCGCGGCCGTCGCATCGGCGATCCAGCTGCGCAACTGCGCCGCCGAGAACCGCGCGGCGGTCGGCCGGCCCCACGAGGCGCCCAGCGGCGTGAGCACGTGCAGCCTGAGTTCGGAGGGCGGCGAGGCCAGGCGCGCGGCGGGCTGCAGGTATTCGCCCGCCATGAGGTTCTGGCACGGCGCGCTCTTCAGGCTGAAACGTGCCGGGCCTTCGCCGGCGTTGAAGGCCAGCCACCGGTTCGATGCGCCGCTGCGTGCGGCCGCGCAGAGCCTGCCCCAGTCGTCCGCCGTCATGCCCGTGGTGTTGTAGACGCCGTCGAACCACCAGCCCGTGGCCAGCGGGCCGTAGTGGTCCGACCAGTCCCTGATCACGGCCGACCAGGCCGCGATGAAGCGCTGCGGCGGCGGCAACTGCTCGGAGATGTCGCCCAGGCAGTCCATCAGGTAGAGGTCTGCCTGTGGTGCGCGGAACGGCAGGTACAGGATCAGCGCGATGCCGTGGCGTTGCAGCGCCCGGCCGATCTCCAGCGGCAGGTCGCGCGGCGAACGGTTCCTGGCACTGCGCGGGCACAGCGCCTCGAGCGCGGAATTCGGCGCGATGAACTGGCCGTTGTTCTGTCCGAGCGTCAGGATGAGATGGGAGGCCCGCATCTCGGCGAGCGATGCAGCGAAGGCCTCGACGTCGAAGCGTCCGACCTCGCCGATGGATTGCCTGTCGGGCAGGTAATGCACCATCACGCCGAAGGCTGGCGGTGCCGGTACCGCCGCGATGGCGGGGGCCGGCCACGGCCACGCGACCAGCGCGAGTGCCAGCGCCGCGAGCCTGCGAACAAGACGGGCGAGGTTCGTCATTGCATCGCCCGGGTCAGCGAAGCGCGGCTGCGCTTGAGCGTCAAATAACTCGCGGCCACCGTGCCCGGCGCGCAGTCGCGCGAGTGTTGCCACACTGGCCGGGTGCGCTGGTGCCCGGCCAGATGGCGCGCGAGCAGGTCGAGATCGCAGGGCTCGCCGCCGACGAAGAATCCGTAGCCGGCGAACAGCTCCCGGTGCACCGGAATGTCCGAGAGCAGCAGCGGAACGCCCAGCGTGGCCGCCTCGGCGGCCGACAGGTTGAAGCCCTCGAACGTGGACAGCGAAATGAAGGCCGTCGCCCCGAGGTACAGCCGGAACAGCTCCTCGCGCGACACCAGCCCGCGGTGCCGCACGGCGCCGCGAAGCGCTGGCGCCATGGCCGCGATCATCCGTTCGACGTCGGCCGCGCCGTTGCCCGTGATGTCCAGGTAGTCGACCAGGCCCTGCCGCTTCATGCGCTCGAACAGCGTGAGGATGCCGCCGAAGTTCTTGTGCGGGTAGTAGTGGTAGGCCGCGATCAGGTAGCGCCCGCCGCTGGTCGTCGTGCCGGCCGTGCCGCCGGCGCCACTGGCCCCCGTGTCCACCGGATTGAAGATCACCGCCGCGCGCTCGCAGCGCGCGAAGTGCCGCTCGAAGTCTTTCTGACTGCTCCTGCTGATGAAGACCACGTCGGCCGCGCTGCGCGCGATGCGGCAGAGGCTCCAGTCGAGCCACAGGCGCTTGGGGCGCGAGAAATACTGCGGGTACGACTTGTACTGGAGGTCGTGCACCACCACGATCGAGTCGCGGTGCCGCCCGAACGGCGAGAACGGCAGAAAGTAGTTCGGAAACAGCGAGAACACCCGCTCGCCCGAGAGCCTGGTGCGCGCGCGGTGAAAGTTGTAGAGCATCGTGTCGAGCACGAAGCGGCTGATCTTCAACCGGCGCGCGGCCCCGTAGATGCGCGGGTGGCGTTCGCTGATCGCCTGCACCTTGTCGTCGCTCGACAGGCGCATGCTCTGCAGCAGCACTTCGGACACGTTCAACACGCCGCCCGCCGACGCGTTGAGGCGGATGGTGTCGTAGAAGAGATAGGTGGACATGGCGGTTCTCACGCTGTCGGCAAGCCAGTGCGTGCGGGTTCGTGCGCCGGTTTTGGCACCGCCCTGCGCTCCCGCCGGCGGAACCACGAACTCAGGCTGCCGGCGACCACGGCCGCGATCAACCCCGACGCGGCGAACGGCCCCCAGCCCAGGATCGGGCCGCGCAGGAACGGCACGTAGGCCGCCAGCAGCACCAGCGCGCAGAGGTAGGTGGCGGTCAGCACCCGGCGCGGATCGACGATGCGGTCTACGCTGCGGAAGCCCGCCGAGATCGCAAAACCCAGCATCGTCGGGCCCAGCAGCCCGAAGTCGAAGTACGCGGTGGCAAACGGCGGCAGCGACAGGTTGCTCTGCGAGAAATTGGCGGCCACCGCCGACCAGCTGAGCGGGTCGTAGCCGGGAAACATCTTCAGGTCGCGCGGCAGGAAGAACGAAAGGGCCGACAGCAGGTAGCGCCCGAAGCCGGCATCGGGCGAGGGCGCGCGCTCCAGCAGGCCCGCAATGACGAACATCGCGTCGAAGTCCTGGCTGAAGGGAAACGATTCCAGGCCCGCTCCCCACATGGCGTCGCGCGAGATCAGGTTCAGCACCGGCCCCAGGCCCGCGATGGCGCCGAAGACCACGGCCGCCAGCGTCCAGCGGTGGCTGCGCGCAATCGCATGGATGAGCAGCGGCAGCAGCCCGATCAGGATGATCTGGCGCGCCGTGTTGACCGGGTTCGCAGCCAGCGCGGCCAGCGCGAACGCCAGGCCCGCCGCGCACCAGGCCCACAGCGTGCGCTGGCGCACCGCGTGGATCGCGAGCGCCACGAAGCACATCAGCACCACCAGCTTGGGAATCGTGGAATAGACGATGAAATCGATCGGCATGCTGTCGTCGTCGGAGACCACGCCGCGCGCCACGAAGTTGAGGTCGGGCCGGATGAAGAGCGCCGCGAACGCCGCGAGCGAGCAGCTCAGCAGCAGCAGGAAGGGGTGGGCCACGCCCACGCCGCGATCGGCATCGCGCGGCCCGCGCGCCGGCGGCTGCACCGGCATGCCCAGGCGTGCGGCCTCCACGCCGGCCATGTACAGCAGCAGCAGCACCAGCGCCTGCGTGTGCGCGGCGCTGCCGAGGATGCCCACTTCCCAGAAGTCGACGTCCGCGGCGATCTGCATCGCCGGGGCGAGCGAGAAGTAGATGAGAACCACCGTGTAGTGGATCAGCAGGAACACGCTGTCGCTCGTGCCGCCGAGCATCGACAGCTGCACCGCCGCGAGCACGAACACGGCCGCATAGCCCCAGACGGGATCGACCAGCCCGCAGAGCAGGGCAGAGGCGATGCCGAACCAGAAGGTGAGGGTTCTCATGGCAGCTTCCGGGTTGGGGGTGCGTCAGGCGTGCTCGGCGAGCACTTCGGCGGACCGCGTGGTCTTCTGGTAGTCCGCGTAGGTGCGGCGCAGGCCTTGGGTCAGCGGCACCGTGGCGCGCCAGCCGAAGATGGCGGCGCGCGACACGTCCAGCAGCTTGCGCGGCGCGCCGTCGGGCTGCGCGAGGTCGTAGCGGATGTCGCCCTCGTAGCCCACCACCTCGCGGATCTGCTCGACCAGCTCGGCGATCGACACGTCTTCCCCGGTGCCCAGGTTGATGTGGCTGCGCATCGGGTCGGTGTGCTGGTCGTAGGCCGCGCGCGGCAGGTTCATCACGTCGAGGCACCCCTCGACCATGTCGTCCACATACAGGAACTCGCGCCGCGCTCGGCCGCTGCCCCAGATCAACACGCTCGGCGCGCGGCCGATCTTGGCGAGGTGGAAGCGCTGGATCAGCGCGGGCACCACATGGCTGTTCTCCAGGTGGTAGTTGTCGCCGGGCCCGTACAGATTGCTCGGCATCACGCTGCGGTAGTCGATGCCGTGGGTGGCGCCGTACTGCCGGTTGTAGCTCTCGCACAGCTTGATGCCGGCGATCTTGGCGATCGCGTATGGCTCGTTGGTCGGCTCCAGCTTGCCGGTGAGCAGCGCGTCTTCGCGGATCGGCTGGTCGGTCAGCCGCGGGTAGATGCAGCTGGAGCCGAGGAACAGCAGCCGCTTGACGTCCGCGACGAAAGCCTGGTGCGTGATGTTGGTCGCGATCATCAGGTTCTCGTAGATGAACTGCGCGGGGTAGGTCATGTTGGCGTGGATGCCGCCGACCTTGGCCGCCGCCACGTAGACCTGGTCGATCCGTTCGGTCGCGAAGAAGCGCGCGACCGCCGCCTGGTCCAGAAGGTCGAGTTCCGCGTGGCTTCGCGTCACCACCTCGTGGCCGAGTTCGCACAGACGCCTCGTGAGCGCCTGACCCACCATCCCGCGATGACCTGCAACATAGATACGCATATCGTTCTTTCGGTGAAGGAGTTGATGAATCCGGAGAGAGCAAAGGAAATCGGTGATGGCGGCCCGGGGCCTCAGCGCGACCCGCGCGCCCCTGCCACGACGCGGAAGGTCTTCAGCACGATCGCGATGTCCCGCAGCACGGACAGCTTGGCCACGTAGTCGGCGTCCATGGCCGCGCGGCGGCGGTAGCTCACCTCGTTGCGTCCGCTGATCTGCCAGAGGCCGGTGATGCCCGGGCGCACAGCGCAGTAGTGCCCCCAGTAGGGGCCGTACAGGTGCTTCTGCGCGAACATGCAGGGGCGCGGCCCGACCATGCTCATGTCGCCCTTGAGCACGTTCCAGAACTGCGGGAATTCGTCGATGCTGTACTTGCGCAGGAACGCGCCGAAGCGGGTGATGCGCGGGTCGTGCTCCAGCTTCTGGAACACCTGCCATTCCTGCCACGCCGCTTCGTTCTCGCGCAGGTGCCGGGCCAGCACGGCCTCGGCGTCGGGCACCATGGTGCGGAACTTGAGGAAGCGAAAGACCTTGCCGTCCTTGCCGTAGCGCGGCTGCATGTAGATGGCGGGGCTGCCCGAGGTCAGCAGCACGCCCGCCCAGATGAGCGCGTAGGCCCAGCCGAAGAACACGAAGAAGGAGCCCGCCATGCAGATGTCCACGGCGCGCTTGGCGGCCTGAAGGAGCCGCGAGCCGCCCACCGGCGTCGGGGCGATGGCGGCCGCAGAACGGCCGCGCGTATCCGATCGCAGCGTGTTCATGATGCGGCGTGCTCCGGCTCGGTGCGCGGGGTGTAGCCCAGCGGGGGATAGGCATGCGCGCGGAAGCGGTAGTTCCCGTACCCGTAGCCGTAGCTGCCGTAGTGGTGCTGCCGCGTGTCCAGCCCGTTGAGCACAACGCCGTGGAACGACGCGCCCACATGCGCGAGCCGCTTGGTGCTTTCCATCAGGTCGCCCAGCTGGCTGTCGCCCGCGCGGGCCAGCAGCAGCAGCGTGCCCATGGCCGACGCCATCGCCACGGTCTCGGTCGCCAGCAGGATGGGCGGCGCATCGATGAGCACGATGTCGTAGCGCGCCGAGACCGTGGCGAGCAGCTGCGTGAACGCATCGCCTGCCAGGGCCGTGGCCGGGTCGTTCGGCAGCGTGCCGCTGGTGATCACGTCCAGGTGCGGCAGCACCTGCGCATGCGTGGCCTGTGGGAGCGTCGCGCTGCCGGCGACGAGCTCCGACAGCCCCGTTTCCTGCGCCAGCCCGAACTGGCCCGCGAGGCTGCCGCGGCGCATGTCCGCATCGATCAGCAGCACGCGCTTGCCCGAAGCCGCGAGCACGGCGGCGAGGTTCGACGAGACGAAGGTCTTGCCCGCGCCCGGCGTGGCGCTGGTCAGCAGGATGCGGTTGTTCGGTGCCCCGAGCATCGTGAAGCGCAGCGTGGTGCGCAGCCGGCGCACGCCCTCGAGCGCCGCATCTTCCGGATGCAGCGCCGCGAGCAGCTTCATGCCGGGCTTGCCCAGGCGGCTGGCGCGGTCGAGCTGGACTTGCTGCGTGCTGAGCGCGATCGTGCTGTACACGTCGAGGCCCGTGTGCGCCTCGATCTCGTCGGGGTTGGCGACCGTGCTCTTGAGCGTCTTGTGCAGGATCGCCGTGGCCGCGCCCAGGAAGAGGCCCCCGATCAGCGCGAGCGCCATCGCGATGGCGGCCTTGGGCCGCACCGGCTTCTCGGGCAGCAGCGCCGGGTCGAGCACGCGGACGTTGCCGGTCCTGCCTTCGCGGGCCAGCCGCATCTGCAGCGAGCTGTTCAGGAGCGATGCATACAGGTCGGTGTTGACCTTGATGTCGCGCTGCATGCGCACCGAGTTCTGCTGCAGCATCGGCATGCGGCGGATGCGGCTGTCCACCGTGCCGAGTTCCTTGCGCAGCGAGGCGATCTGGGCATCCAGCGTCATCACCATCGGATGCTGGGCGGTGAAGCGGCTCATGAGGTCCAGGCGCTTCAGGCGCGCATCGAACAGCTTGGCCTGCAGGTCGACGTTCTGCGTGAGCGCGTTGCGGGCCTCGTCGTCCAGGCTGATCGTTCCGTTCTGGTTGCGGTACTGGTTGTAGACCTCCTCGGAATGCTCCAGCTGCTGTCTGAACTTCGGTAGCTCGGTGCCCAGGAAGTCGAGCGTGCGCTCGGCCTGCGCCGTCTTCTGGTCGATGTTCTGCCGCACGTAGAGGCGCGACACCTCGTTGAGCAGGTCGGTCAGCTGTGCGGGGTTGCCGGTCTGCCAGCTCACGTCCATCACGCCGGACTGCTTGCCTTTCTCGATCACGCGCAGCTCGCTCTGCAGCTCGAGCAGCACGAGCTGCATGGAGCGCCGGGTCAGCTCGAAGGCGCCGCCGGGCCGGGCCTCGAACGAGCCCACCAGCAGGTGGATCACGCCGCCCGGCACCGAGGCGTCGAGTGGCACGCCGACGCGCCCCTGCAGCGGCGTGGCGAAGTCCGGATGTGTGAGCGTGTAGTTGCCGTTGTCGCCGGCGGTGAGCAGGAACCGCTTGCCCTCGAAAGCCGGCGGCACGTCCATCTGCGCGACCGCGATCCGCTCGGTGCCCGACACATGGCTGCCAAGGCCCAGGAAGCCGGGGTTCGAGAGCTCCGTGGAATGCCGGGCGATAAAAGCGCCCACCAGCGGCAGGTAGTGCGGCTGCGCCGTGATGAAGAGCCGGGTGTTCTCGATCGCCTGGCCGAGCACCATGCGCGACTTCAGGATCTCGGCCTCGCCGGAGGTCGGCGTTTTCACGCTCACGCCGTTGACTGCGGTGTCGCCCGGGGTGGCGGAGCGGTCGGCGTCCTCCACCTGGATCAGCACGTTCGCCTCGTACACACGCGGCCCGAAGAGTGCGTAGCACGCACCCAGCACCAGCGCCGCGACGGTGATCGCGGCAATCAGCCATCGGTGGTCGAGCAGGATGTCGACGTATTCCCGGAGCCCCGAGCGGGGCCGGTCGGGTTCCGCGCTCTGAGGTGCGGGAAGCGGGGGGTACCAGCGAGCGTTCATGAGGGTCACCTTCTTTCCGGGGCGTGGTGTGCGGGCGGGATGCGGGGGCGGGGCCGGGGCGGCCTACCTGCTGCGCGCGGTGTCGCGCGCGAGGTTCACGACCTGGGCGGCGGGCAGGATCAGGCTCGCGACCCGGTTCCACGAGACCAGTGGCACGCGGTCCACGTAGACCACGTCGCGCGGCTTCAGCTCGAAGCGGTCGGCCAGCGCGAGCGCGGCCGGGTTCTTTGCATTGATGTTGAAGATCTCCAGCTGCGTGTCGGGCGTGTCGGATGCGCCGTCGTTCCGGGCGTTGCGGATCACGTAGATCTGGCCGGGGTCGGAGGTGAACAGGTCGGGCCCGCCGGCATCGCCGAGCGCCTCGTTCAGGCTCAGGCGGCCGTTGCGCATCAGGAGCGCCGAGGGCCGCAGGATCTCGCCCATCACATAGACCCGGCTGTCGTCGCGGGCGCCGACGTACACGACATCGCCGTTGCGCAATGGGATGTTGTTGGCGTCCGCGCCGTAGCGCTTGAGCGCCAGCAGGTCGATCGGCACCGTGCGGTCGCCGCGCGTGAGCAGCACCTGCGAGCGGTCGCCCGTGGCG
Organism: Variovorax sp. RKNM96; assembly: GCF_017161115.1. GTDB lineage: Bacteria > Pseudomonadota > Gammaproteobacteria > Burkholderiales > Burkholderiaceae_C > Variovorax. The sequence goes on along the minus strand of NZ_CP046508.1, from coordinate 3,600,167 downwards.
GTGATGCTGCCGGCGCGGTTGAGCGCCTCGGACAACGTCATCGGCACGTCGGTGAAGATCTGCAGGCCCGGCGTGCGCACCTCGCCTTCCACATAGGCGCGCTGGCTGCGGAACGACTGGATGCGCACGCTGACCTGCGGCGCCTTGACATAGGCGCGGATGCGTCGCGCGATCAGCTCCGACGCCTCGCTTTCGGTGAGGCCCCGCAGCTTCGTGCGGCCGATGTACGGAAAGCTGATCTCGCCCGCGGCATCGACGATGAAGCCGGGCGCCACGGTGACGCCGGTGGGATCGCTCTGCTGCGAGATCACCGCGCCCGCGTTGGGCAGCAGCTCCGGATGGTCGTAGACGATGACGCCCACCACGTCGCCCGGCCCGATGGTGTAGGTCGCGGCGCGGCCGAAGAGCGCCCGCACCTCGGGCGCGAGACCCGTGTTGCGCGCGTTCTGCGCCTGGATCAGCTCGGGCGTGATGGTCTTGACCTTGTTGGTGCCGGCGGAGCCGTCCTCGTTGCGCAGCACGCCCGGCGTGCCGAAGCCCGGCACGCAGCCGCCCAGGCCGAGCGACAGCAGCATGGACAGCCCCAGCCATCGGACCCGGCCGGCCGCGAACGAGGCGCGGGCGCCGAGGCCGGCGCGTCCGGTGAAGAACGGAACGCGGGCGCCCTGCGGCGCGCTCGATGGATCGGTGCGGTTCATGAGGTTCTCCTTGGCTGGCGTGGATCGGGGTGATGTCATGGCGCGGCCCACTTGGCCGGCATGGGGCGGGTGGCGGCCGCGGCCGGGCGGCTTGCGCCGCGCCGTTCGGCACTGGTGCCGAAGCAGCGATCGGCGACCCAGTCGCTCACGCTGCGCAGGTACAGCTGTTGGCCCTCGACCGTGCAGACCGTGTGGTCGACCTTGCGCATGAACTCGTAGTGCAGCGACTGCGCGAACGGTTCGACGCGGAAGGGGCCGAGCTGGTCGCGGTCGTGGTCGCACACGTGCAGCGATCCCGAGTAAAGGAGCTGCAGCGCGACGTTCCGCTCGGCCAGCAATGCCATCGTCTTGCCGAACCAGGCCGCGGTGGCCTCGGGCGATGCCGCCTCGCTGAAGAAGCCGGGCATCGGCTTGGCCGCTTCGCCGCGCAGCAGCCCGCGCTTGAGCCAGCGCCGCGTCTTGCCCGCGAACGAGGGGTGAGCGGGCGCGGCCAGCGCGCGCCGCAGCGTGCGTTCCCAGCGCGTGCGCCACTGCGGAAAGGCATAGCCGTCGAACAGGGAGAGCCCGACCACCCGCGCGTCGACCGCGGCGGTGGACATGGCGTGTTCCGCGCCCGAGCACATGCCCACGATCACGAACTGGCCGATGCCCAGCCTGTCTTCCAGGAGGTCCATGCCGGCCTGCAGGTCCCGCAGCGCGCGCGACGGCAGGTCCGCGGCGATCGCCGGCGCATCGCTGTCGCCGATGCCGCCCAGGTCGAACCGGAGGCTCGACACGCCGCGCGCGGCCAGCGCATGCGCCAGCTTGACGTTGATGCGGCGCGGCCCGACCCGATGGTTGGCGCCCATGTTGAACATCAGGCATGCCACCGTGGCGGGCGCCTGGCCCGCGGGCGCCGTGACCATGCCGACCAGCGCGTCGCCGGCCCCGAAGCGTGCGGGGGTGTGCGTCATGGGCGTGAGGTGCGCTGCGTCATTCATGGAGAGCCCCTTGCAGGCGGTTGAGCGCGTCGGACGGAACCATGGCGCTGTTGGGATAGGGGTCCGAGGTCCAGTCGAGCCGGTGCTGGAAGTACGCGAGCCGCACCGGCATGTGGCGCGACTGCTGTTCGGCCGCCCATTGCGGCGTGTGGGTGTCGCCGGGCGGCGTCAGCACCAGCGTCTCGTGCAGCGCGGTGAGCGGCAGCGAGTCCGGCGTGAGCGCGCCGAGCTGCTCGCGCAGCGCGGGCGAGAGCAGGGCGCCCAGCGCCTCCTCGGGCAGCGCGGCAGGCTCGCGGCCGAGGCTGCGGCGCCACGACAGGTCGGGAATGCAGAAGGTCGCGTCGATCGCGGCCACATGCTGCTCGCGCAGGAAGCGGGCATAACGGCGGCCATCGATCACCGGCTCCCACAGCACCAGGCGCACCGGGTCGCAGCGCCCGTTGCGCGCCGCCAGCACCGCGAGGGTGGCACCCAGGCGCGCCCCGACCCAGACGATGCGCTTGCCCGGCGCGTGGCGGCGCAATTCCTCGTGCGCCGTGCACAGGTCGCGCCGCCAGCCGTCGAGCTCGCCCTGGCTCTCTTCGCCGGGTGAATCGCCGGTGCCGTGGAAATCGAAGCGCAGCGTGGCGATGCCGGCACGCGCGAAGCGTTCGGCCAGCACCTTGAAGAAGCGGTGGGTGCGCAGGCCCTCCTGTCCGAACGGCGGGCAGACGAGCACCGCGCTGTCTTCGGCACGCGCCTCATCCGCCGGATGGAACAGGCCGAAGAGCTGGCGCGAGGCCGGGCCGAACAGGATCGGCTGCGCAGGCGCAGAGGCCATGGAGGGGGCGATGGCGTGGGAGACCATGTCGCGTCACTCCCTGCGCAGCCAGCCGCCGAAGGCGCGGCCCAGCAGGCTCTCGCCACGCGGTGCGCTCTTGGCGTGGCCGGGCGGCAGGCCCGCCAGTTCGTCCGGTTGCGTGTCCGCCGCGCCGTTGCGCGACGCGATCTGCCCGAAGCTCTCGAACAGGTAGCGCCGCATCTCCACGCGATAGCCCAGCGTCTGCTCGGTCTGCTTCACCGCATTGAGCACGAGCAGCGAGTCGCCGCCCAGGTCGAAGAAGTTGTCGCTCGCGCGGATCTCGTTGACGTCGATGCCCAGCACGCCGGCCCAGATTTGCGCGAGCGGCGCCTGCTCCGGCGTGAGCAGGCTGCCGGCCGCGGCGCGCGCGCCGGTGGCGGCGGCGGGCTTGTGGGCCTTGTCCGCCCCATCCGGTTCATCGGCCGCGAGCTTGCGCAGGTAGGCCGCGCTCGCGGAGCCCTCGTCGGAGGCCAGGTAGGCGAGCGTGGCCGCCGGGCGCTCGGCGGCGCGGTGCAGCAGTTCGAGGTAGCGGTCGCGCAGCTGTGCACCGGTCTCGCGCAGGTAGATGTCGGCGTTGTAGATCAGCGCGCCTTCCAGGCCGTGCGGCTTGTCCATCAGCCACACGCCGATGTCGTCGGTCGCGCCGCGCTGCATCAGGTGCATCTGGCGGGTCTGCAGGCTGCCCAGGTGCCGCGCGCGCTCGCGTGCATCCTGGAACGAGAACATCGACTGGTAGGACCCGGCGTTCCTGTTCGGGGCTTCCAGGCCGTCGCCGGCCACCATCCGCTCGAACGGCACCTGCTGGCAGTTCATGAGCGTGAGCAGCTCCTGCTTCACGTAGCGCATGAAGTCGGGCAGCGGCCGGGCGAGGTCGATCTGCAGCGACACCGGCAGCACGTTGTTGAAGACGCCCATCACGTCCTCCGTCTCGGGCTGCAGGCGTCCGCGCACCGGGTTCGCGATGACGACCGCATCGCTGCCGATGACCCGGCTCAGGGTGAGCGCGTAGAGGCCGAAGGTCAGCATGCTCAGCGTCACGTCCATGCCGCGCGCGATCTCGCGAAGCCGCCCGGTGGTGGCCAGGTCGATGTGGATCCACTGCGTGCCGCCCTGGCCACTCTTGCCCGCGCGGCGGGGCATGTCGGTCCGGGGCAGGCGCGGCGGCGGCCCGCTCGCGAGGCGCCGCCGCCAGAAGGCGAGTTGCTCCTCGAAGGCCGGCTCCTTCATCCAGCCGGCGAGCCATTCGGCATAGTCGCCGTGCGTGGTGGCCAGCGGCGGCAGCCCGTGCGGACGGCCGCGCTCGGCGGCGTCGTAGATCGCGGTGAGCTCGCGCTGGAACAGGTCGAAGCACCAGCCGTCCCAGATGAGGTGGTGCGGCACGAACACGAACGCGTGGTCGTCGTCGTCGACCTGGAACAGCGCCGCATGGATCATCGGCGCGCGGTGCAGGTCGATGGGGCGGTCCGCCAGTTCCTGCATGCGCTCGGCCAGCTCGGCCTCGCGCTGGTCCGCGGGCAGGGCGCGCAGGTCGATCACCGGCAGCGAAAATTCCACAGCCTGCGATACCGATTGGAGCGGCTCTCCTGTGACCGGATCGGTGCCCACGCAGGTGCGCAGCGCGGGCTGGCGGCGAATGATTTCCGCGAGCGCCGCCTCGAAGCGCGCAGCATCGAAGGGGCCGGTCAGTCGCTGCGCCGACGGCACGTTGTAGACCGAGCGCCCCGGGTACAGCTGTTCCATGAACAGGATGCGCTCCTGCGACGGCGTCATCGGCGCGCTGGCGCGGTCGATGCGGCAGGCGAGCGGCGCCTGCATGCCGGCGCCGGCGGCTTGCAGGCCGGCAATCGCCGCGGCCAGGCGTTCGGGGGTGGGCGCCTCGAACAGCACGCGCAGCGGCAGCGTGACCTTGAACTCGCGGGCGAGCAGCGTTGCCAGCCGTGCGGCCAGCAGTGAATGGCCGCCCATGGTGAAGAAGTCGTCCTGCATGTCCAGGCCCGGCAGGCTCAGCACCTGCTCCATCGTCGCGAGCACCGTGCGCTCGGCGTCGTTGCGCGGGCCGGCGCCGCGGCGTACCTCGTCGCGCGGCAGCGCCTGCGGCGCGGGCAGCGACACCCGGTCGAGCTTGCCGTTGGGCAGCGTGGGCAGGCTCTTGAGCGTGACCACGTGCTGCGGAAGCATGAAGGCCGGCAGGCGCTCGCGCAGGTGCTGCATCAGCGCATCGAGATCGAAGGCGGCACCCGGCACCAGCGCGAGGTACGCCACCAGCCGCACATCGGCCGGGCGGTCCTCGCGTGCCACCACCACGCTGCGCGAGACGCCGGCCGCTTCGTTGCAGCGCGCCTCGATCTCGCCGGGCTCGATGCGGTAGCCACGCACCTTCACCTGGAAGTCGAGCCTGCCGAGGTGTTCGAGCAGGCCGTCGTTGCGCCAGCGGCCGCGGTCGCCGGTGCGGTACACCGCGCGTTTGTGGCCCAGCACGCGCGCCGTGAGGAAGCGCTCAGCGGTGAGTTCGGGGCGTTCGTGGTAGCCGAGCGTGAGGCCTTCGCCCGCAATGCAGATCTCGCCCGGCACACCGATGGGGCAGGGCTGCAGGTTGGCGTCGAGGATCCACACCTCGGTGTTGTCGATCGGCGTGCCGATGGACATGCCGCGCGCGGCGATCACCTCGCGCTGCATGTTCCAGGCGGTGGACCACACGGTTGTCTCCGTGGGGCCGTAGACGTTCCAGAATTCGGCGCAGCGGTCCAGCACATCGAACGCGAGCCGGGCGCGCACGGCTTCGCCGCCGATCCAGCCGCGAAAGTCCTTGGTGCCGGCCCACTGGGCATCGAGCAGCAACTGCCACATGCCGGGCGTGGCCTGCAGCACCGTGATGTCTTCGGTCTCCAGCAGTGCGCGCAGGCGGTCGCCGTCCACCGCGGTCTCGCGCTGGACCATCACCACTTCGGCGCCGGCCGCCAGCGGCAGCAGGATCTCGGCCACGTGGATATCGAACGAGAGCGTGGTCACCGCGGCGATCCGGTCGGCCGCGCCGATGCCGGGCGCCTTCTGCATCGAGGCGATCAGGTTGGCGACCGCGCTGTGCGGCACGCACACGCCCTTGGGCAGGCCGGTCGAGCCCGAGGTGTAGATCACGTAGGCCGGATCTTCGGCACGCGGATCGCAGATGTCCGGCGCGAGCGCGTCGGCGGGCGCCTGCAGCCAGGCGGTGTCGCGGTCGATCTCGAACAGCCGCGCGCCCGCATCGGCATTCCACTTGCGCGGCGCGGTGGCGATGTCCGAGGTGGTCACCAGCAGGCTGAGGCTGGCGTCGACGGCGTAGTGATCGAGCCGCGCCTGCGGAAAGCCCGGGTCGAGCGGCACGTAGGCCGCACCGGACTTGAGCACCGCGAGCACCGCGACGACCATGTCCAGCCCGCGCTCCAGGCACAGGCCCACGTACTCGCCGCGGCCGACGCCGCGCGCACGCAGCGCATGGGCCAGGCGGTTGGAGCGCGCGTCGAGGTCGGCGTAGCTGCAGGTGCGCGCACCGTCGCGCACCGCGGGGCGATCCGGCTGCTGCAGTGCACGCGCCACGAAGCCGGCATGCGCGAGCGGCGCGCCTTCCAGCGCAATGGGCAGCGGCTGCAGCGCGGCCAGCGCGCGCGCGGCTTCGGGCGACAGCACCTCGAGGCGGCCGATCAGCTCGTCGGGGCTGCGCACGGCCGAGCGCAGCACGCACTCGAACATGTCGAGCCAGCGCTGCACGCTTTCCTCGTCGAAGAGGTCGGTGTTGTACTGGGCCTCGATCTGCAGCCCGCCGTCCAGCGGCCGCAGGTTGAGGAAGAGTTCGAAGTTCTCATGGCGGCGCGCCACCGTGTCCTGCGCGACGTGCAGGCCCGAGAAGGTCTGCGTGCCGGCGGCCATGTCGGGGTCGACATTGAACATCACGCTCACCAGCGGCTGGCGGCTCGCATCGCGCTGCAGCGAGAGCTTGCCCAGCAGCGCGCCGTAGGTGAGCGCCTGGTGCTCGAAGGCGTCGAGCACGGCGGTCCTGCATTCGCCCATGAGCGTGTCGAAGCGCAGCTCGGCGGGCGCCGCGATGCGCAGCGGCAGCAGGTTCACGCAGTGGCCCACCAGGCCAGGCATGTCGTGCGCCAGCTGGCCCGAGGCCGGAATGCCCACCACGATGTCGTCCTGGCCGGTGAGGCGTTGCAGCGTGGCGACGAAGCCGGTGAGCAGCCCCGCGAAGAGGCTGGTACCGGTCTTCGCGCTCATGCTGCGCAGCGAGGCCACCAGGCGCCGCTCCAGCAGCCGCTCGGTGCGCCGCGAGGCGAAGGTGCGCACGGCGGGGCGCGGATGGTCCAGCGGCAGGTCGAGCACGGGCAGCGTGCCGCCCGAGAAGCGCTCCAGCCAGTAGTCCACGTGCTGCTGCATCGTGGGCTGCGCGGCGTCGGCGGCTTCCTCGGTCGCGAAGGCGTCGAAGGTGGGGGCGGCCTTCAGCGGCAGGCCGTCGCCGGTCTGCTGGGCATAGAGGTGGCCCAGCTGCTCGATGATGACCGCCCACGACCAGCCGTCGCAGACCACGTGGTGGGCCGACATCAGCAACTCGTGCTCGCCCTCGCCGAGCCGGTAGAGCTGGGCCCGGAAGAGCGGCCCCTGCTCCAGCGAGAACGGCGTACTCACCGCCGCTTCGTGCGCGTCCTGCAAGGCGAGCGCGCGGGCTTCAAGGTCGAGCAGGCTCAGGTCGCGCTGCGAGAGCGGATCGGGGTCCGCCTGGCCGACCAGCATGCAGGTGCCGTCCGGCGAGATGGTCGCGCGCAGCGACTGGTGCCGCTCGACCAGGCGGGCCATGGCGCGCGCCATCGACTGGCGGTCCAGCGGGCCGCGCAACCGCAGCACCACCGACTCGTTGTAGGCTAGCGATGCCTCGGTGCTCAGCATCGCGCCGAGCCAGACCTCGCGCTGCGATTCGGTCGTGGGAATCACGCATTCCACGAATGCGCCGAGGTTGGCGGCCGAGCCTGTCGCGGCCGTGGTGGGGCGAAGAACGGCGTTCATGCGGCCCGCCCGTTGGCGATCTGGATCGCGTCAGGTGCGCCCGGCACGTACCAGAACGGCTGGCCGTCGACATCGCGGCCGAGCACCGAACCATCTTCCGAGGGCTTGCGAATGTCGAAGCCGCTCACGGCCGGCGTTCGGCGCGGCAGGAAGCCCGACTCCTGCATCTCGGCCACCGATTCCTTGAATGCGCGCTGGATCGTCGCGATGTCTTCCTGGCTGTGCGCCGTGGTGAGGAAGCACGGGAAGTTGTCCAGGATGTGCACGCCGCGGCTGCGCATCATGGCGAAGAGCAGGTCTTGCAGCGGATGGTCTTCGAGCCAGTTCACCCGCCAGAGCGAGGCGAAGTGGCGAATGGCGATCGGCGCGCCGGCTTCGGTGCACCAGGCGGTGAGCTCCTCGGCCATGGCGGTGGTGCTCGCGCCGAGCGCGGCCTGCAGCGCGGGGCCGGCTTCCTTCAGGTGTTCGAGCGAGGCCTTGGCGGCCGCCAGCGCGAGCGGATGCCGCACGAAGGTGCCGGCGAAGTAGGTCACGCCCACGCCCGGGATCGAGTCGTCGCCGTACTGCCAGGCGCCGCCGTCGAGTGCATCCATGAACGGCCGCTTGCCCGCGATCACGCCGACCGGGAAGCCACCGCCGATCACCTTGCCGTAGGTGGCGAGGTCGGCACGCACGCCGAAGAGTTCCTGCGCACCGCCCAGGCCCGTGCGAAAGCCGGTGATGACCTCGTCGAAGATGAGGCAGGTGCCGCTCTCGGTGGTGATCTCGCGCAGTTCCTGCACGAACTCGCGCGGCTGGAAGTCGGGGCGGCGGCTCTGCACCGGCTCGACCAGCACCGCGGCCAGGTCCTCGGCGTTCTCGCGGATGAAAGCCAGCGCCTCGGGCGTGCCGTAGTCGAGCACGCGCACGTCGCCGAACATGCCGCTCATCACACCGGGCGCGGCCGACAGGCCCTTGCCGCCCCTGCCGGCGCGCACCAGCACCTCGTCGAAGGTGCCGTGGTAGGAGCCGGTGAAGACCACCACCGTGCTGCGTCCGGTGACGGTGCGCGCGATGCGAAGCGCCGCCATCACCGCCTCGGAGCCGGTGTTGCACAGGCCCGCGCGCTCGCATCCCGTGAGCTCGCAGATGAGGCGTGTCACGTCGGCCGCGAGCGGATGCTGCGGGCCGATTTCATAGCCCGCGTCCAGCTGCTTCTTCACCGCTTCCTGCACGAAGTCGGGTTGCCAGCCGAAGAGGTTCAGGCCGAAGCCGTTGAGTGCATCCACGTACTCGTTGCCGTCGATGTCCCAGAGCTTCGAGCCCTTGGAGCGCTCGATCACGATCTGGTAGGTGATCTCCTTGGTCAGCGGCCGGAAGCCGTTGACCACGCGCGGATCGGCCATGTGGGCGCGGTTGTCTTCGGTGAAGCGCTTGCTCTTCTGCGTGCGTTCGACATAGCGCCGCACGAACGTGGCCAGCCGCGCCTTCTGTCGCGCGCTGGGCTCGGCGGTGCGCTGCGTGTGGATGCGGGCGATGGCGCCGAAGGCCTTGGCGACGTCGTAGCGCACCGGTTCGCGCGGTGTTTCCGGCAATGCGGACGATTGCGCCTGTGGTTCCGGCGCGGCCTGCACCGGCTCCGGAGCAGCCATTGCAGCGGGAACGACAGGAATGCCCGCGCCGGACAGCAATGCGAGCTGCTGGCGCATCAATTCCATTTGCTGCGCAATCAACTGGTTCAGCGCGCCGGCCGGTTGCCGGGGCACCGAATCGGCTGTCGGCACTTGCGCCTGCGCGGCGACCGCCGGTGTCATCGGGATGGCGATGGGCGCCGCCGACGCAGGCGCCGGCTCGGCCTCGGGCGGCATGCTTTGTTGCAGGAAGGCCGCGAGTGCGTCGAGGCTGCGGTAGTTCTCCATCAACTGCCGGAAGCTCAGGTTGACCTTGAAGCTCTTCTTGATCTGCGTGGCGGCCTGGGTCAGCGTGAGCGAGTCGAGGCCGAGTTCGGCGAAGGCGGCGTGGCCCTGGGCCTCGGCCATGTCGATGCCCGAGATGTCCTCGAGCAGGGTTCGCAATCGCGCGTCCACCGACGGCGCGCGCGAAGCGGCGGGCTGGGGCGGGGACGTCAGCGGCGGATGGGTAGCGGGCACTGCAGCGGTCACGATCGGCTCCAATGAAACGGGTGGGACGAGGGCGGGAAGGGCGGGAGGAAGGGCGGCCGGCGACTGGGCGATCGGCGCGGTCGGCGCGATGTCGACCCAGAGGCGCTTGCGTTCGAACGGATAGGTGGGCAGGCACACGCGGCGCGCGCTCGCGCGGGCGGTGAAGTGGGCGAGGTCGATGTCGGTGCCGCAGGCCCACAGGCGCGCAGCCGCCAGGCGCAGGGTGCGGGCCTCGTCGGCCGGTTCGCCGTGCAGCAGCGAGACCGCGGTGGCGCCCGCCTTCGACGTGGGGGCCAGCGTCTTCGCGCCGTGCTGGCGCACCAGCGTGGCCAGCGTGTTGCGCGGCCCGACCTCCACGAAGACCGGATGCGCGGCCGCGGCCGCCGCGCTCTGCAACGCGGGTGAGAAGCGCACCGTGCCGCGCAGGTGCTGTGCCCAGTAGGCCGGGCTCGCGGCCTCCACGTCTTCGAGCAGCCGGCCGGTGAGCGTCGAGAAGATCGGAATGGCCGGTGCGTGCAGCGCGACCTGGCCCACGAGCGCCTCGAAGGGCGCGACCGCGCCGTCCATCATGGCGGAGTGGAACGCGTGGGAGGTCTGCAGCGCGCGGCAGGCGATGCCTTCAGATTCGAGCGCGGCCTGCATCTGTGCGATGGCGTCGGTGGGGCCGGCGGCCACGCAGGCGGTGGGTCCGTTTTCCGCCGCGAGCGAAACAGCCGGCCACGCCGCGAGCCGCGCGGCGAGATCGTCTGCACCCAGCCGCACCGACAGCATGGTTCCCGCAGGCAGCGCCTGCATGAGCGCGCCGCGGCGGGCGACGAGGCTGGCGGCGTCTTCGAGCCGCATCACCCCGGCGATCACCGCTGCGACGAATTCGCCGACGCTGTGGCCGATCAGCGCATGCGGCCGCAGGCCCAGCGACAGCAGCCGCCGCGCGAGCGCGTACTCGAGCGTGAAGAGCGCAGGCTGCGTGACCGCGGTGGGCGCGAGCGCACCCGGGTCGTCGCTGAACATGCGTTCGCGCAGATCGAAATCGGTGACGCCGTCCAGGGCATGCAGGCAGTCGTCGAAGGCGGCCGCGAAGACCGCATCGCTCGCGTGCATCGCGCGACCCATGCCGGCGTACTGCGCGCCCTGGCCCGGGAACATCAGCACCGGCTGCGGCGTGCGCGCGGCGATGCTGCCGCTCGTGCGCCACGGGGCATCGTCCATTCGCAATGCAGCGATGGCCTCTGCCGCATCGGCGGCCACCACGGCACGGCGGAAGGCGTGCGGCTTGCGGCCGACGCAGAGGGTGAAGGCCGCGTCGGCGAGCGCGAGGCCGGGGTGCGCTTCGAGGTGCGCCGCGAGCTGCTGCGTGGCGACCGCGAGCGCGGCCTCCGAGCGGGCCGACAGCGGCAGCACGTGGATGCCGGCTGCGGCCGCTAGTGCAGCGGAACGTGCCGGCGCTTCTTCCAGCACGACGTGCGCATTCGTGCCGCCGACGCCGAAGGAGCTCACCCCCGCACGGCGCGGCAGGTCGGCGCGCGGCCAGGGCTGCAGCGCGTTGCTCACGAAGAACGGCGTGCGTGCGAAGTCGATCGTCGGGTTCGGCGCGTTGAAGTGCACGGTCGGCACCATCACCTCGTGGTGCAGCGACAGCGCCGCCTTGATGAGCCCCGCGGCCCCTGCGGCCGTGACCATGTGGCCCACGTTGCTCTTGAGCGAGCCGAGCGTGCAGTAGCCCCGCGCGTCGGTGTGCTCGGCGTAGGCGACGGCCAGCGCCTCGACCTCGATCGGGTCGCCCATCGGCGTGGCGGTGCCGTGCGCCTCGACGTAGCCGATGCTCTGCGCGTCCACGTCGGCTGCGGCCAGCGCGGCGCGGATCACCGCGGCCTGGCCGTCCACGCTGGGGGCGGTGAAGCTGGCCTTGGCGCCGCCGTCGTTGTTCACGCAGGCGCTGCGAAGCACTGCGTAGATGGTGTCGCCATCGGCCTCTGCATCGGACAGGCGCTTGAGCAGCACCACCGCCGCGCCGTCGCTGAACACGGTGCCCCGGGCCTCTGCATCGAAGCTGCGCGTGTGGCCGTCGGGCGAGAGCATCGAGCCCTCGTTGTAGAGGTAGCCGCTCCTGGGGGGGCAGGTGACCGATGCACCGCCCGCGAGCGCCATGTAGCACTGGCCGGTGCGCAATGCATGGAAAGCCTGCGCCACCGCGACCAGCGAGGTCGAGCACGCGGTGTTCACGCTCACCGCCGGCCCGCGCAGGTTGAGCCGGTTGGCCACGCGGGTGGTGATGTAGTCCTTCTCGTTGGCCAGCATGACCTGGAATTCGCCGACGGCCTCCACGAGGTCGGGGCGCGAGGCCACATGGCGCTGGAAGTAGGTGGCGTTGTTCGTGCCGGCATACACGCCCACCGGGCCGGGCGCCTCGTCGGGCACGTAGCCCGCGCGCTCCAGGCACTCCCAGCAGATCTCCAGGAACACGCGGTGCTGCGGGTCCATGAGCGTGGCTTCCTTCGGGCCGATGCCGAAGAAGGCGGCGTCGAAGTCCTCGATGCCTTCGATGACGCCGCGTGCCCGCACGTAGGCCGGGTCGCTGCGCAGCGCCTGGCTGACGCCGGCGTCCAGCGTAGCGTCGTCGAAGAAGCTGACGGTATCGCGGCCGGCGACGAGGTTGTCCCAGAACTGCTCGACGTCGCCGGCGCCTGGGAAGCGGCCGGCGGTGGCGATGAGGGCGATGGCTTCGGGGGCATCGACTGAAGCGCGGGTTTCGCTTCGGCGCACGGGCGCGTTTCGTGGCGATGACGGCGTCTCATCGGCCGATTGCAATTGCGCCGCTATGGCACCCGGCGTCGGATGCCGGAAAAACAGGTTGGTCGACAGCGCCGGCGCGTCGTCGCGCTGCAGGTCCGCTAGCACCTGCAGCACCAGCAGCGAGTTGCCTCCCAGGTCGAAGAAGTTGTCGTTGCGTCCGACCTTGGCGATGCAGAGGGCGCACGCGAAGGCGTCGCACACCTGCTGCTCGAGCGCGTCATGCGCTTCCTCGAAGGGCTGCGCGAGCTCGGGGCGCTCGCCTGCGGGTTCGGGCAGGGCCTTGCGATCCAGCTTGCCGTTGGGCGTGACGGGGAGCTGCGGCAGCCACACCTGCGCCGAGGGCAACAGCGCCGCAGGCAGGCGGGCCGCGAGGTGCGTGCGCAGCGCGTCCCACGAGAGCTTTTGCGAGCGCGCGACAAGATAGGCGACGAGGCGCAGCTGTCCGTCATCGGCCGGCCGCGCGACCACTGCGCACGACTGCACCGCAGGATGCGAAAGGATCGCCGTCTCGACCTCGCCGGTCTCGATGCGGTGGCCGTGGATCTTCACCTGGCCATCGATGCGGCCGATGAATTCGACGGTACCGTCGGGCAGCCAGCGCGCGAGATCGCCCGTGCGGTAGAGCCGGTCGCCCGGGCCGCCGAAGGGGTCGGGCACGAAGCGCGCGGCGGTGAGTTCCGGCTGCCCGAGGTAACCGCGCGCCAGCCCATGCCCGCCGATGCACAGCTCTCCCACAAGCCCGCTGGGCAAGAGCGCCAGCGACGGGCTCAGCACGCGCAGCACGGTGTCCTTGATCGGGCGGCCGAGCGGTACCGAACGCAGGTCGCCCCGGAGTCCGGATCGTTCGATGCGGTGCGTGGCCGCGAATGTGGTGCACTCGGTCGGTCCGTAACCGTTGCTGAGCACGAGGCCGGGGAGGGCTTCGAGCGCACGGCGCACATGCGCAACCGAGAGGGCTTCGCCGCCGGTGAACAGATGTTCGAGGCCTGCAAGATGCTGCGGATTACCGTCGACCACGGCGTTGAAGAGGGCGGCCGTGAGCCAGGCCGTGCGCACCTCGTGCCGGGCGATCGTGCGCGCCAGGCCGGCACCGGTGGGTACCCGTTCGTCGTGGATCACGCAGCGGCCGCCGTTCAGCAGCGGGCCCCAGATTTCCAGCGTCGAGGCGTCGAAGGCGAGCGGCGCCGCATGCAGCATGGCGCGGCCGGGCGCGAGCTCGACGTAATCGACATCGATCACCAGCCGCAGGATCGCGCAATGGCTGATCGCGATGCCCTTGGGTATCCCGGTCGAGCCCGAGGTGTACATGAGGTACGCCGCCGATTCGCCGTCGATCGCCGGGGTGTTCCAGACAGTGCGGTTGGCGTCGTCTCCGGGCTTATCGAGCAGTACGGCGGCGCGGTCGGCCGGCACGAACTGGCGCAGCGTTTCGATCGTCACCACCCGGGTGGCGCCCGCCTGGTCGAGCATGTTCGCGATCCGCTCAGGCGGAAAGTCGGTCGGCACCGGCACGTAGGCGGCGCCCGCCTTGAGGATGCCGAGCATGGCGACGATGGCGGCCATCGAACGCTCGAACACCATCCCGACGTTGTCGCCCGCGCGCACGCCCGATTGCTGCAGGCGGTGCGCGAGCCGGTCGGTGAGCGCGTCAAGTTCGTCGTAGCGCATCGTTGCCTCGCCTTCCGCGAGCGCCACCGCATCCGGCGTGGCCGCGGCCCGGCGGCTGAACATGGCCGGCACGGTCAGCGCGCGGTCCAGCGCGGCGGGTGGTGTGTTCCAGCCGACGAGCTGGTTGTCGCGGTCGGCGTCGGGCAGGGTGCGGATGCCGTGGAGCGCGGCGTCGGGGTGGGCCAGCAGATCGGCGGCGGTGTCGGCGATGGCCGCGAGCAGGCGATCGGCGCAGGGCGCGTCCATCAGGCTGGCGGCTGTGTCGAGGTGCAGGAAGGCCGGGTACCCGGAACGGGCGTCGACGCGCAGGCGTATCGGGGTGTCGGCGGCCTCGGAAGTCCGGGCAGCGGCACGGCGACCGAGGTCGAACTGCGCCAGCCACGCGCCGGCCGTCACCGCCAGCGGCGCGGTCCCTTCATGCGAACCCGGCGGGAGCACGCCCAGCCAACGCGAGCGCAGCAGCAGCCAGGCACCCTCGAAAAGCGTGTCCGGCAGATACCCCGTGGTACCCAGGGAAGCCAGCCAGCGCTGCGCGAAACCCGCCTCGAGCGCCAGCGAGGCGCCGGATTGCCCGTCCGCCGCTTCGACGGCGGACCGCGAGAAGAACAGGTCCTCCAACGAGGGCCCCGCAGCGGCGGCAAACTGCACTGGCGAAGCGAATGGGATTTCCATGTAGTTACCAAGCTGAAATGCAACGGATGATTTTTGAATTCAAATTAACAAATTAACTGGAATTCAAGTCGGGATCGGCTTGTCGCGATCCTAGAAGCATGTAGACGCATCCGTGTGGGGGTTTTGCGGCTCGGTTACATCAGGATTTATATATTTCCGAATTCAACTACCCAAATTTCCGGGTTTTGGGGTACCTATTCGGGGGATTTGCATAATTTGCCGTCAAATTGACGGCCGTATTTACTGATTGGCTCGGCTCAAAGAGTGTTTCAATCAAGGGCAGGCCGATGCGTCAGGGGCGTCGATCACGGCGAGGGCGGCATGATTCCTGTTGTCTTGACAGGTGACAAGAGTCTTGGCGGGAGGGGGCGCCCGGGCCGGATGCGCGTGTACTTAATTGCCGATCGTGTAACGGGAGACGAATAAAATAGCGCAGGAGTCGAAAGCTGCAGAATTGATCGAGCTGTATCGATTGCGCTGGGAATTTCACGAAAAACACGATGTATTCGACGACACCCTGTTACCCGGCGTAGTCCTCGGGTATTGAATTGGCTATTTTTAATCGGACGTCCAGAATAATTGCGATGAAAGATCGGTCAATTATTTTTATTTCGAAGGCAGGGCGTTGGTGCGGAAATACTTCGCGTTCAGCCACCGCGACGCGAATTTAAAAAAGCCGCTGACTGGCCGCGGGTGGAGATCGGACGAAAAAGGGTCGTCGTTGATTCAGGTGGCGGGCGGTTTCCGGTCTGGCGGTCGGCATCGGCGACACCTCCGTGCGGGCCAATGCGCCGAACACGCCGTTTCGCGCGCCGATTGCCGATACCGTGGTTTCAATGCGGCGCTGCACCATCGCGACGATATGCAAACGGTGTTGCGTAGAGGTGCGCGGTCGTTTAGCGATGGTCTGCAGAACGCGATCTGCGATTGCAGGCAGATGAATAAGGCGATGGCGAGCCATCAGGCGATCAGATCGAATAGTCTTCAAGCATCGATCTGCTGCACCGGGCCCCTTCGCACGAGCTCGGCGAGCGCGATTCGGGCGCCGCGCACGCACCCATCCCCGGCCTGCATCAACCGCCTGCGGATCTTGATCCGCCATTGCGTCAAAACGTATTTCCAAATCTCTCGAAAAAACGTCAAATGGCGTGAATCCGAATAACTGAGAACGTGCGTACTACTTGCAGGCAGGCGTGAATGCACGACCTGCATGGCGGCTCGGATGGATGAAACGCCGGTAGTCAAAGGCTCGGGCGCCCCGATCGGCGCAGGAGCAAAGGGAGTCACGATTGGGCCATGCACTGATTGTTGAAGACGACGAGGATTCGGCGCGCATGATCGCGGCGCTGGTGGTTCGCGAGGGCCACACGGTCGTGTGCGCCCATTCAATCGGCGCGGCCCGCCGCCTGATCGCGATGCAGCGGCCCGATCTACTGCTGCTCGACCTCCACCTGCCCGACGGCAGCGGGTTCGACCTGCTGTCCGATCCCGACATCCTGGCCGACACGGTGCTCGTGCTCATGACCGGGCAGGCGAGCCTGGAGACGTCGCTTCGGGCGCTGCGCCTCAGGGCGGCCGACTACCTCGTGAAGCCGATCAATCCGCAGCACCTCAAGAGCCTGCTGTCGCGCCTAGTGGCACCGTCGCAACTGCGTGCCGAGCTCGCCGAAGTGCAGGAGCAATGGCGCAAGACTGGCCGCTTTGGCGACCTGATCGGGCGTTCGCCCCCGATGCAGCGGGTGCACCGCCAGATGTCGCGGGTGGCGGGTACCGCGGTCACCGTGTTCATCCAGGGAGAGAGCGGTACCGGCAAGGAACTGGTGGCGCGCGGGGTACACGATCTGAGCCGCCGTCGCGACCAGCCTTTTCTGGCGGTCAACTGCGCGGCGCTCTCGGCGCATCTGATCGAGAGCGAGATCTTCGGCCACGAGCGCGGCAGCTTCACGGGCGCGGAGCGAGAGCACCGCGGCTTCTTCGAGCGGGCGCACGGGGGCACGCTGTTCCTGGACGAAGTGACCGAAATGCCGCTCGAGCTGCAGGCGAAGCTGCTGCGCGTGCTGGAGAGCGGCACCTTCATGCGGGGCGGATCGGCGCAAGTGCTGCAGACCGATGTGCGCATCATCGCGGCCACCAACCGCGATGCCGGAGAGGCGGTAACGCGCGGCAAGCTGCGCGAGGACCTGCTGTACCGGCTGAACGTGTTTCCGATCGCGCTGCCGCCGCTGAGCGAGCGCGGCGAGGACATCCAGCTGATCGCCGAAAGCTTCCTGCAGGACCTGCACCGCGCGGACGGCGGCGCGCGATGCTTCAGCCCCGCGGCGCTGGTGCGGCTGGGTGCCTACCACTGGCCGGGGAACGTGCGCGAGCTGCGCAACGTGGTGCAGCGCACGTGGGTCATGGCAATGGGGTCCGAGGTGACCGAGGAATGGTTGCCGCCTCTCGGCGGCGCGCAACTTTCGCGGCGTCGGGAAGCCGTGCCCCCGCGCGCGACGATGACGGGCTTCGACGAGACGGTGCCGGGCGTGCTGGAGCTGGGCGGCAGCGAAGTCGTGGTCGAGATCGGCACCCAGCTTGCCGAGGTGGAACGGCGCGTGATCCTCGCTACTTACGAGAGTTGCGGCAGGAACAAGGAACGCACGGCCGCGATGCTCGGCATCAGCATGAAGACGCTCTACAACCGGCTCAAGGAGTATCGCCTGTG
Organism: Variovorax sp. RKNM96; assembly: GCF_017161115.1. GTDB lineage: Bacteria > Pseudomonadota > Gammaproteobacteria > Burkholderiales > Burkholderiaceae_C > Variovorax. Next base: position 3,582,633 of record NZ_CP046508.1, on the reverse strand, counting down.
ACGCGGCGCCGAGATGCGGCCGCGGCGCGCATCGGCTGGGCACTGGGGGCGGGGGCGGCCCTTGTGGCAATGGCTTTCTACGAACGGCGCGCCGCGCGACAGGCTGGCCACGCCGAAATGGCCGGGAATGCACTGCTTGTGCGGCAGGCGATGCAGGCCCGTTGCGCGCTGGAGGCCCGCGCCATCGACCATGACCTGCGCAGCCCCGTCGGCTCCATGGCTCTGGCCCTCGAATTGCTGCGCAGGACGGACGACCCCGCCACCCGCCGCGAAGTCGCGGACGTGCTCGAGCGGCAGATCTCGCGGATGACTACGCTGACGGAGCGTGTGCATGAGCTTGCACAGGCGCTGGCCGACTGAACCTGCCGTCGGGAAAAATCTTGGAGTCGCCACGACGAAGGATGAGCAGAAGCAGCGCCATCGAGGCCGACGCCGAGGCAATCTGCGATGCTGAGGCCAGGCTCAGGTCAATCTGATCGCAGTTTCTTTAGGGCGGTACCGATGAGTCGCTGCAGCGACTCGAAAGTCACCGGTTTGACCACGTGATGGTCAAAACCGGCAGCGAGCGCACTGGCCCGATGATCCGGGCCGTCATAGCCCGTGAGAGCGATCAACACAGGCGAATGATCGGCACTTCGCTCCCGCACGCAGGCGGCGACCTCGTAGCCGCTCTTTTGGTCAAAACGTCCGCATTTTTTGGTCGCCGCAGGATCGTGAAGAAGAGTGCGGCGTCCAAGATGGGTGAGGCATCCGCCTTGACATGCACTGAGCCCGGCGTCCCCTTGGAGAGGGCAGTTTCGTGCAAATGTCAAAACGATTGCCTCAAATTGCATGAAGCAAATGGTTTGACATGCCGCAGGCTTGGCGATGGCGGTTGAGTTTCGCCAAGCGATGAGATCGTCTTGCGGGGGCGCTCGGGGGAGCCAAGGACGTCTTGCACTGCCCCTAGCGATCAGCTCGCCTTCCTCCAACGGCAAAGAAAGCCTGGGGACATGGATTCGGAACTTCGATGAGCTGTGTGGAGGCAAACCTTGTCTGAAGATAATCGGACATGTGCATGTACCAATCATTGCGGTCCCTGTTTCTCCTGGATTTATCGCTGGACAGCGCCATCCAGTATTTGCGCTTAAGAAAAAGCTGGTGGCATTTTTTTAAGCTTCGGAAAGCGTGGTCGATGGAGTAGGCGAAGCAAATTCGTTCCCCGTTCTCTGAAAAAAAATAGCCAGAGACCGCAATATGAAACCGGTCTGCCTCCAACGGCATCACATTGCAATCAATCAGGCGGTGGGCAAAGAATTCCTCTTCATTCGGATACCAGAGTTGGGTGTTCACGCCAGCGTAGTATTGAACGACGCGCCCCAGCGCTGCAGCGAACCAGGTAAACGAGGAGAGCAGGGCATTGGCAAACTCCGCTGGCTCAAGGCTATAGGCAACTCTGAAGTCCCCGACGTGTCTTTCGTAAAGAGGTTTGCCGGGCTCGCGCGCGCGGTTGCGAAGGGCGAGCACCTTGCCGGCATAGGCACGCCACTGGTCGAGAATCGCGCAGCACGGGCAATCGCGGGGTGACATGAGCAAGACTGGCTGCAGATGCGAGAACTGACGTGCGGCTCCTTCCCAATTCAAGCGCATCGTGTGCCGGTGGCCGCAGATTGCCCGAAGGCGCCGCGAAAGCTGGTGGTTCATCGACTTGGCGATCGCGCATGCCACATCGAGATCCGGGTTGATCGGCCGCAGGTGTTGATCGTTGGCAAATCGCTCCAGCGCCGAAAGTTCGCTTTCCCGGCGGCGCAATAGCGGCTTGCAGGGGAATTCCCGGTCGAGCCAGCTTTTCGAGTGGGTCGGCCCACGCGCGTGGTGCGCGATGCCGGCACAGATGGTCTTGTAGTCGCGCGGGGCGACCGGCTCTTGCCCGATGCTACGTGCAGACACGAACTGGAATGTCCGCAGACGCGTCATCCAAGCTTCCAATTGGCCGAATACGAGCTCGCCTGCGGCAAACCCGCTCAGTGCGCGCTCCACAAGGTGATCATCGGCGAAGGGGGCGCGACAGCACTCGCACGCCAAGGGATGACGGACCCACGCCGGATCGAACATCGGTTGGCCTACGGCCCCACCGCATCGCGGACATGCCGCGACCAATTCACAACGATGAAGCGGGCAGCGCTTGATGCAGGCCAGTTGGAAGACCGGCGAGTGAAAACACGCTCGCAGGCACTCCGGACAGAACCTGACGGTTCGCACAGCCAGCATCTCACCCCCGGTATTCGGGCCGAAGCAACTGCTGAGCGATCTGGCTCGGAAGTGCTGAGCAAAATTGCGCATCAGCGGCGTGCTCGCCATCAACGCCATGTAGCGCCTATGAAAGCTCCTGCCATCCGGCAGCGCTGACCGGCGGGTTTCTCCGGACAGGGCCCGCCACAGGTCGTCGCCGGTGATGGCATTCATCCACAGAAAGCGGTGCCATGCCATCCAATCACTCTCGAACTGGGAAGCGCCTAATGCGACCCAGGTCATTTCTCGCCGGGTGTCAATGGTTGCCACGGCCGCGCCCGACGAAGAGTTCGCTATCAGCGGCTGCCTGGACGGCCTCCTTCCAAACCGAGGACGTGCCCTTGAACGAACTGCCGTCATTCCTCATCGAATCCAGCAGAAATGCATGGATGGCGTCGTTCACGAATGCCAGGCGAAAGCCCGCATATGACAGCGTGCGCTCATCTGTGTTGGTGTAATCGACGAGAGCGGTCCATAGCCGATCGGCCTCATGCTCCAGCCGCCATCCCGCATCGAAGGCCCTCTGACAGAAGAAGCGCGAGTACGGCCAAACATCGGTAGGGCAGCACAAGGCACCATCGAAGGCACGCAGGTACGCTACCAGCTCAGCGAGCTTGTGCAGGCCGCCTAAGTCGAACCTCTTCACAAAGAAGCGAGCGACCACGGCTCCGTGATCCTCCTCCGAGGTCAACATCTTCAGCGATTCAAGGCCTTCCTGACCTACGAGCACGCTGACGAGAAGGAAGCCTTCGAGGCGCAGTTCGTTCCATATCTCGAGCAGGTACCGCATGTGCAGCACGGTAAACATCTGCGCTTCGTCGATGAACAGCAGGCATGTCCGGCTTCCAGCGAGTACCGCCTCAGCCATCATGAATCGGGCGAGCAAGTCGGCGCTGTCCTGGTATCGTGAGGTTGGACACCTGAAAGAGGCTGCCATGTCGTTGCAAAGCGCTGTTTTCGACTGATTTGGCTTGCGCTTGGCGGAGTGAACCAGGACGGCGAGCCATGGCATGTCCCTTCGGAGTCGCTCGACGGCATTTTCGATGGCGGTGGTCTTGCCGACCCGGAACTCACCAGTGATGTAGAGGCCGCTTTTGCGCGCCATCGCGTGGTCACAAACAATGTCGTAGAAGTTCGCGGTTTCATCGGTCTCGATGAAGTACTTCTGTTCGAGCAACGGATGAAATGCAGCGAGCCGACGCCTTTCGTCCGCGTTCGCCAAGTACGCGGTTCGAAATCTCGCAAGGCGGTTTTCCTCCAGCTTGGCGGCGGCCTCTTCGATCTCACGCCGGTGGTGAATCGCCCGTGAAGTGGCACTGCTCGGCTTGGATCCACCTCGTCGGGGATGTTGTCCGCTGCTTGCCTGCGTGGTATTCATGGCGCCTCCTCATTTCTGCGAAGACTGCGACTGCGCGAAGAATGCGCGACGCCCCCGCGACTTGACTTGAGGCGGTGTTGGCGCCTTGGGGGCTTTGCACTCGTAGCGAAAGTCCGGTGAATCGCTGGCGCTGCCGGGGACGGACAACGACCGTGCAAGCTTGCTGGCTTCCCGTGTGATCTTGGGTCGCCGTTTGCCGTGAACCTTCTGAACTGCGATTCCTGCAAGATGCCGCTGATACGCGGCCACCGGATCATCCGAGCGATCCTTGAACACCGCTTCGCGATAGAGCTTGTTGATTTCTTTTCGCACTTCGCGGGTGTGGGCTGAAATCGCCCACACCCCGCTGACGTGGAGGACGCCGAACTCGGTGCCGTCCGCGCGGAATGCACGCACGGTGCGGAAGTCCCCGCGGATATGCACGCACAACTGTTCGCCGAGCATGCCCCAGCTCTGCCTCAACAAGTCATTGGTGTACTCGACTTCGTCAAGCTGAATGTAGGGGGTGCGATGGTCTTTGCGGCTGCCGCGAATATGCGGCCATTCCATTTCGATGGCGATGCACGGGTTATCGACGAAGCTCCTGGGGTACTTGGGAATAATCTGCAAGCGGGCGCTTTCGGCCCACTCCGCGGTGATCGCCTCATTCGGCGTGGCCGACATGAGTGCGCGCTTTCTATGGACGTTGTGCCTGGCGACCAACCGATCAAACAGGGCATGCACGTCTGCGGCGCGGATCTTGTAGCGAACGGCCTTCTCAACCGGGTCCCTTACACGTGGGTCGGACGGGCCGCTACCCGTGGTCGAGGCCAAGCGCGTGAGGACACGCTGAAATTCGGCAAAGATGCCTTCGACCACAGAACGCTGGATCCAGCTATGCACCTTGCCGAAACTGATCGACACGCCGCTGCGACGCCGCAGGTCGATGACCACGGAGTTCGCCAAGTGGGTCAGATGGTTGTCGACCGCCAGACTGCAGATACGCCGTCCCGATGCCGCCGGAATGACAGCCGCGGGGAGTCCTTCGTCTGGTAAAGGCTTGAGTAGCTCGTCGAACACTGGATGCTTGACCCTTGGAGGAGGATGGATCGCATACTCGAAGGCCTGCAGCAGATCCAGAGCACGGAAGCGACCAGCCACCGAATAGGTCCAGCCAAGAACTGCGGTCGTGTCGAAGTCCACCATGAGGCAAAACCAGCTACGACTGAGCGGGAGTTCTATTTCCTCGCCTATGTCCACAACAACCGGCAACGTCTCGATCTCAGGGCAGCGGTACTCGTCGTAGGCCGCTCGTTCGAAGGCCACGATGGGCCTGAAGAAGCTTGTCTTGCCCGAGTTCCGACCTGCGCGCGCGGTAGCTTGGTCGCCAAACTTCAACCGAGCTGCGTCATCGTCGCCTTCGGCAATGCGGTTTCTGACGTAGGCGCACAGAGACTCGTAGCCGTGCCGTTTGGTTGTGAATGGATACTCGTCGGCGCGCCGACCCGCTTTGCGTAGCTTCGTCAGAAAGTCCTGATGGATCAGAGCGAGGTCCAAACCAGCTGCTTGGAACTTTGTCCCATCGTCAGGCTTGAGGCGTGCATTCAGCCACTTCTTGACCGTGGGGTACTCGCGCAGAAGGGCTCCAAAGGCGCCGGCAAGGCCTTGCCCCTCGGGCCCGGGCTTCAATTCGGCGCTGCGTACGTATGCGTTGCGCTTTGACGTCCCCGTCAAGGCTCGCCACCCTCTCAACCGACCGTCAGCATCATCCGACGTGCATTGCGCGAGGTGGTAGTGCAGCAGACTGCGGGAAATTCCGAAGCGTCGTTCGATTTCGCCGCTTTTTACGCCATCGCATGCAGCCTTGATCGCTCCAGACAACCGCGAGAAGCGAAGTGCCTCGGGTTCGGTAAGAAGGTGCGCATCGACGGTCGGCCACCGTGAGTAGTCCAGCAACTCAGGGACAAGCTTACGGCTAGCCATGACGTTGCTCCCTTGGAGCCACCACCGTCGCAGGGCTTATGGGCTCGCTCTCGAGGTCCGTCCTCAGGCGCCCCATCTGCACCAGGCGAAAAATCGTAGTGAAGACGAGTTCCCACGGATCCACGGCACGCCGCTGCAGTTGGCCGAGCGTTGTAGGTTCGCGGGTTGCGGCGAGCACCCATCCCGCCAAGTACTCCCACCGCGCTTTCACATCGAGCCTGGTCTGGGCGAGTACCGGTGCGATGTGCAGCCAGTCGTGCAACAGCCGTTCCTTGGCTCGTGCGTGATCGTCAGTGAACCAGCTCCATTCCGCGCCCGCAGCGTCGGCAGCGCGTCTCTGTATTTCTGCCTGCATTTGCGCGTGTTCGCGCCCCTGATCGGCAAGGTATTTGACCTCGACATACCGCGAGCGCCCCGACCAAAGGGTCACGAGCGCATCGGGCTTGGATCCGAGATAGCCTTCGCGCTCAACGTAGGCGATGACGCGGTCGGGGTCCGTGTCGTAGGCCTTGACGGTTTCGTCGGCCTCAAGCAGCAGCGCATGTGCGAGCTCGAGATCGCTCGGAAGCACGATGTCACGATCGTTCTTCGCGCTGAAGAAGTAGGTGATGGTGCCAACGCCTCTCCCGCGCTTGGCCAATGCGGACCGCAAGGCGCGGCTAGGACGAAGCGGGGCCCTCGACTTGATGATATTTGCCTGGTGAGCATCCATGGACTGCGCCAGTGCCATCCACCTCGTCGCAAATTTGACAAAAGCTCCGCCAGCGACTACTTTTATGCAGTCGTAGTTCGGCAAGGGGCTGCGATCAGGTAGTTCAACAGCGCCCGGCAGCTCCACCTGCGCGGGCGCTTGTCTTTGGCATTGGCATCTCCTTTCTTCAGTGCAATAACAACTGATAGCCGAGGCCTGTCGAAATTTCAAGTTTCCGTCTGGATTGCGGCGATCCCTTCACTCGTTGAGGCGCATGAGGCGGCAATCTCGCCGCCAAAGTCATTGGTGCAAACGAAGCGATCGCAACCAGCCTTGACGGCGCAAGGGACCTTCTTCATGTCGGCCGCCATGACTGCCCTGCCGAGCAGGCGGACAGGCCCATCAAGGCGGAGACCGACCAGAGCGGTCCTACGACAACCGACGGTAGGGGAACCAGCTACCCGGGCCAGCTCTGCCACAACAATCCAACGCCATAGTTGAACGGCCAAGGTGATGCCTGCCCCAGGCGAGCGCGATCGCGTTCAGCTGCACCGGATCAGCCGCGCAAAATGAGCTGCAGGAGCATCAGGTATGTCTTTTCACATGCAGCAGCTCTTCCATTCGAGAAGAAGCTCCTGACGGGTAAAGTCCGACTCTTTCAAGACAACGATTTAAGGGACCGAGATGAAGCAAGACCCCGTACGCACCGGGATTCCAGGGTTGGACGAGGTGCTTCTGGGAGGCGTTCAGCGGAACAACAACATCTTGGTCGAAGGCGCGCCCGGCGCCGGGAAAACCACTCTGGGACTGGCCTTCATTCACGCTGGGGCGGCCCTCTACGACGAACCCGGCGTGATCGTCTCCTTCGAGCTTGATCCCGAGAAACTGTTGCGGGACGCCAAGGGGTTCAACTGGGACTTGCAGCGGCTCATCGATGAGCGCAAGGTCAAGATCATCCAGACCTCGCCGGCGGTTCTTCTCAATGAATTCCGCACCGCCGACGGCGCGTTCACCGCAGAGCTGGCCTCCATCGGCGCGCGCAGGTTGATGATCGATGGCCTGACGCCGCTTCGCCTCTATGCCGAAGCCCACGACAAGCCGTTTCGCGAAGATGTTCACTTGCTTGTCGAAGGGCTCGCCCGGCTCGGCGTCACGACACTCGTTACTGCGGAACGCGCCGAAACGAAGCAGGAGGCGCATGCCCACGAGCGCTTCGTCTTCGACACCATCATCTCGTTGAACCGCAGCGAAGTGCGTCGCCGGGTCCACAGGACCCTGGCGGTGGTCAAGTCGCGCGGCCAGGATTTCATCAGCGGAAGCCATTCGATGCGCATCGAGGCCGGCACCGGCATCCACGTGTATCGGCGTGCCCAGTCGCGGCCCAAGGTCGACGAAGACCAACCCACGTCGAGCGAACGCGTGTCCGTGGGATGCGCCGCGCTGGACGTGATGATGGCCGGCGGGCTTTACGAGGGCTCGATCACCATGGTCACCGGCATCTCCGGGACCGGCAAAACGGTTCTGGGTGTGCAGTTTCTCACCACGGCCGTACAGGCCGGGCGGCGGGCGCTGCTGGTGACCCTGGATGAGCATCCGCGCCAGTTGATCCGCAACGCAACAAGCCTGGGCTTCGACCTGGAGGGCCTTGTGCGGCAGGGCTCGCTCTTCATCCACTACGAATCGCCCCTGGAACTGGAGCTGGACGTGCACTTCGACCGGGTGACCAAGCTGGTCGAGAAGGAAGGCATCGACTGCATCGTCTTCGACTCGGTGGCCGTCTACGAAATGGCGAGTCCCGACCAGGCCTCCGACTTCCTCTACGCGCTGGCTGATTTCGTCAAGGGTCGGCTCGCGACGGCGTTCTTCAACTACGAGAGTCCCGAGCTCCTGGGCGTCTCTCAGATCAGCCAAGAGCTCAAAGGCTCGCACCTGGTCGACAACATCATTCTGCTGAGCTACGTGGAAATCTCCACGCGCCTGCGCCGCGCGATCGCAGTGCCGAAGGTGCGTGGGAGCAAGAACATCCAGACGACGCGCGAGTACGTGATCGGCGCAGGCGGCATCTCCTTGCTCGACGAATCGGCGGCCGAGGGAGAGGACGCGGCCCCCGTGCCGCAGCTGCCTTTCTCTTCCTACTACGGACTGCTGGCGCGCTCGCCGTCGCGCAAGAGCCCGATGATCGAGGACGCTGTCGCGCATGGCAAGGCGTTGCCGGATTCGCCGGAGTTGCCGCCCGAGACGACCAAGTGAACGCCAGCGCCGACGCCCAGAGCCCCGAGAACCGTCCGACGGGGTTGGACGGGGAAGGCTGGCGTCGTGCTTTGGCACGTTTCGCCGCGGCGACCGAACTCTGCGTCAGCGCCTACGACCTGGACTGCGAAAGGCAGGCCGGGCCATTTGCCACTTCGAAGGTCGCGCGCCTGCTGGCAACTGCAGGTATATGGAACGAGGGCCGCCTGGGCGACAGGATCGAGCGAGACCTCGCCGCACAGGTCCTCGACACGGGTGCACCCGGGAGCGCCAGCGTAGGCGACGAACTGCGCCTGCAGGCCGTCCCATTGTTGATCGGGGGCCAGGTGCGTGGCGTGATCGTCTACGGATGGGCGTTCGCCACCTTCGGAACGCCGCTGGGGTGCGAGCGCATCGCGCGTCAGCTCGGTGTCGACGGTGCACGGCTTTGGGCGGAGGTGCGGCTGGAGTCGCCCGTTCCCGCGTCGCGCATGACGGTGTACACCGAACTGCTCGAAACCATGATCGAGTCCACGGTCCGCCATGCCGAGGCGGTCGAGCGCCTTCAAGAGCTCAGTCGACTGCGCGAGGTGTTTCTTGCCAGCGTGTCGCACGAGCTTCGCACGCCGTTGTCCGTGCTCGGCATGCGAATCGAGATCTTGCTGCGGGGTGCGCTCGCCGATCCGGAGGCCATCAGGGCCTCACTGGTCAACATGAAGTACCACGTAAATACCGAGGCGCGGCTGGTCGAGGATCTCATCGAGGCGGCGCGAACTCGCACCGGCCAGCTACGCATCGACATGCACCCTGCGTCGCTTCGCGACATCCTCAAGGCCGCGGTGTCTGCCGTGGTGCCGCACGCCGAGGCCAAGCAGATTTCCGTCGTGATTCCAAAGCTGGACGAACTTGGCGAACTGCCACTCATGGCCGACGTGCATCGTCTGCAGCAGGTGTTCTGGAATCTTCTGTCCAACGCTGTCAAGTTCACTCCGGCGTCCGGACGCATCGAACTGCAGTTGCATTACGACGCGCAGACGTACACCGTGTCGGTGACGGACACGGGCAGCGGCATTGAAAAGGCGCTGCTCCCGCATGTTTTCACGCCGTTCACGAAGCAGCTCAAAGCGAATGCCCAAGGGCTGGGACTGGGGCTGTCCATCGCCCGTCACATCGTCGAGCACCACGGCGGGACGATCCGGGTGGAAAGCGCCGGGAGTCATGCCGGGGCGACGTTCCATGTCACGCTGCCTGTGAATTTGCCGCCCGCACACAACGCAGCGTAGCGGGGGGCGATGCGCGCCGGGATTGGCGCATCGCGCATGAAAAGCTCGACACCTGTTGATTCCTTGGCAAACGCCGGGCGGCAAATTCTTACACCGGTCGTCATACCTTGATGACGGTAGACCCTGCGCCTCGCATCACGATAGGAGATCGAAAAGAGTTCTTCGACTGACTACTTGGCGCCATTCCAGGAGTTGAACCATGACCAAGGAAAATCCTTCTTCCACCGGGGTACTGGAAAACGAGCGGGTGGTGGAGGTGCTCAATGAACTGCTGGAAACCGCTCGGGACGGAGAGTTTGGCTTTCAAGCCTGTGCGGACGAGGTGGCTGCACCGAACCTTCAGCAAGTGTTCTATCACCGCGCCGAGCAGTGTCACGAAGCTGCCGACGAATTGGTTCTGTTGATCTGGCGCTTTGGTGGCACTCCCGCCGAGGGGGGCACGGCCCGCGGTGCCATTCATCGCCGCTTTGTGCGCCATGCTGCCGCGGGCGCGGGCAGCGACTTGTCGATGCTGGATGAATGCGAACGAAGGGAGGATGTGTCGGTGGCGCGTTACCACAAGGCGCTGAAACAGAATCTACCGCCCGAGGCGCGCCGCGTCGTGGAACGTCGAGCACAAAACGCTCAACGCAATTACGCTCAAATTCGTGACCTGCGCTTCCAGTCATATCCGCACCGTGGGTGAGTGCCCCACGGCGGCTTCCAACCATGCCCGCCATTCGCAAGATTCGAGGTTGCAATCGTGAATGTGTGCCCCTTTCCGAAGCCAGCACGACATTTTTTACACGCCCCTTGAAATCTGAAACGGCGACGCCTATGTTGACTTCTGTCGGAAATTGGTCAACCGAAAAGGAGGTACTGAAATGACCATGAACTTGCTCAAGCAAATCGCCGGCTCGCGCCTGCCCGTCTCGTTCTATCGCACCGAGGATATCGACCAGGTGAGGCTGTTGCGAGCAGCCGGACTCGTTATCGCCCTGGTGCCATCTCCCTCGGACCCGGCCTCCCTGACCGGCTCCCCCTCGGCGGCCCAGGTGCTGGCCGTCACCCAAAAGGGACGCGAGGAACTGGCGACATTCGGTTATCCAGAATCCCGCCCACCTCGTTGGCGATTCCGAATGCCGCGAATCATGTCCCCCGCGCACGCGTCATCGCGCGGTCCAGCGCCCGCCCCCCGCGAAACGGCCTGGCCGCACTGAGCCAGCCACGCCGGGCTTGAAACTGTTGAGCCAGGCTTTTTGAATCATTGTTCGGACGCGCCGAGGGCACGCCCGCGGCGCGCGAGTGAACTTTCACGGAGGTTTTTCGCCATGTACCGTTCTCTGTTTCCTCGCGACATCTTTGCGGAGATGGATCGCCTGCAACACGATGTGCAGCAGGCCTTCGATCTGTCCCCCACTATCCGGGGTTTCGCCCGCAACGGCTTTCCTGCCTTGAACGTGGGCAGCACGCCGCAGGCCTTGGAGATCTATGCCTTCGCGCCGGGCGTGGATCCGGCTTCGCTCGAGGTGAACCTGGAGCGCGGCCTGCTGACCATCGCCGGCGAGCGTAAGAGTGCTTTGCCTGAAGCCGGGGGCAGCAAGGCGTCCGTGCACATCAACGAGCGCTTCGACGGTGCATTTCGTCGCGTGATGACGCTTCCTGACGATGCGGACCCCGAGGCCGTGCAGGCCAAGCTGAAGGATGGGCTGCTGCACATCACCGTGCAGCGACGGGCCTCCGCGCAGCCGCGCCGGATCGCCATCCAATGACGACGAACGCAACGAAAGAAAGGAGACCTCACCATGAGCAACACCATCCAGACCTCGCGCGACGACCTCGCACGGGACAGGACCGCGCAGGACGAACAATCCCGCTACAGCGATGCGGCGCTCACGCCGCCGGTCGATGTGATCGAAGACGAGAGCGGCATCACGCTCTATGCGGATCTGCCGGGTGTCAGCCGGGACAAGCTGAATCTTCATGTGGAAGCGGCAACACTGACGATCGAGGCCGAGTCGGCGTTGGCGGTGCCGCAAGACCTGAAGACGAGCCACACCGAGGTCGGCCTGGGGCGCTTTCGCCGCGTCTTCACGCTCAGCAAGGAGTTGGACACGCAAGGCGTGACGGCCGAACTTGGACAGGGGGTGCTGAAGCTGCGCATCCCAAAGGCAGCGCACGCCCAGCCGCGGCGCATTGACATCCACGTCGCCTAGACGCGAGGGGGCGGGCAGCCGCTTGGCTGCTCGCCGACTACCTTTGAATGCTTTCTCCCTGCAAATCCTCGGAACTTAGAGAAAGGAGTTGATCATGTCTTCAGGGTTTGGCTCTTCCCTCTCGGGGAACGAAGGGCGGATTCGCACGGCGATGAGCCGAGGCGCCGGCAAGCCCTTCTTGAGCGAAAAACAGATCGAGGCGTACCTTATCGCCCGGGATGCGCTGCGCGCTATCCGGCAGGCTTCGTCAGTCTCGCCGCGCGGCCAAGTGCTCGACGTCCTCGGAGGCGCCCGAGGACGTCATCGTTGACCTCTGGGACTCACAGGGCGGCCGCGTCAGCAGCTTTTGAGACAGCCGCCGACGAGGCTGCCCGCGCATCGTCCCTCAATACGCGCTGCGCCGGTGCGTGGCCCTGGCGACTGTGTTGGAGGCCGCCGAGGGACGAGCCCTTACTGCGTGCGCCAGCCAACCCGATGCCCGGCCGCGGTTGCATCGTGACGGGCATCGTCTTCGGTGTGCAAATAGATGCTGGTCGTGCTGATGTTGGCGTGGCCCAGGTTGTCGCGGACCACTTTCAGGTCGACTTTTTCACTCAAATGGCTTCCGGCGGTGTGGCGAATCCAGTGCGTCGAGGCCTGCTCGAGATGGATGGCCGCAGCTTCGAAGTCAGAGCCACGCTGCCGTAGCGCGTCCGCGGCGGCGTGCATCACGCCCTTGACGAGCTCGTGGATGGCGCTTCGTGCCATCGGCTTGATCGGGGCGATCAGCGTCATCACCAACGGGATGCCTTCGCCCTCCTGTGGAAGTACGTTCAGCGCATGAACTTTGCGGTAGCGCATCAACTCGGTCATCAATTCGCCGGTGGCCGGCACCAGACGGGTCTTACTGCCTTTGCCGGTGATTTCGAGCCACCAGCGCTCGCGCCCGTCGGTGCCGCGCCGGCTGAAGAAACCACCCATGCTCGCATCGCAGATCTCGGACACGCGCAGTCCGCCGATATAGAGCAGTGAAAACAGCCATCGGCAGCGCGATGCGTGCAGCCTTTCACGTTCACTGGCAACAGGCATCGCTTCGATCGTGGCCTTCACCACGTTCCAATGCTCCTCTAGCAAAAAGCGACTCACCCGAGGTGCAGCGTGCTGGCGCCTGCGCCGACTCAGCGCCAGCGGATTACCGGCCAAGTGCCCGGCCTCCACCAGCCACGAAAACATGGCATTGAGGATCGAGAGCGCCTGACGCAAGCTCGAAGGCCCCAGCGGGCCTGCAAAGGGTCGCCAGCGCGGAGAGTTGCGTCCCGGCCTCTGGCCCGGCTCCATGACCCAGCGCTGGGCCGGCTGAGGGTCCCCGAGAAAGCGCTGGTAGAGCAGCAGATCCTCGTGCACAAGGTCCGAGAGGGCTGCGCCGCGCTCCAGGACGCACCACAGCAGGAGGCGTTCGGCTTCCTTGCGATAGCTGGCGAGCGTGGCGGGTGAATCGGCGTAGCGGGCCAGCCAGGCCAGAACAGCCGAGCGGTCGTCGACCGCACCCAACTGCGATCGCGAACTGGCGCGATTGCGGCCGCAGCTGCCATCCAGATGGGTCGGCACCATCATCTGATCCAAGCTGACGAGGGCATTCATGCGGAGCTACGCGCCAAAGAAGAACATGACCAAGTCTATGGACATTAGAAGACTTATGTCCATAGACTTTAAGTTAACTCAATAAATTCAACGTATTACGTTGTATTATTTATTTATGACTACTGAAGCCGAACTCCAGAGCGACATCGAAGCCCTCAGGGGGCGATTTACGGAAACGAAAGACCTCTATCGCGAGGTTTGCGCGTTGCTGTTCTTTCGCTATGGCATCACTCCCACGGCGAGCAAGCTGTACCAGTTCGTTCGCAAGGGCTCGATGAGCGCGCCGGCGGAGGCGCTCGCCAAGTTCTGGGAAGACCTGCGTAGCAAGGCGCGCGTCGAAATCGACCACCCGGATCTGCCGCCCGAACTCAAGACGAGCGCAGCGGAAGCCATCGCCGATCTATGGCGGCAGGCTACCGCCGCCGCGCGCCACGAACTCGCGGCGCTGCGCCTCGAGGACCAGGCTGCGGTCGAGCAAGCCCAGGGCGAGGAAGCTCGAGCCCGCCAGGCCGCATCGGAGGCGCAGGCCAGCGCCGATACCCTGCGGCAGCAACTGAGCGCGGCCCAGGAATCGCTCCAGCAACGGCAAACGGACCTGGAGGCAGAGCGGCGTGGCCATGCCGGCGCCTTGGCAAGGCTGCAGGAGCTGCAGCGCCACCTCGAGGAAACGCGCAACCAGCAGGAGCGCGTCCGGGCGGATTTCAGCGCCGAGTTGGCCAAGGCACGAGAGGCCGTGGACGTCGCGAACGGCCGTTCGGATGCCGCCGAGCGGCGCGCGCTGCTGGAAATTGACCAAGAGCGTCAAGCCCGGATCAAGGCCGACAAGCAGCTCGAGGCGCTGCGCGGCCAATTGGCACAGACCGAGGGCCGTCATCGCGAGAGCATGTTGATTCAGGCCGACGCCGTCACGCGACTGCAAGTCAGGGCCGATGCGGCCGAGGATTCGCAACGAGAGCTGACGGCCAGCAATCGAAGTCTCGTTAATGATCTTCAAGCGACGCGGGAACGGTTCGCAGTGGCTCAACAAGAAGCGATGCAGTTCAAAGCCGAAGCTCAGACGCTGCGCGCCTTGCTGGAGCGGCTCTCGCCGTCGGAACCGGTGCCGCCGCAAGAGGGACCACCGTCAAAGGCCGCCAAGGCCGGTGCGCGAAAGACTCGATAGCGCGGTGAATGCAATGTGCGCGGCAGCGTTCCGTACTCATGGATCGGCTGCTGCGGCCGCCTTGCGCAGAGCGCGCAGTTCCAGGCGTGCAGACTCGCGGATTTCTTCGCGGTCGAGTTCGACCGCAGTGTCATCGGCCCAGGTTTCCCAGAGGCTTTCAAGCCAGGCCTGCCGGGTGCTGAATGCTTCGACTGCGTAGTCGAGCCAGCTGTTGTAGCCATTGGGCGGAGGCAGTGGTTTTTGGATAGTGAAGAGAAATACCTTTGTGAGCCGGAACATCCGACGCTCGGACGGTACTCGACAAACCGTGCCAGATCAATTCCGCGCCGAGGAAACGGCACGAAGCGCACCGTCGATCGCTAACTTTGATCCCAGGCGTCGATAGTCAGAATCTGTTCAGCCGGACATGCATTCAACTTGGGCTGTTCGATGCGCAGATGTGCCATCCAGCCTGATGGCCGTATGTAGTTTTCGCCAATGATGAGGGGACCGGTGTGGGGCGGAGGGCCCGCGAGTATCAGGGGAAGTACGTCTGCGGCTCGAGCTGTGTATCTCGACGGGTATCCGTCCCGAGAAAGACGCTCGGCCCTGCCTTCGGCCACCAGCTTGTCCAGGCACGCAAGGCCACCAACGCCGGCTTCCCAGCATGCGAGCAGCGTGGTGGGGTCATGGGACGCCAAGCGCTCGATGGGGGTCTGCTGATAGATGGCAAGGTACCAGCCGATCATGTGCACTTGAATGGTGTTGGAGCGGTGAGTTTACCCAAGCAGGGTTGGCGGCGCGTGGGAGTGCACCGATCACGGCATTCCGCCCCCACCCAGAGAGATCTGCCGGACGCTACGAGGAGCGGATTGTGGTGACACGACATCGCGGCCTGTCGTCCCATCAGGTACCGAGCATAGACACATGGGACATGTCCTGTGACCACCTGCAGAACCACGGTATTTCGCTCCGTGACTCAGCCGATGAACCCAGGTCGGAGGATCTAAAGCAAGATTGGTAAAACCAAGGCAGCAGAGTCACTCACCGAACCAGAATGTGAGCCAGGAGCACACGGAGACCAGTACAGCCATCAGTGCGAGTGCATTCGAGTGGAGAAGAACCGTTCGAGCGCGGAACAATCGAAAGCCATCCAGCATTGCAGAGTCCTCCTTCTACATGTGGCACCCTAGACGGCAGATTGCTCGCCGCCGCTTCGCTAGTCAATTGCCCAAAAGTTCGCACTCCGCCACTCTGATCAGGGGGCGCACTTCCGGAACTCATCACGGCCGATGAACCTACACCACGATTTTTGGCAGACGTCGCGGCGGTGGTTAAGGGCACGATGATTTATGACCAAGCCGTTCGCAACAGCGCGGCGAGAGTTCGTAGTCGCAATGGCTCAGAGCCATCGGGACTTCCCCAGACATAGAGCGGCGATCACGCGGTTGTCAGGGGGGGGCCGATACCGCGTGCCCATGTGTGGTCGCATAAACAAGTCATTCTTAATGACTTAACCGCTTATGAGCTAAAACTGGCCGTATCCCGGCTTGACTTCCACTTGACTGCGAGGAGCACTGCAGGAGGAAAATCATCAGCATGACCAAGAAAGCAAGTCAGAAGAAGGTGCCTAGCCCCGCTTCGCGGCCGCGGGGGGCCGGCGTTTTATCCCGACCTCGGATCGAGGCACGTACGCTGGAGAACTTGCTTGAAAGGTTCAATCCAAAACTGCACGGTGGAGAGGTGATGGCTTGGCATCCTCTTGGGGCTGAGGTGTTGCCTTGAGCACAAAGGAGGAGCGCCGTGATGCAATGGCCCAGGCTCTTGCAAACACCCGGATTTCGGGCCACGAACCAACACCTCGATTTCTAGCGGACGCCGCAGCGGTGGTCGAGGGCAAGATGACGTATGACCAGGCCATTCGCGACAGCGCGGGCAGGGCTCACGATAAAAATGAATCAGAGCCGCTCGGTTTTTCCAAGTCATAGGGCGCCTATCAGGCGGGGGCCGATTCCGCGTGGCGCATCGCCGATTGAACTTTCTAGGGCTTTGGGATCAGTGCAAGGGAGCAATCCCGCGTGGCTGCGGGCCGACCTAGCCAGCCCCTT
Organism: Variovorax sp. RKNM96; assembly: GCF_017161115.1. Lineage (GTDB taxonomy): Bacteria > Pseudomonadota > Gammaproteobacteria > Burkholderiales > Burkholderiaceae_C > Variovorax. The sequence continues at coordinate 3,565,755 of NZ_CP046508.1, read as the reverse complement.
AAATGATTTGCCACTTACGAGCTAAAAACTGGCTGTGTCCCGGCTTGACCCACGATTTGCGGCTCTCTTGGCATGCTCGCATCATTGCAACGGTGCAGGGCCGGTATGGGCGGAATGTGCGCGAGTGGACCATTCATCGATCCAGGTGGCGCACTGGTGGCGCAGCGCTTCAATTGCAGCCTCCGCCGTTGTTTGAGGCTTGACGCTGACGAGTTTGCAAAACATCCGCCGACCTTGATGCACTTCGGCAGAGCCCACAAAGACTCCCTCGTCCGTGGGCCCCGAGAGGAAGAAATAGAGTTCCCATTCGCCGAGGGACTCTCGCTTGGTCGGAATATCTGACATCGGAAGGAAGCAGCACTGTCACGGCGTGGATGTTTATGTGAACAATATCACGCATTGAGCGTTCTTTCACCTCTAGAAAACCTGGCTTTGGTGAGCCTAGAAGAGAGCGGATGACGAACCGAGCGCTGTCAGTAAGTCGCGCTCACGATCATGCGCACTGCCCCCACACGCCGGAAGTAACTCTCCTACATCTGGCTGCGCCTTCGGCGAGGACAAACACCCGTCCCTTGACATTGAAAGGAGCGGTCATGACTCATCCCAAGGAAGCTGGCGCCCAGCCGCCATTCACCACTCCTCAACAGGAGCCTCCCGGCCTGGAATCCCGCATGGAACCTCGCCCGGATTTCGGACAGGCGTCTTACGTCGGCAGCGGCAAGCTCAACGGCAAGGCGGCGCTGATCACGGGCGGCGACAGCGGCATCGGACGTGCTGTCGCCCTCGCGTTCGCGCGAGAAGGCGCAGACGTACTCATCTCGTACCTGGCCGAAGAGGAGTCGGACGCACAGGAGACGAAGCAGTTGATTGAAAGGGAAGGGCGTGTCTGCGTCGCAGTGCCCGGAAGCATCTGCGAGGAAGCGCATTGCCGCCACCTGGTTGACACTGCGATTGAACACTTTGGAAAGCTCGACATCCTGGTGAACAACGCGGCTTTTCAGATGGCGCACAAAGGCCTGGACGAGATCACATCGGAAGAATTCGACAGAACCTTTCGAACCAACGTCTATGCCAATTTCTTTCTCTGCAAGGCGGCCGCTGCGCGAATGAAGCCGGGCAGCTCGATCATCAGTACCGCCTCGGTCAACGCAGACAAGCCCAACGCGACGTTGGTGGCCTATGCGGCCACCAAGGGCGCCATCCAGAACATGACAGGCGGCATGGCCCAGTTGCTTGCCGACAAGGGCATCCGAGTCAACTGTGTTGCCCCAGGGCCCTTCTGGACGCCGTTGATCTCCTCGACGATGCCGCCCGACAAGGTCAGGGAGTTCGGGACGCAGACACCCATGAAGCGGCCTGGCCAACCCGCCGAATTGCAGGCGGTGTATGTGCTGCTCGCGTCGGACCAGGCGAGCTACATCTCCGGAGCGACCATTCCTGTCACCGGCGGTGTGCCCTTTATCTGAGTTGTCTTCTGGCGACCTAGCCTTGTTCGGGCATCGCCTCGGCCATAGAGACGGCGCCAACTCGATGGCCGCGTCCTAGAGAAGCAGCTTCTTTTACACATATGGGGGGCACTATGGACAACCCGTTGGCTGCGAGCGCGGCCACAAGCCAAGGGTCTGATGCGACGCCAGACGAGGATGCGGAGGGGAAAAAGCAGAGCGTCTGGAGCAAACTCGGCCCGGGCCTGATCACCGGCGCGGCCGACGACGATCCCAGCGGCATTGCAACCTATACCCAGGCAGGCGCACGTTTCGGCTACGGCCTGGGCTGGACGCTGCTGGTGACCTACCCGCTGATGGTCGGCATCCAGCTTGCCAGCGCACGCATCGGTCGGACCACGGGACGAGGATTGACTTCGGCTTTCGCCGCGCTCTGGCCGCGCCCCGTGGTGGCATTGGCTGTCGTGTTCCTGCTCATCGCCAACATCATCAACCTCGCGGCGGATCTCAGCGCCATGGCGGAAGTCGTACGGCTGGCGATCGGGGGGCCGGAGGCCCTGTACGCGCTGGCGTTCGGATCGATCTCCCTGGGATTGCAAGCCTGGCTTCCCTACCGTCGCTACGTGCGCATCCTGAAGTGGCTGACGTTGTCCTTGCTTGCTTATGTGGGTGTTGCCCTGGTCGCACACGTGGACTGGGCGACGGCATTGACGGGCGCCTTGGTTCCGCGCGTTCATTGGGACTCAGAGACCGTGAAAATGATCGTGGCAGTTCTCGGAACAACCATCAGTCCCTACCTTTTCTTCTGGCAGGCCGCCCAAGAGGTCGAGGAGATCGAGCGGGTCCAGAAAGACCAACCGCTCAGAAAGGCTCCCGACCAGGCACCGGCGCAATTGCGGAGGCTCCGGCTCGACACCTGGCTCGGAATGGGCTTTTCCAACGCCATCGCGTTCTTCATGATTCTGGCTGCAGCCGCCACGCTGCATGCAGATGGCAAGCTGTATGTCGAATCAACCGCCCAGGCTGCAGAGGCACTGAGGCCGATCGCGGGTGATGCGGCGTTCGTGTTGTTCGCCCTCGGCATTCTGGGAACGGGACTGCTCGCATTGCCGGTCCTAACCGGTTCCGCTGCCTACGCGTGCGCCGAGTTCCTGAAGGTGCGCCGCGGGCTCGAGAAACCGGTTGGCGCGGCCCCAGCGTTCTACGCGATCCTCGCGGCAGCCATGGTGTGCGGGATGGGCATCAGCCTCGTGGGCATCGATCCCATGAAAGCGCTGGTGTGGGCGGCGGTGATCAATTCGCTGATGTCGGTGCCCATCATGGTCGGCGTCATGCTGGCGGCGAGCAGCCGTCGCCTCATGGGAAATCTGTCTTTGCCGCTGCGATGGCGGATTTTGGGTTGGACTGCAACGGCCGCAATGGCCGTGGCAGCGATTGCTTTTATCGCCACCAGCCTGATTTCTTCATGAGTGAAGAAATCGCTCAGGATCACGAGCCCGACCGGCTGCACCAATCGAAGAATAGATCGAGTTCCCTCGATTTATCGAAAACTGCATCCGCACCCAGCGCCAGACTTCGACGCCGCATCTCCTTGGTCGGATAGTTGGTGAGGACGACGACCCTCTGGCCCGGCTGCCGAACCTGGCAGACGCGAAGCACCTCCAGCCCGGATCCAGCGCGCAGGAACAGATCGACAATCGCCAGCTGCCATCCGTCAGCAAGGCTCTCAAAAACGGCTATGGCCTCTTGCGCAGTTTCAGCCACGGCAACTACCTTTGCATCGGCGAGTTCGGCCAACGCGGGAATCAAATTGTCTCGAATGGTTTTGCTGTCTTCAACCAATACAGTGGCGAGAGTCATGGCAGTTTGCCCGTCGAGTCATCGCCATGCCTGATACCGACTAGGTCCAGGAACACGGCTTTGACGATTAAGGCGATTCGCTCGCCGCACACTTGTAGGCCAAAAGCTCAAGTTACGTCCCGTATCTCGCCCTACATTCGATTACCGTTAACATCCTGTGACCTGTGATTCGAGGGCACTTTCCCATGCCAGACCAGACTTCAACTTCCGGTTTAGACAGCGCAGAAGCCTTGGCCAAGGCGCTGAAGGACAACCAGCAGGCAACGAAAGCAGTCCAAAAGGTGGCTGATGAACTGGCTGTCGTCCATGCGGTGCTGGACAGTGCCGTACCAAAAAAGACCCTTGCTCCTGACGTCGACCAGGCGGTTGCACACACCGGTCAGCTCGAAAAACAGTTGAGCGAATCCAGTCAAACGCTCAAGAAAGTAAATGACTCCATGGCGCGAGAAGTTGCCAAACGCAATTCTCGCCGCCGAACGCAGACGCGCTAGAGCCGGTTGGCTGAGCGGCAACAGTGCTGCCAAGGAGTTCAGTCGATTAGGCAGAATGTTTAGCTCACCGCGCGAAGCGTCGTGCTTGACCCGTTGTAAAAGCTTCGAGCGCCCGGCATACGGTTCGATCTTGCCCAGCTCGCGCGATGTTTCTTATCCGTCATCGCGATTTCGTCTGACGCACATCCATTGAGCAATTGCGCATCTTTGAATTCCCCATCACGAAACGGAGTTAAAAAAGATGCCTACTCAACGAGCAACGCCGGACGCCTGCAGCCTGCTGGACGCGGACCATCGCAACGTCAAAAAAATGTTCAAAGACTACGAGACCTTGACCAACTCTCGCGCTGCCAGCAACCAGCAGAAGAAGCGCGACCTAGCCAACCAGATTTGCCTTGAGCTCACCGTCCATGCTCAGATCGAGGAAGAAATTTTTTATCCAGCGCTGCGAGCCGCGATCAAGGAAACAGACCTGCTGGACGAGGCGGAGGTCGAGCATGCCAGCGCCAAGGATCTGATCGCCAAGATTCAAGACGCCAGCGATGTCGACGACATGTTCGATGCCAAGGTCATTGTTCTGGGCGAATACATCGATCACCATGTCAAGGAAGAGCGCAACGAAATCTTCGTCAAGGCGCGGGCCACGAAAAAACTCGATCTCGCAGGCATGCGTGATCTGCTGGCCGCTCGCAAAGAAGAGTTGATGGACGAGCTTGCCACCGCCTAACTCATGTGCCGCGGCAGACGCTGGAATTGCCGGTCGGGCTGTTAAGGACCATTCGCACTCGCCGCGCCAGATCCGTGAGGCGATACGGCTTTCTGACGACTTCGAGCTCAGACCCGTCGCTGGAATTCTGGCCGTCGGCCCATCCCGCAAACTCCGTCGTCAGCAAAATCTTGATGAGTGCGAAGGAATGCATGTCGTTGGCAGCACGGCTTGGCGCTGTGGTCTCAACGGTTGCGCCGTCGATGCGCTCTTTTCCTACATCGGGGCCTGAGCACGACTCCTAGCCTCGGTCTCCTTTATTTAGGAGAGACCCATGGCGAAAAAACCGTCTGCTTCCTCATCACAACCTGCCGAGCTCGACGCAGCCCGTGCAGCGGCACGCAACACCGACAGCGCGCCCGCAAACCCCGCGCCACCCGCCGCGGGCAAAGGAGATCCACCGGCACAGAAGGCCATCGACACGCAAAAGCTTGCCGGCGGCATGCCGGCGAACCCCAACAAGCCAGCGGAGTACGGCGAAGAAAATGCGGCGTCGACGCCCCCGGGAGCCACTGTCGAACCGCCTTCCACGCTGCCCGGCGCCAGTACGTTGTCAGAGGAGAATTTTTCCAGCAAGACTGGCACCGTCGCGCGCGAAGGCGTTAACGCGACAATCGACACGCTGGACCGGGTGCGCGTCGATTCAAGCGGGCAGACGCTGACCACCAACCAAGGCGTGCCTGTGGCTGACAACCAGCACTCGCTCAAAGCCGGTGCACGAGGGCCGGCGCTGCTCGAAGATTTCATCCTGCGCGAGAAGATCACCCACTTTGATCACGAACGCATCCCCGAACGCATCGTGCATGCACGCGGTTCGGGCGCGCACGGCTTCTTCGAGTGCTACGAACCTCTGACCAAGTTCACCAAAGCCGCCCCTTTCAAAGAGGCCGGCAAGATCACTCCGGTTTTCGTGCGTTTCTCTACGGTGGCGGGAGAACGCGGATCCAAGGACACGGCGCGCGACGTGCGCGGCTTCGCGGTCAAGTTCTACACCGACGAAGGCAACTGGGATTTGGTGGGCAACAACATGCCCGTCTTTTTCATCCAGGACGCAATGAAGTTTCCGGATCTGGTGCATGCGGTCAAGCCCGAGCCGCACCACCAGATGCCGCAGGCAGCGAGTGCCCACGACACGTTTTGGGATTTTGTTTCGCTGATGCCCGAGTCCACGCACATGCTGATGTGGCAGATGTCCGACCGGGCCATTCCGCGCAGCTACCGGATGATGCAAGGCTTCGGCGTGCACACTTTTCGCTTGGTGAACGAGGCCGGCGAGAGCTTTCTCGTCAAGTTCCACTGGCAACCCAAGCTCGGCACGCACTCGCTGGTGTGGGAAGAGGCGGTGAAGATTTCCGGCGCAGACCCGGATTTTCACCGACGCGATCTCTGGGAAGCAATTGAAGCGGGCGAATATCCGGAATGGGAGCTCGGCCTTCAGATCTTCACCGAGGAACAGGCCGAGCAGTTCAGCTTCGACATTCTGGATGCCACCAAGATCATTCCCGAGGAACTGGTCCCCGTGCAGATCGTTGGCCGCATGGTGCTCAACCGCAACCCCGACAACTTCTTCGCCGAGACAGAGCAGGTTGCGTTCTGCACAGCCCACATCGTCCCCGGGCTGGACTTCACCAACGATCCTCTGTTGGCCGGCCGCATCCACTCTTACGTCGATACGCAAATTACCCGGCTTGGCGGGCCCAACTTTCACGAGTTACCGATCAACGCGCCGATCGCGCAGGTACACAACAACCAGCGCGACGGCATGCACCGGCAAGCCATCAACCGCGGCCGCGTTGCCTACGAGCCGAATTCACTCGCTGGCGGCTGCCCCTTCCAGGCTGGCGCGGCCCAAGGCTTTGCCAGCGTGGCGAGACGTCTGGATGCAAAAGAGAGTGCGGACAAGCTGCGCATCAAGCCCGAAAAGTTTGCCGATCACTACACACAAGCCAAGCTGTTCTTTGAAAGCCAGACGGAAGTAGAGAAGGCGCACATCGGCAACGCTTTCCGCTTCGAGCTCTCCAAGGTCACAGTTCCGGCGATCCGCCAACGCGTGGTGGCCAGCCTGCTCAATGCGGCGCCTGACCTCGCACAGCGCCTGGCGCAGGACCTAGGTATGGAACTGCCAGCGCCCCTGCCCAAGGCGCTGGAACAGGCCTCCGTACCGGAGGTGGATACGTCGACGGCGCTGTCTTTGACGGCCCGACCGGGCGACGGTGGCATCCGGACCCGCAAGGTCGCGGTGCTGATCGACCATGGCGTCGATGGCAGCTCGTTGCAGAAGTTGGTGTCGGCGCTGGTGGCCGCAGGGGCCGTGCCTCGTCTCGTGGCCGCTCGCCTGGGTACATACACCGGCGCCGGCGGCGAGAAATTCGAGGCAGACGCGACGATGGAAAATTCGCCTGGCTTCCTGTTCGATGCGCTCGTGCTGCCAGATGGCCAAGCAGCAGTGGAAGCCCTTGACCGGGATGCCCACACGCTTGAGTTCCTTCGCGACCAGTACTGGCACTGCAAGACCATTCTGGCCTTCGGCGCATCAGAAGCACTGCTGGCTCAAGCGCAGATTCCGATGACACTGCCTGATGGTTCGACGGATCCTGGACTCGTCCTGGCGGATGCAGTCGCGGCTGACGATGCGATCACCACGTTCATTGCCGCGATGGGTGCGCATCGGCACTTTGGACGGGAAAACGATCCACCCAAGGTCTGATTCTCGAGTGCGCCGGCCGCCTGTCACGGGCGTGCTGGGGCACCAGCCTTTGGCGACAGGTCCAGGCGTCAGTTTCAGCGCCAGGGCTTGCCGTCTGGGTGGCCCAATGCCCGCTTGGTGTGGCCTCGCTCACGGTCACCGGAATGACGCAGTCGCTCTTCATCGCAAGGGCTGGATGTCGAACGCTACCCGCAGTTGTTCCAGGTGCGCCTGCGCATTCCAATAGCATTCCGCGAGTTGCTCGGGAGTGGGTTCGGGGTAGCCCTCGGGAGGACGCAGTGCGTTGCCGAGGCGCTCAAACGCGGCCTCCCAAGCCAGCTTTGCGACCGAGCGCGTTTCGCGAGAGGTAGGCATCCGTGATCCTCCAGTTTTGCTCGAATATAGCTTGACGAAATAGAGTAGCGACCATTCCTTCAAGGTGGCCAAAAGGTGGGGCGCAGATGAACTTCGAACATCGTTTCGCTGGCTTTTTCCTACACTCGCTTGCAGGCCGCTCATGCGAATGTTGAAGCCCTTTTCAACTACCCAGGAGCACTTCATGAGATTCACTCGACATCTGCTTGCGGCAGCCGCCGTTATAGCGGCCCTTGGCAACCAAGCTTGGGCGGCCGACAAACTCGAGGCTTCAGACGCCTCGATGCTCAAAGACATCGCGCAGGCCAACATCGCCGAGGTCGAGACCGGCAAGCTGGCCGTTGAGAAGACCACCAACAGCGACGTCAAGAAATTTGCGCAGATGATGGTCGACGACCATGGCGAGGGCCTTTCGGACGTCAAAGCGCTGGCCTCCACCAAGGGGGTCGAGCTGCCCGACAGCCCCGATGTCAAGCACAAGGCCGTGATGCTCGAATTCAAGGCGCTCAAGGGCGACCTCTTCGATTCGCGCTACGTGAAACAGGCTGGCGTCGGCGACCATGAAGCCACGGAGAAACTGCTCAAGAAGACGCAAGCTGACGCCAAAGACGCCGACGTGAAGGCGTTGGCCACGAAGATGCTTCCTGTCGTTCAGGGACACCTCAAACATGCACAGGATCTTGCGGTCAAAACGGCGAAAAAATAAACGTCCCACACATTCGGTGCGGCCGTTGGAGGCAGATGTGCGAGCGACGGCCCACGGTAGGCTTCTAACGGATTGCGTACGAGGCATCGCGTGGCGCTGTCTTGCCGCTAAATGCGCGGAATCGAACCACCGAGCGCCGGCCCGTCCGACCAGGTCGACTCAAGCACTTTGGCTTCGTCTGCTTCACCCGTCCGAATCGATCATCGGCGGTTCCGTGCTGTTCCCAGCGTTATCGGTGAACAGTTCGCAATTCGAGAGGCCGGGACACTGTTGCGCCATGACAGACAACCGATGCGGAAGTGCTCCTACGCAAGTACAAATTCATAGTCTCGACGCTTAAAACACCACAATCAGTTCAGGAGCACCCAATGACTGACAGACCAATTGCAGCTTCGGGCGATGGAACCCGCCCTGCCACCAGCGGCGGGGTGGACAACATGGGCGCCGGCGAGAGCTTTTCCGGCAAAAAGAATTTCGTCGGCGAAGACGTTTCCGGTCCGCCCCCGAATGAGCGCATGCAGCTCAAGCGAAAGAACGTCGATAGCACGAAACATGACGACTCTGCCGCGTTTGGCCTGACCGAGGATCTGACACCGCAGACCAATCGAGAACCGACAGAGCCGGCGCAGAGCATGCCTGCCCCTGAGCTCAACTCTCGCGATGAAGCGATTCGGCGGGCAGCGTACGAAGCCTATGAACGCCGAGGCGGCGCAGAAGGTCACGAAACAGAAGATTGGCTTGAAGCCGAGGCGCAAATTGATCGCCAATCCGGTTCAAAGGTTCCCACCCGGTAGATCTCGATAGCCGAAGTCTAAGGCGGTCAGCCGATGCCGGTATCTGAGTAAGTTAGCTCGTCTTTGGCGTAGCACGCGTCGCCATAGCTTGCGCTCCTCATACCGGTCAACGTCAACCTCAAAATTTCGTTTCCGGCGCAATGACCGCTCTGCCTCAAATTCATCTGTGCCAGAAGCCAGCATCATGAAAGCACTACTACCAATCCTACAAAAACGTTAGCGTCGAGACCGTGCCCGCCCCCGTGCTGGAACAAGAAGAATGATGTCGCGCTGCGAGTGACAGCCACAGCCATTGCGGCTCCGACCTGCATATCTTCCGCGACAAGATTCCGACGGGGGCATCGAGCGATGTCTTGACTATGAGTTCATGGCATAGCGGAGGAGGTGGGCAAGGGTGTGACGCGACTAAAGAAAGGCGACCGGGTGGTGGTGCTGTTCACGATCGCCTGCGGCCAGTGCTTCTTCTGCAGCAAGACGCTCTTCGCTGCCTGCAAGACCACTCACCCCCCGGGCGCGCGCCATCCTCGGTGCGGGCGGCGCCGACCTTTTCGGCTTTTCGCATCTTTACGCCCGCCAAGGTTGGTCGACGAGCAGATGCTATTCCTGTCCGACATCCTGCCCATCGGCTATCAAGCTACCGGGAATGGAGAGGTGGGTCCAGGGTCCACCGGCTTGGCCTTTTATCCACGACGTTCCATCCCAGCGCTATTGCCAAAAGCTGCTAGATGGAAATGGAAACCTCTTTAAATCAAAGAGTTAAGTACGATCCTGCAAATTTTTCAGGAATCACGGCTGTCCCTCGATCTGTATGTGCGGGAACATGTTCAGCGCCGGCCCTTGTCGGCCTTGGCAGCGCCTGACCGGTGCGGAACCAGCCGGATGCGCGACGACGCCGTCGTGGGCAGGTTCTGGTACTTCTTTAACTGCCGCAACACCGTGTCGTTACGCGCTACCGATTGCGAAGCCACGCAATCCCGCGGTACCACCACCGCAAGGTCGCGCATCACCGCTTCCATGGTGGTCGCGAGCACGCACTGGTCGCTGGCCACGCCGGTAACCACCAGGCGGCGGGCGTTCAGGTGCTGCAGCAGCAATTCGAGCGGCGTGCCGAAAAACGCCGAGTGCTTGGGCTTTAGCACGAAGTAGTCATCGGCGTCGGGCTGCAGCGCGCTCGTGATCGCGGCGCCCGCACCTCCTTGGCCCAGCGACAGCCCCACCAGTGCCGGGAAGTCCGAGCGCCAGCGGCCGCGGTTGTCGTTGGCATAGATCACCGGCACGCTCGCCTTGCGGCAGCGGGCCTTGAGCGCGGCGATGCGTGGCGCAATGGCCGCAGCGCGCGGCAGCAGCTTTTCCGCATCGGGAAAGTCCCAGCAGTTGATCATGTCGATGATCAGCAGTGCGGTGTGGCCAGCTGCGTTTTCGCGGGCGAGCACACCGGAAGAGCGGGAAGGGCGAGAAGAGCGGGAAGGGCGAGAAGAGCGGGAAGGGCGAGAAGGGCGGGAAGCCATGAACAGCATTTTTCCATCGCCGATGCGGCTGCGAAAGTTCGCCGGCGCATCTTGCGGTTTCGTCCGACAGCACCGCACATGGGCCAAAGGCTTCCTGCCTGCATTGGTTACGCCGACCTACACCCGGCTGCCCGCGCGCGATGCAACGTGTGCAGCTTCGTAAAGCGCAAACAGAAAGAACGCCGAGGCTCCCAATGGATTCACTGTCAGAGCTTTTTCGCATGGAGATGCCGCCTTGGCACATGGTGCTCAGGGGGACGTTGATCTACTGGTTCTTGCTGCTCGTATTCCGCTTCCTGTTGCGGCGCGACGTCGGGTCGCTCGGCGTGGCAGACCTGCTCTTCGTCGTGCTGATCGCCGACGCCTCCAGCAACGCCATGCAGGGCGAATACAAGACCGTGACCGACGGCCTGGTGCTCATCTCGACGCTGGTGGGATGGAATTATCTGCTCGACTGGGCCAGCTTCCACTCGCCAGCTGTCTCGCGCTTTATCGAGGCCCCCGCCGAGCCGCTGGTCAGGCATGGCCGCATCGTCCATCGGACGCTACGGCGCGAACTCATCACCATCGAAGAGCTGATGTCCAAGCTCAGGGAAAAGGGCATCGGCGAGCTGTCTGAAGTGCGCATCGCACGGCTCGAAAGCGACGGCGAACTCAGTGTCCGCAAATACGGCCATTGAGGCCGGGCCGTCAATCCATTCTCAGGAGATTCCCATGCAACGCTTCACAGACCGCGTCGTCATCGTCACCGGAGCAGGTTCGGGCATCGGCGAGGCCACCGCGCGCCGCTTCTCGCAGGAGGGCGCAAGCGTGGTGCTCGCCGGCAACACCAAGGCCAAGCTCGACCGCGTGGCACGCGACCTGCCGCCCGAGCGCACGCTGGTCAAGGTGACCGAAGTGTCCAGCTACAAGCAGGTGCAGGCGCTCGTGGCGGCCACCATCAAGCGCTTCGGCGCGCTGCATGTGCTGTTCAACAACGCGGGCATCGCCGTCGAAGGGACAGTCACCGAAGCACCGCTCGATGGCTGGGACAAGATCATGGCCACCAACGTGGGCGGCGTTTTTCACGGCTGCCGCGCCGCCATGCCGCACCTCATCGAAAGCAAGGGCTGCATCGTCAACACCGGCTCGGTGTCGGGCCTCGGCGGGGACTGGGGCATGGGCTTCTACAACGCGTCGAAGGGCGCCATCGTCAATTTCACCAAGGCGCTGGCGCTCGACCATGGCCGCGACGGCGTTCGGGTGAACGCCGTCTGCCCGAGCCTCACCTTCACCCCGATGACCGCCGACATGAAGAGCGACCGCAAGCTCATGGCCAGGTTCAAGGAGCGCATACCGCTCGGCCGCGGCGCCGAGCCATCGGAGATCGCATCCGTCGTCGCCTTCCTGGCGAGCGACGATGCGAGCTTCGTCAACGGCGTCGCGCTTCCCGTCGATGGCGGGCTCATGGCCTCCAACGGCCAGCCCAACATGGCGTAGCGCGCGCGACCTGAAAGCAAAGGGCTCTCAGGCCTGCCGCGCCTGCAGCCCCAGCACCTTGTCGAGCGTCAGCGGGTAGTCGCGAATGCGCACGCCCGTGGCGTTGTAGACCGCATTGGCCACCGCCGCGCCCGCACCGCAGATGCCGAGCTCGCCCACGCCCTTGATCTTGAGCGGATTGGTCTTGTCGTCGACCTCGTCGAGGAACACCGCTTCGACAGCCGGGATGTCGGCGTGCGCGGGCACGTGGTATTCGGCGAGGTCGTGGTTCACGAACGCGCCGTAGCGCGCATCGATCACCGCGTCCTCGAAGAGCGCCGAACCCACGCCCCAGATCATGGCGCCCGTGGCCTGGCTGGTGGCCGTCTTCATGTTCAGGATGCGGCCCGCGGCAAACACGCCGAGCATGCGGCGCAGGCGGATCTCGCCGGTGTCCATGTCGACCGCCACCTCGGCAAAGTGCGCGCCGTAGGCCTGCTGCGAAAACTTCTTGGCCATGTCGCCCTTCTTGATCTGCCCGTCGGCGCGCAGGCCGATGGTGCCGGCCAGGGCTCCCAGCGCCTCGGAGCGCGCGCCGGCGGTGGCGCGGCCATCAGCGAACACCACCTCGTCGGGCTTCGCGCCGAGCCGGCGCGCGACCTGCTCGCGCAGCTGGGTGCAGGCGTCGAACAAGGCCGAGCCCGCACTCGCCGCACCCCACGAGCCGCCCGATCCAGGTGTTTCGGGAAAGTCGCTGTCGCCGAGTTCCATGCGCACGTTCCGCACCGGCAGGCCCAGCATCTCGGCCGCGATCTGCGTGAGCACCGTGTAGCTGCCCGTGCCGATGTCGGTCATGGCCATGCGCGCCGTGAGCACGCCCTGCCGATCAAGCGACACACTGCACTTCGCGTCCATCAGGAGGTTGCTGCGCGTGGCGGCGGCAAAGCCGATGCCGATCAGCCACCGGCCTTCGCGCACCGCGCCCGGCACCGCATTGCGCCGGCTCCAGCCGAAGCGCTCGGCGCCTTCCTTCATACAGCGCACGAGTTGCCGGGTCGAGAAGGGAATGTTCTTCTCCGGGTCCATGGCGGGTTCGTTGCGCAGCCGCAGCTCGATCGGGTCAAGCTTCAGTTTCTCGGCCAGCTCGTCCATGGCCTGCTCCAGCGCCAGCATGCCGACCGCTTCGCCGGGCGCGCGCGTGGAGTCCGAAATCGGCAGGTCGAGCTTGACCACGCGGTGGGTGGTGAGGCGGTTCGGCGCGGCGTAGAGCGAGCGCGTCTGGGTGCTGGCGGTTTCGTAGAAATCGTCGAAGCGCGCGCTGTGCGAGAGCGAGTCGTGGCCGATGGCGGTGAGCTTGCCGTCCGGCGTGGCGCTCAGACGCAGGCGCTGGATCGTCTGGCTGCGGTGCGTGGTGAAGTGGAACATCTGCTGCCGCGTGAGCGCCGTCTTCACCGGGCGCTTGAGCTGCCGCGCGGCCATGGCCGAGAGCATCACGTCGCCATAGATCGGCAGCTTGCCGCCGAAACCGCCGCCGATGTAGCGGCTCACGATGCGCACCTTCGAGGGCGGGATCTGCAGCGTGTTGGCGACCGCGTTCTGCGCGCTTTCCAGCAACTGGGAGGCGCAGTGCACCGTCACGCGGTCGCCGGTCCACCAGGCGACGGTGGCGTGCGGTTCCATCTGCGCGTGGATGTGATAGGGCGTCGTGTAGGTCGCATCGACCTGCACTGGCGCGGCGGCGAAGGCGCCATCGAAATCGCCGATGCGGCTGTCGGCCTTCTGCATCTCGTCGTCCTTGGGCTTCTCAGCCTTGCCGCGCGCGGCGGCCATGTCGTACTCGCCGGGCTCGGTGTCGTAGCGGATGCGGATCAGCCTGGCGGCCGAGCGCGCGATCTCGAAACTCTCGGCCACCACGAAGGCCACGGCCTCGCCGTAGTAGCGCACGCGGTTGCTCGCCAGTTGCGGCGAGGAGCGCGCAAAGCGGTCCTTGGCATCGATGGGGCCCCAGGGCGCCTGCTTCGGCGCGTTGTGGTGCGTCATCACCAGCAGCACGCCGGGCGCCTTCTCGGCGGCGGATGCATCGATGTCGACGACCGTACCCTTGGGAATGGTGGCCTCGACGATGAAGCCGTAGGCCGGCTTGCCCGGCGCCTCCTGCACCTCGTAGGCGTAGGACGCCTTGCCGGTCACCTTGAGGCGGCCGTCGACGCGGTCGATGGGTTTGCCGATGAGGCCGCTGCGGTTCTCGTCGATCGGGTTGCGGCCGGTGGGTGTTGTCATTTCCATGGCGTTTTTCTCCTCAGGCGGCTCGGGCGGCTTCGTTGATGGTGACCTGCAGCGTGCGGCGCAGCAGCGGGAGCTTGAAGTCGTTGTGGCCGAAGCCGCGTGCGCCCGCCAGCACGGTGTCGGCCGCCGCGTCGACGGTGGTCTCGTCGAGCACGGTGCCCGCGAGGCGGGCCTCGGCCGCCTCCACGCGCCACGGCTTGTGCGCGAGGCCGCCGAACGCCATGCGCGCCGAGCGGATGCGCCCTCCACCGGCATCGACGATGGCCGCCACCGACACCAGCGCGAAGGCATAGGAGGCGCGGTCGCGCACCTTGCGGTACACGTGCTGGCCCGGCAGGGGCGGCGGCAGCGTCACGCCAGTGATCATTTCGCCGGGCTGCAGGTTGGTGTCGACGTGCGGCGTGTTGCCGGGCAGGCGGTGGAAATCGGCAATCGGAATCACCCGGCGCGTGCCGCCGGGCACCACGGTTTCCACCTGCGCATCGAGCACGCGCATGGCCACCGCCATGTCCGACGGATGAGTGGCAATGCACTGATCGCTCGTGCCCAGCACTGCGTGAATGCGGTTGAACCCCTGCAGCGCCGAGCAGCCGGATCCGGGCTGGCGCTTGTTGCAGGGGCGGGCGGTGTCGTAGAAGTAGTAGCAGCGCGTGCGCTGCAGCAGGTTGCCGCCGGTGGTGGCCTTGTTGCGCAGCTGACCCGAGGCGCCCGCGAGTAGCGCGCGGCTCAGCACCGCGTAGTCGCGGCGCACACGGGGGTCCGCGGCCAGGTCCGAATTGCGCACCATCGCGCCGATGCGCAGGCCGCCGTTCTCGCTGGGCTCGATGCGGTCCAGGCCCAGGCGGTTGATGTCCACCAGGTGCACCGGCGTCTCGACCTGCAGCTTCATCAGGTCGAGCAGGTTGGTGCCGCCGGCGATCATCCGCGCGCCGGGGCGGGCGGCCGCGGCCGCTGCGGCGGCGGGCGTGTCGGCGCGTTCGTAGGTAAAGGCTTTCATGACCGCGCCCCCGATACGTCCTTGATCGCCGCGACGATGTTCGGGTAGGCGCTGCATCGACAGAGGTTGCCGCTCATGCGCTCGCGAATCTCGGCCTCGGTCAGCGTGACGGCACCGGCCGCGAGGTCGCGCGTGACATGGCTGGGCATGCCGAGCTTCACCTCGGCCAGCATGCCGGCGGCCGAGCAGATCTGCCCCGGCGTGCAGTAGCCGCACTGGAAGCCGTCGTGGTCCAGAAAGGCCTGCTGGATCGGGTGCAGCGTGTCGCCTTGCGCCAGCCCCTCGATGGTGGTGACCGACTGGCCGTCGTGCATCACCGCCAGCGTGAGGCAGGCGTTGGTGCGACGGCCTTCGATCAGCACCGTGCATGCGCCGCACTGGCCGTGGTCGCAGCCCTTCTTCGAGCCGGTCATGTGGAGGTTTTCGCGCAGGGCGTCGAGCAACGAGGTGCGGGTGTCGACTTCCAGGCGATGCGGCTGGCCGTTGATCTGCAACTGCACCTGCATTCGCTGAGGCGGAGGCTCGGCGGCCACCGGCGCCGCCGTGGGCGTGGCCTGCGCGTGCGCCATCAATGGCGTATGGGCACCTGCGAGCGCTGCGCCCGACTGGAAGATGGCCCGGCGAGTGAGATGGCCCGCGCCATCGCTCGCACCATCCGCGCTGTCTTTGTCTGTATGACCTTCGAATTTCATGTGGGGATCTCCGAGCGCATCAGGCGCAATGTGGAAATCCTAGGAACGGCGTTTTGCCGCGCGCCAGCGTCATCGCGCCGTCGTGACGTAGGCACGCGCCGACGGCGATCCGCAGAGCTCTCGTGCGTAGGAAAAGTAGGCATGCTCCTGCTTGAACATGCGCACAAATCCATCGCCGGGAGCTACCGTGGGCGCTGAATTTCTCCCGCACCAAAACAAAAACACCGTGTTGGAGATGGGGCACACCCGCACAAAAGGACAAAAGGAGACAGGCATGGACTTCGAAGGCATCTATTGTTTTGACACCGCGACAGATAGCGCGCAAAGCGAGATCCGCCGGCTTCGAGACTTGCTTGCGCACGCACAGGCACTGCATGAAGCGCAGCGGGTCGAACATCGAGCCGCGACGGTCGCGCGTGAGGAGGCCATCAAGGAGATCGAGGCGCGGCACACCGCGCGCGAACACCGGTTGTTGGGGGACATTGATCGCGAGCGTCTGGCAACCCGCCAAGCGGCCGCCGAACTCGCCAAGGAACAGAAGCTGCGAGGTCGCAACGAAGAGGAGGGCGCTTTGAAACTGGAGGCTGAGCGCGGTTCACTGCGCGCGGCCGAGAAGGTTGTCTGAGCAGCTTCGCGGCGAGCTTGCTGCAAAATCTGTGGAGTTTTCGCAGTTGCAGGCGGATGCCCGCTTCACTAGACAAGCCTGCGACGACTTTCGAGATCGGTTAGTGGCGGAGGAAAGGGCGCATGAAGTTACGTGCGGCCTGCTCGCCAGTGCGATCACAACGAAATCTAGAACGGGTAAAGCGCGGCGAGATGCATCAGGCCCGTCGACGACTGCCTGAATCGTGGGTCCCATAGCGCGAAGGAGTTTGGCAATGAGTGAAAGGCACAAAGAGACACTCCCAGGAAGCGCACGCCATCGGCAGCCGCCGGACGGCTATGCCAGTTGGCTAGAGTACGCCGTCGACACATTCGACTGTCGGCCCAACATCATGGATGCCCTCCTCGAGGACGGCAGTCCTGACCTGAGGGAATGGATTGAAGGCACCGCCTGGGCCGAGTTAAACGATTTGAGAGTGCGTGCCGGTCTTGCACCGGTTGAGCGACGATCGACGCGCCGGTGAACTCAACCACCACTGAGACTGTTTGGTGGTCGCCGCGCGCGTAAGCTGAGCAATCGGCCCCTCGATTTCAGATCTGACAAGGAGCGTGCTTAGATACCTTTGGGCAGCTGTGGATGCAGCTGAAAAACAAAAGGGCTCCGAATGAAGCCCTTTTAAGGAATGGTCACGAGGGTCCGCTTTCGCGGAGATCAGCTGCCCATTCGGGCCACCTCGCTGAGCTGAGTCTTCACGACGCTTTCGCGCCGCTGCCAGTTCCGCGTTCCACAACCGTAGTTGCTGTGGACGAGATGACATGGGTATCTATTTTAGCGAATTGACCTCTGCAGCTGGAGTCACGGCATTCCGCTCCCGCGCGGGTTCCGCTCGAAATCATCTATCCATTACATCGCAGACCCGTCGGCAGCAAGCGCCATTCATGCCGGCTTGTGAGGGTTTGATGTTGAGCCAGGAGAGAAGGTCGAGGACCTAGCGGTCCTGGTCGAGCGGCTCTCCGACTTGACTACCCGCGTTGGGATGGTCAGCCATCAAGCGGCAATTCGGCGCCTCGCACAGCGGGAAAGGCCGGAGGGCGTAAGCGTTCCGAGTGAAAAAATTCCATTCCCGATGAAAACCGACACCAACGGGTGGTGAGAACCCGTCAGGGCTTTACTTCGCGTTTGTCAAATCAATTGCTTCACCCATCTGTCCACGTTTGCAGCCCAATGGGCAGATAGTTCATTTAACATAATGCACATTGTGTTCTTTTTACGGAACCCTCCATTCTGGGAACCGCGCAAGAAAATGCGCTTAAGACCCCATCGGGCTGACTGACGCCAACGAAGGATCGAAATCCGCTTCCACGCGTCCGATGTCCGGCACGCGCTGATACCGCAGCACGCGATATCCGGCTTCGATCAGCATCGCATCCCGGTCCGGATCGCGCCGGGCCTTGTCTTTCTGGTTCTTGTCGCCGAGCTCGACCACGGCCACGACCTTGAACGAGCGATCGCACACGACGAAGTCCGCGATCCTGCGGCTGAAGGTGCTGCGCGCCGCGCGCGTGCGGGCCGTGAGCAAGGCGCCGAAGCTGACCTGTGGAAGCACCACAAGATCCGGCAGCGTCTGCACGAGGCGGTTGTACATCGCCTGCTCGCGTGCAGTAAGTGGCGCACGGGCCTTGGGCTTGTCGACGAAGTTGCTGGTGCTTTGCTCCGACCTTTTCTTGGCCACGACCAGAAACACCAGCACGCCGACAACCAGCAAAACGACCATGAATAGGAACGTATTCATCTCTGCTTCTCCTTCTCTACAGAGTCTCGCACGAGTGCGCAGGCGCCCTTTTCTTGACGTTTTGCCGGGCCTGCAAAGCGATGGATTCAGCCCTCAACGCCTGGGCGAATTTCCAGATCCTCTGCCTTCGTAGTTCACTCCCTTGGTCTGCTTGATCTCGATCTTCTTCGCGTCGGGACAGGGCTCGTTCGAGTACGTGATCTTGCCGCCCTGCATGCACTTGTAGATCGAGTTCTGGGCCGCTGCATCGAACGCGACCGTCGTCAGGCCGAGTGCGAACGCAACGCCGCCCCATCTCACCATTTGCCGTCCTTCGGCACCGGCTTCGGGCCCGCCTTGGCATTCATTGCCGCCGTGATCAGCTGCGCTGCTTCGGTACGGTTCGCCTTGTTTGCAAAGTCGACCGCAGTCATACCCAACTGATTTTTCATCGCTGTGTCAGCACCTTCGGCCAGCAGCAGTTTCACGGCTTCGCCCGAACCGTACATGGCCGCCATCATCAGCGGCGTGGTGCCGTTGGGCGATTGCGCATCGATGAAGGCGTAGTTGTCGAGCAGTACCTTCATGATCGTCAGTTGGCCGCTGGTGGCCGCGTAATGCAGCGGCGTCCAGCCGGTCTTGTTGACGGCGGCATCGCGTTTGAGCAGTTGGGTGACCAGATCCTGCTGGCCCTTGATGGCGGCCAGCATCAGCGGCGTTTCGTCCTTGGGGTTGGCGATGTCCACGTTGAGCTGCGGCGATTCGAGCAGCGCCTGGATGACCTTCGGCGATGGTTCGCGCAGCGCGATAAGCAAGCCGGTCTGGCCGTTTTCGTCGCGGGTGTTCGGATCGAAACCGCGCTTGAGCAGGCTGCGCACACCGCTGGCGTTGTCGCCGCGCACGGCGCGGAAAAAGTCTTCGAACGAACCTGCATGCGCTGCAAAAGATGCAGCAATGACAAGGAGATAAATAGACTTCTTAAAGTAGTTTTTCATGATGTGACTTCCCTGAACAGCATTTCGAAGTTGTCGCTCGTCGCCTTGGCGATGGCCTCTATGGGCAGGTTTCGCAGTTCGGCGATCTGTTGCGCCACATAGGGCACGTACGACGGATTGTTGGTCTTGCCGCGGTACGGCACGGGCGCCAGATAGGGGCTGTCGGTCTCGATCAGCATGCGGTCGAGCGGCACGAAGGCGGCCACGTCGCGCAGGTCCTGCGCCTTCTTGAAAGTCAGGATGCCCGAGAACGAGATGTAGAACCCCAGGTCGAGCGCCGCGCGCGCCACCTCGGCGGTTTCGGTGAAGCAATGGAACACGCCGCCTGCCGCACCGGCGGAGCCGTTTTCGCCCTCCTCCTTGAGGATCGCAATCGTGTCGGCCGAGGCTTCGCGGGTGTGGATGATGAGCGGCTTGCGGGTCTGCTGCGCCGCGCGAATGTGCACACGGAAGCGGTCGCGCTGCCACTCCATGTCGGCGATGCTGCGGCCGCCCTTGCGCTCTTCCATCTGGTAATAGTCGAGGCCGGTTTCGCCGATGGCCACCACGCGGGGGCGGGCCGAAAGCCGCACCAGGTCTTCGACGCTGGGCTCGGCGATGTCTTCGTTGTCGGGGTGCACGCCCACGCTGGCCCAGAAGTTGTCGTAGCTGGCGGCGAGCGCCTGCACGTCGTCGAATTCCTCGAGCTTGGTGCAGATGCAGAGGGCCCGGTCGACCTTGGCCGCGGCCATGGCGGCGCGGATCTGCGGCATCTGGTCCGCGAACTCAGGGAAGGTCAGGTGGCAATGGGAGTCTGTGAACATCGGAAATGATGGTGAAGTCAGCGCACCTGTCACCTGTGTGAGGTGGCGCCGTACACGGAGTTCCGCGTCACGAGGACGGCGGAAAACTCAAATGGTTTGGGTGGGGCGGTCTGACGCCATCGAGCCGCCAAGGGCTGCCTCGATGCGCGCCTTCAGTTGCCGCGATTTCTCGTCCGAAGGAAAACGGATGCCCACGCCAGGCGCCCGGTTGCCGGCGGCGCGTGCCGGGGTGATCCACGCGACCTTGCCGGCCACCGGATAGCGCTGCGGGTCTTCGGGCAGCGTCAGCAGCACGTAGACGTCGTCGCCCAGCCGGTATTCGCGCGTGGTCGGAATGAAGATGCCGCCCTCGGCAAAGAGCGGGATGTACGCCGCATACAGCGCGCCCTTCTCCTTGATGGCGAGCTGGATGACGCTCGGCCTGGCGGGCGTGGAAGCTGGGGTGGCGGGGGCGACAGGTTGGTTCATGGGCGGCGAGCAGCTGAGTTTAGGGTGCTTCGCGCTTCGCTCACAAGCGCTTCGAGCATGAGACCGGCATTGAACGGATGCTCGGCGGTCCTCGCGGCATTCGCGAGCGATTTCGACCAGCGCGCCAAGGCCAGCCGCGACGGCGCCGCCGGCAGGTCGGCCGCCTCGAAGAAACGTGGCTCGGCACCGTTGCCGACAGCCATCAGGTCGTGGCAGAGCTTCTGCAGCGCGCCGACGGCCTGGGCCGGTGCATGGTCCGACAGCGCACCCACGTCACCGCGCGAAATGGCCTTCGGAAACAGCGACCACGCCTTGAGCGACTGACCGGACCGCGCGAGCCGCAAGGCATCGCTGGGGCGTCCGCCGGCGGCGCGCAACAGGGCGGCCGCATCGGCAGCCGGCACGTCCTGTGCAACGAGCCAGGCTTCGGCCGCGGCCGTTTCGGGCCATGGCAGCGTGAAGCCCAAGCAGCGGCTGCGAATGGTCGGCAGCAACTGCCAGGCGGCCTCGCTGGCCAGCACGAAGCGCACATCGCCGACGGGCTCCTCGAGCGTCTTGAGCAGCGCATTCGCAGTGATGGTGTTCATGCGCTCGGCCGGATACACCAGCACGACCTTGCCGCGCCCGCGCGCGCTGGTGCGCTGGGCAAAGCCGACCGCATCGCGCATCGCCTCGACGCGGATCTCGCGGCTTGCCTTGCGCTTCTTGTCGTCGATGTCGGCCTGCGCTTTTTCGTCGAGCGGCCAGCCCAGTTCCTGCATGGCGACTTCGGGCATCAGCACGCACAGGTCGGCGTGGGTGCGGACCTCGATGGCGTGGCAGCTCGCGCACTGGCCGCAGGCGGTACCGCCCTCTTCCGCCGGCTGCTCGCACAGCCAGGCGGCTGCGAGCGCCAGCGCGAGTTCGTATTGGCCGATGCCCGACGGCCCTTGCAGCAGCCAGGCATGGCCGCGCTGGCGCAGCAATTCCGCGAGCGGCTGGCGTAGCCAGGGCGTGAGGGCCGGCACGGTCATCGAGCAACTCCGCTTTGAGGTGCGAACACGCCGCGCGCCACCAGCGCCGTTTCGATCTGTTGCCAGACCTGGTCGCGCGCCTGGCTGGCGTCGATGCGAACGAAGCGTTGCGCGTCCGCGGCGGCACGGTCTGCGTAGCCTTGGGCCACGCGGCGGAAGAACTCGACCGGCTGCGCCTCGAACTTGTCGGGCACACGGGCGCCCGCCAGGCGTTGTGCCGCGATCTCGGGCGCCAGGTCGAACCACAGCGTGACGTGCGGCTGCAGCAGCCCTTCCGCCCTGCCCCCTTGCGCCCACTGTTCCAGCGTCGACAGCACCGCCGCATCGAAACCACGCCCCGCGCCCTGATAAGCGAAGGTGGCATCGGTGAAACGGTCGCACAGCACGAGGTCGCCGCGCGCGAGCGCCGGTTCGATGACCTGCACGATGTGGTCGCGCCGCGCCGCAAACACCAGCAGCGATTCCGTCAGCGGGTCCATCGGCTGCTCCAGGATCAGCCCGCGCAGCGTTTCCGCCAGCGGCGTGCCGCCGGGCTCGCGCGTGCGCACCACCGTGCGGCCCTGCGCCTTGAAGAGCGCTTCCATCGCATCGAGGTGGCTCGATTTGCCCGCGCCATCGATGCCTTCCAGCGTCAAAAAGAGACCCTTGCTCATTGCGTTGCCTTGGGTTGGGGCGCACCGCCGCCGCGCTGGTAGCGGTTGACCGCGCGGTTGTGGTCGTCGAGCGAGCTGCTGAACTGGCTGGTGCCGTCGCCGCGCGACACGAAATACAGCGATTTGCTCTGCGCCGGCTGCACCGCCGCCAGCAGCGCCGCCTTGCCCGGCATCGCGATCGGCGTGGGCGGCAAGCCACCGCGGGTGTACGTATTCCAGGGCGTGTCGGTCTGCAGGTCCTTCTTGCGCAGGTTGCCATCGAAGGTGGCGCCCAGGCCGTAGATCACCGTCGGGTCGGTCTGCAGCGGCATGCCGATGCGCAGGCGGTTGGTGAAGACGGCGGCGATCTCGGCTCGGTCGTTGGCCTTTCCTGTCTCCTTTTCGACAATGCTGGCCAGAATCAACGCCTCATCGGCCGATTTGAGGGGTAAATCGGCTGCTCGTGCTGCCCAGGCGGCTTCGAGCTTCTTGTCCATGGCGCGCATCGCGCGCTGCAGCAGGGCGACGTCGGTCGAGCCCTTCGAATAGGTATAGGTGTCCGGGAAGAAGCGGCCTTCGGGGTGCACGCCCGGCTTGCCCAGCTTGGCCATCAGCGCCTCGTCGGTCAGGCCCACGCTCTCGGGCTTGAGCTGTTCGGCCTTGCCGAGCGCGGCACGCACCTGGCGCATGTTCCAGCCTTCGACCAGCACGAGGCTGCGCGTGGCTTCCTCGCCGCGCACCAGGATGTTGAGCAGCAGCTTGGGCGTGACGCCACGCTCCAGCTCGTAGCTGCCGGCGCGCATCTGGCGGTCTTGCCCCGAGATGCGGAACCACAGATAGAGCAGTTGCGGCTGCACATCGACGCCGGCATCGGCCACGGCCTGCGCGATGCCGCGCGGCGTGGTGCCGGGCTCGACGGAAAGATCGGCGCTGGGCGCCGACATCTTGAGCGGCTGGTGCACCCACCAGAGTCCGCCGGCGCCGAGCGCTAGCGCAATCAGGGCGGCCAGGAGGAAGAGCGTAAGAAAGAAGCTGCGCACGAATCCGATGGGAGGCGTTGGTCGACCGAGGAAAAGGAGGGAGTCCCTGCCGCACCGAGGGAACAGGCCGACCATGATAATTCAGCGATGACCACTGTCGTTCTCAACGGGGCAGCCACGCTGTCCCCACTCGGTGTGATCCGCGCCGAAGGCCCCGATGCCGCCAGCTTCCTGCACGGACAACTGACCCAGGATTTCTCGCTGCTCGGCGCCACCGAGGCCCGTCTGGCCGCGCTCTGTACCGCCAAGGGCCGCGTGATCGCGAGCTTCATCGGCATCCGGCCGCAGCCCGAGCTGATCCTTCTGGTGTGCAGCCGCGACATCCTCGCCGCGACACTCAAGCGCCTGTCGATGTACGTGTTGCGCGCCAAGGTCAAGCTGACCGACGCCACCGACCAGTTCGCGCTCTACGGCCTGGCCGGCACCGCGCTCACCGCCAACGGCCTCGATGCGGCCACACCGCCCGGCCAGCGCACGGCAGTCGGCGATGGCATCAGCGCCGTCTCCCTGTATCCCGCCGACGGCGTGCCGCGCGCGCTCTGGATCGCCCCCGCCGACCACGCCGCGCCGGCCGGACCGAAGCTCGACCCCGACCTCTGGCAGTGGAGCGAAGTCCGCAGCGGCATCGTGACCGTGACCACGCCCATCATCGAAGCCTTCGTGCCGCAGATGATCAATTACGAATCGGTGGGCGGCGTGAACTTCAAGAAAGGCTGCTACCCGGGCCAGGAGATCGTGGCGCGCAGCCAGTTCCGCGGCACGCTCAAGCGGCGCACCTACCTCATGCAGGCCGACGGGGCCGTGGCGGCAGGTCAGGAAGTGTTCGCGGCCAGTGACGGCGAGCAGCCGGTCGGCACCGTGGCCCAGGCAGCGGCGGCACCCGGCGGCGGTTGGTCGGCGCTGGTCTCGATACAAATCTCGGCGCTCGAAGCCGGTGCTCTGCATGCTGGCGCGGCCAGCGGTCCGGCCCTGTCGGTCGAGCCGCTCCCCTACCCCCTGCTCGAAGACATCTGATCTTTCTTCCCCCAACGCCCCGATCCAAAGGGGCGTTCGGCGCCATCAAAAAGATGGCGCCATTTTTTTGCGTGTCGCTTAACCCCGCCGTCGATGCTGCGCCGTAGAAGCCTGCATCGATCCACTCCTGGCAAGGAAGAGCACCATGAAGCGCAGACTTTTTTCCACCGTCCTGGCCCTGACCGCCCTCACCACGGGCCTCGCGGCCTGCGCCGAAAGCCCGGCCCGGCCGTTCGCGCCGCCTTCCACCTCGAGCCGTATCGGCTCGCTGATGCAGATCGGCATCGTCGACCGCACGACCGGCGCCGAATTGCCGATCTACCGCCACCGCGGCGAATACTGGGTGGCCGGCCGCCCCGGTGCGCGCTACGCCATCCGGGCGCGCAACGCGATGGGCGAACGCATCATGGCGGTGATGTCGGTGGACGGCGTCAACGTCGTCACCGGCGAAACCGCGGGCATCGGGCAGACCGGCTATGTGTTCGGCGCCCGCGAATTCAGCGATATCACCGGCTGGCGCAAGAGCGATTCGCAGATTGCCGCCTTCCAGTTCGCCTCCGCCGACAGCTCCTACGCGAGCCGCACCGGCCGGCCCGACGACGTCGGCGTGATCGGTGTCGCGTTGTTCCGCGAGAACGTGCCGGTGCCGCCCCCGCCGCCGATCGCGCCCTATCCAAGCCGCGACGAGTACAGCTCCCGCGACCGCGAAATGCGCAGTGAGTCGTCTGCCTTGGGCGACGCCCGTTCCAAGTCGGCGCCCGCCGGGGCCGCAGCATCGGCCGAAGCACCCGCCGACAACAGCATGGCGCGCCGCCAGGCACCGGCCCCAAGCCTGGGCACGGCCCATGGCCGCCGCGAAACCTCGTACGTCGGCAAGACGAACTTCGAGCGCGCGCAATCGACGCCCGACGAAGTGGTCCGCATCCGCTACGACAGCCGCGAGAACCTCATCGCCGCGGGCGTGATCCCGGTGCCGCCCCCGCCGCGCTGGCCGCGTCCGGCCGGCCCGTCGCCGTTTCCGGGCTCGGACCCCGGCTATGTGCCGGACCCGCCCGCTCGCTTCTGATCGAATCGAGCGGAGCGGTTCAGCGCAGCGACCGGCGCATCTCGATGTGCGGGATGCCGGCCTCCTCGAACGGCGCGCCGTGCGCTGCGTAGCCCAGCCGCGCATAGAACCGCTCAGCGCTGCGCTGTGCATTGAGCGCCACTTCGCGGTCGCCGCGCGCCCGGGCCGCTTCTTCCAGCGCCTGCATCACGGCCGCGCCATGCCCGCCGCTGCGCAGCGTGCGATGCACCGCCATGCGGCCGATGTGGGAGACGCCATCCTCTGCATGCAGCAGGCGCCCGGTGGCAATGACCTGCCCGATGCGATTGCGGGCCACCGCGTGCAGCACGACGGCGTCGTGTTCATCCCACTCCAGCTCTTTCGGAATGTTCTGTTCCTCGATGAAGACCGCGCGCCGCAGGGCGCTCGCGCCTTCGCCGAGCGCGTCCCAGCCGCCCGTCTCCACGGTGCGCATCGGCTCGCCGGCTTCGAAGCCCAGCAGCACCTCGCGCAATGCGGCAGGCACCGGCCTGGAGGTCTGCGTCGCCGGGTCGGCGAACACATAGACCAGCTCGCAGCCGACCAGGTACTGGTCCTGCCGGAACAGCGCGCCCTCGAACACGATCGACGAATTGCCGATGCGCGCGCACTTCATGCCCACGTCGATCACGTCGTCCATGCGCGCCGAGGCGCGGAAATCGATCGTCGCCTTGCGCACGTACAGGTCGCCGCCGAGCGCGTGCATCGCCTCTTCGTACGGCAGCGCCATCGCGCGCCAGTAGTCGGCGATGGCGGTGTCGAAGTACATCAGGTAGTGCGCGTTGAAGACGATCTTCTGCATGTCCACCTCGGCCCAGCGCACGCGCAGGCGGTGGAAAAAGCGGAAGTCCTCGCGTCGGTTCGCGGTTGTCTCGGTCATGGTGTCAATGCTTCCTTGAGTGCCCGGGCCGCGTCGTTTTGCGCCTGCAGCGCCTCGGGCAGTGCGCGGCCCATCTTGATGAATTCGTGGATCACTCCGCGATAGATCTCCAGGTCGACCGCCACGCCCGCGGCGCGCAGCTTGTCGGCGTAGGCGATGCCTTCGTCCACCACCGGGTCGCATTCGGCGAGGCCGATCCACGCGGGCGCCACGCCGTCGACGTCGTCGGCCAGGAGCGGCGCAAAGCGCCAGTCGTCGCGGTCGGCCGGCGTGCGGACGTACTGCGCAAAGAAGAAATCGATCATCGCCTTCGTCAGCAGCGGGCCGTGCTCGAAGCGCTGGTGCGAGGCCGTGTCCTGGTGGGCTGTCATTCCGGGGTAGATCAGCAATTGCAGCGCGAGCGGCAGGCCCGCATCGCGCGCGAGGATGGCGCATACGGCGGCCAGCGTGCCGCCCGCGCTGTCACCGCCCACCGCCAGGCGCGTGATGTCGATGCCGATGCGCCCGCCCTCGTGCGCGAGGAACGCAAAGGCGTCCCACGCATCGTTCGATGCGGTCGGAAACTTGAACGCGGGCGCCAGCCGGTAGTCCACCGATACCACCGCGCAGCCGCTCTTGTGGCTCAGCACGCGACACAGCGTGTCGTGCGTGCGGATGTTGCCCACCGTGAAGCCGCCGCCGTGAAAGTACATCAGCGCCGGCAGCACGGCCGTCGAGGGCGCATAGAGCCGCGCGGGAATCGCGTAGCCGTCGCGCGCGGGAATGGTGAAGTCCTCGATGCGCGCCAGTTCGGGCTTGGGCACTTCGAGCACGCCGGCGCCCTTTTCATAGGAGGCCTTGGCCTCGGCGGGCGACAGCTGATCGAGCGTTGGGTGGCCTGCGCGCGCCATGCGCTCGACCACGCTGGCCATCTTCGCGGTCAGCGGGTGCTGGGGGAATGTCGTGGGAGGGTTGCCTGTCATGCTCGCTTGTCTGCCTGCTTGCTTGTTTACTTGAATGTCACGACCACAGGCTGCATGCGCGCGAGGCCTTCGTAGGTCACCAGGACGGTCTGCCCCGCCTTGGGCGGCAGCAGCGGAGAGAACGAGCCCAGGCTCACGAGGTCGCCGGGCTTCAGGGCCAGGCCCTCCTTCGCGAGCGCGCCGGCCAGCCACACGACCGCGTTGAGCGGGTGCTCCAGGATGTCGGAGCCCTTGCCGCGCGCGAGCTCCGCGCCTAGCCCGTCCTTCATCACCACCGTCATGTCGCGCAGGCTCTCCAGCAGCCAGGCCTGTCCGCCGGCCGTGGTGGGCACATCGACCGGCAGTCCCTTCACGCCAAGGCGCGCCGCCACGTTGATGGCCGCGAGGCCCGGCCCGTTGAGCCTGGGCGGCGTCTGCACCGCGAGGTCGGGCAGCTCGATGAAGGGAATGACCTGGTCGATGTTCGCCAGCACATCGGCCGGCGTCTTCGCGCTGTTGATGTCGGCGCTCTTCACGCGCACCAGCATGTCGGCCTCGTAGAGCGGCCGCGCGCCGAAGGCTGCATCGACCACCGCGCCGGTGTCGAGCACCATGCCCTGGTAGAGCACGCCCCACACCGGCTGGTCGTAGTTGAAGCGCTTCTGCACCGCCGGGTTCGTGAGGCCGGCCTTGTAGCCGATGACCGCACCGTGCTTGCGCGCCAGCAGCGCGTTGAGCTTGGCGCGCGTGCATGCGGCATCGGCTTCGTCGAGGTTCTCGACATCAGCAGCGGGTGTGCGGGCTTCGCGCGCGGCGGCGAAGTCGGCCACCTGCGCGTCGCTCAGGCAGGCGGCGTGCGCCCCCGCGGACGCTGCGGCCCACAGTGTGCCGAGCGCGACAGCGGCAAGGGTTTTGTTCATGTGCAAGGCTGTCCCCTGTTGTTAGATTCGGATGGTCGGCAATCGTACTTGCCCACGCGCTCAGGCACCTCCTCCCACGTCCTTAGGTCCCCACCTTCCCATGGCACTCATCCAGTACCTCACCCAGATCCAGTTCGAATTCGGCGCGATCCAGCTGCTTTCCAGCGAATGCGCGCGCATCGGCATCAACCGCCCGCTGATCGTGACCGACGCCGGCGTGCGCGCGGCGGGCGTGCTGCAGAAGGCGCTCGACGCCGTCGACGACCTGGAGGTCTCGGTGTTCGACCAGACCCCCTCCAACCCCACCGAAGCCGCGGTGCGCGCGGCTGTCGAGCGCTACCGCAGCGGCCGCTGCGACGGCCTCATCGCCGTGGGCGGCGGCTCGGCCATCGACTGCGCCAAGGGCGTGGCGATCGCCGCCACGCACGAAGGCCCGCTCAAGACCTACGCCACCATCGAAGGCGGCTCGCCGAAGATCACCGAGCGCGCGGTGCCGCTCATCGCGGTGCCCACTACCAGCGGCACCGGCAGCGAAGTGGCGCGCGGCGCGATCGTCATCGTCGACGACCACCGCAAGCTCGGCTTTCACAGCTGGTTCCTGATGCCCAAGGCCGCGATCTGCGACCCCGAGCTCACGCTGGGCCTGCCGCCCAAGCTGACGGCCGCCACCGGCATGGACGCCATTGCGCACTGCATGGAAACCTTCATGTCGGCCGCGTTCAATCCGCCGGCCGACGGCATCGGCCTGGACGGCCTGGAGCGCGCCTGGCTGCACATCGAGCGCGCCACCAAGGACGGCAGCGACCGCGAGGCGCGCCTCAATCTCATGAGCGCCTCGATGCAGGGCGCGATGGCATTCCAGAAGGGCCTGGGCTGCGTGCATTCGCTCAGCCACAGCCTCGGTGGCGTCGATCCGCGCCTGCACCACGGCACGCTCAACGCCCTCTTCCTGCCCGCGGTGATCCACTTCAACGCGGGCGCCGAGTCGGTGCAGAAAGACCAACGCCTCCAGCGCATGGCGCAGGCCATGCACCTCGATTCGGCCGGCGATCTGGGCGATGCGATCCGCGACATGAACGCGCGCCTGGGCCTGCCCAAGGGCCTGGCCGAAGTCGGTGTGACGAGCGCGATGTTCGAGAAGATCATCGACGGCGCGATGGCCGACCACTGCCACAAGACCAATCCGCGGCTGGCTACCCGCGACGACTACAAGGCGATGCTCGAAGCGTCGATGTAGAGGCTCGCGGGGTCTGGCGTCAATGGGGCGCCAGGCACTTCCATGCGCTCAATGCCTGGTCTCCGGGAATTCCGCCCGAGGCATTTCGGGCAAGCGATGGCGCGCCGACCGCGGCGTTGTCATCGTGCACCCATCTGTCGAGGTCGGAAACCGCATTCCAATTCAATTGCAGGGCGCTCAATCCAATTTTCTTGAGCAATGAATTGGTGTTGTAGAACCCGTGGCTGTAATCTTCGACAAAGTAGGCGCGCACGGAATTGCTTATTTCGCTTGCCGTTTCTTTTCTGACCAGCTGGCTGACGAATTCGCCGGCCTGGGTGCAAGGCACCAGGAAATCGGATGTTCCCTGGTAAATGATGATCTTCTTGCCTTTTTTGCCCGCCTTTTTCTGGCTCGCAGCAACATTGAAGAAATTGGCAAGATCACCCGGTTTGACATTCCATACGGGCGCCAGCGCATCCAGCAGCTTGCTGTAGCCGTCGTCATTTGCGCCTGATTCGACGGCGACATCCGCCAGATGCCGGGACGTTGCGCCCAGCGCATCGCTCAATGTCTGGTCTGACACATCCTTGCCGAACAGGCTGGTGAGCATGGCGGCGCTGCTGTTCCAATTGACCACCCAATCATTGACCACCGCCGGCACCTCCAGCGTCCTGAGCAGATTGGTTTCGTCGACAGGAGGAGCACCCGCAATAACGCCGTCGTAGGCATCGGGCCAGTTCGCAATGGCTTTCAGCGCTTGCCTGCCACCAGTGGAAATACCTACGAAATAGGTATCGGTGGGCGACGTTCCGGTCAATTTTTTAACCAGATACAACCCAACATCGAGCGATTTCTTGATCGCGTCCTGCCCGAAATTCTTCACGGCTTCCTGCTTGGGAACATCGCTGAGTTGTTTGCCGGGCCGCACGAATTGCGGATCGAATGCCTTCGACGAATCACCGGCACCTGCGTCGCTGAGAACGACCGCGTAATTCGACAGCGCCGGTCCCTGGAGCGAGGGCGAGAATTGCTGGTTGGCTTGCAGACCCGCCGCCACGACGTCGGCGCTCCAGGCAAATCCACCGCCACCGAGCTGGACGAATTTGCCATTCCATTGCGATGGAATATAGACCTGGTAATTGATATCGGGAACCCGGTAATCGGGCGCTTTGACGGCAGGGTCTATGCCTCCGGGAGATGTGGGCTGGATTGTTCCCTTGATCAGACAATAGGAAGGAAGCGCAAGCCAGACCTGTTCCACCGACGTGATCTTGAATCCTCCGGTTTTGGGTGAAGGAAATTTCGTACCGCGAAGATCATTCAATACGGCATCGCCATAGGCCGAACCATTCAATTGATTGGAGCAGGTCCAGATGAGGGTGCTGGATATATCGTTGGCCGCGTGGGCCGACGAAAGTATACCTCCGCACACAATCGCTGCAAAAAACACTGTCTTGGTCAAGATTTGTCTCCATTGGATTGAATTGAATATTCACAGGTGCCGTCCATTCCTGGGTCGCGGCCTACCTTTCTTCGAAGGCTGTGAAATTCTCAATCGCTTGGCGGCGGACCGCACTATCCCTGCGGCGCCATTCGAATGACCTTCAGTGCACGCGGAAGCGCGTTATTCCCCTTTCCCTCTCCGCTTGGCAGTCTCTGCCGCTGAACTCCTCTGCGCGTCTGTCGCCAGGTCAGCTAGCAGTCAGGTTGCTAAAAATAGATTCCGCTTGCCGATCAATAAATCAATCAATTAAAGATCTGAAATCAAAAGAATTAGTCTATACGCAATGTAATGTGGATTGACTACATGGGCCGACTTTGATTTCGGCAATTCAGCGAATTGAGAAACTAATTTAGGACTGGCGAGGGTTTTCTGAATCCACAGCGCCGAGGGAAGACTGAAAGATCATCGAATTTCGGTGCTTGCACAACGAGCGCCGAAACGGATCGGGTCATGCGGCCATTCGACATCGGATGGCATCGCGTGGCCCGGCTCGAAGGCGAACGGCGGCCACCAGCTTGCCGTTCTTTTTTTGGACCTCTCGGAGATCGCATTCATGCATCGCAGAAGTTTGAGTCGAGCCGTATTCACGGCTTTTGCAGCCGCCGCCCTGGCGGCATGCGGCGGTGGGGGCGACAGCCCCTCGTCATTCGCGCCGGTTTCAAGCGCGCCCACGTCCGGGCCGGCGGCCGAAGCACCTGCGCCGAACGCCGACAGCAATGCGCTCGCCAGCGTGGCGGTGATGGACAAGGTCCTCGACGATCCCAACACCTACAACACGACGCGTACCGGTTCGATCGCGCTGTCGTCGATCAACGAGGACACCTCGCTCAAGCAACACACGATCACGATCGACGGGCAGGCCCTGAACTATGTGGCGCGCGCCGGGCATCTGGTGGCCTACAAAGGTGTCGGCGCCACCAAAAAGGCCGAAGCGGCGATCTTCTACACCTCGTACACGCGCGACGACCTGCCCAAGGAAGACCGTCCCGTGACCTTCCTGTGGAACGGCGGCCCCGGCTCCGCTTCGATCTGGCTGCACATGGGCTCATGGGGCCCGAAGCGGCTGAAGTCGGATGCACCGAACATGCCCAACCCCACCGTGCAGCCCACGAGTTTTCCGTTCGAGGACAACGCGATCTCGCTGCTCGACAAGTCGGACATCGTCTTCGTCGACCCGCCCGGCACGGGGCTTTCGACCGCCATCTCGCCCTTGCGCAATGCGGACCTGTGGGGCACCGACATCGATGCCCAGGTGGTGGCCGACTTCATCGTCGCCTACACCAACAAGTTCAACCGCCAGAGCTCGCCCAAGTACCTGTATGGCGAGTCGTACGGCGGCATCCGCACGCCCATCGTCGCGAACCTGCTCGAGCAGGCCGGCACCAGCGGCTATGTGCCCGACCCGACAGGCAAGCCCGCGAAAGTGCTGGCCGGGTTCATCCTCAATTCGCCGCTGGTCGACTACAACTCCAACTGCGACATGATGGATGAGCAGTCGTCCTGCGAGGGCTACATCCCCTCGTATGCGATGGCGGCGGACTACTTCCAGAAAACCACCAAGCGCGGGAGCAAGACCCAGGACCAGTACCTGGGCGAATTGCGAACCCTCGCGAGGACGACGTTCAAGAACACGCTGACCACGTACTTCGGCCCGAACGACTTCAGCGTTCCCAAGAGCCAGAGCCAGTGGAACACCTTCGCCGCCAGCACGGCCGGCCAGACGGTGCTCAACCAGATGGCGGCCTACACCGGCATTTCGGCGGCGACCTGGAAAAGCAGCTTCAACTACGGTCCCGGCGGCTTCCGCACGGCATTGGTCTCGGGCAATACGCTCGGCCGCTACGACGCGCGGATGAAGGTTCCCAACGGCAACAGCTTTGCGGCGGACGACTACATCAACGTCGCATTCCTGAACCAGATGAAGACCTACTTCCCGGACTTCGTGAACTACAAGAACAAGACGGCCTACCAGCCGCTGAACAACCAGACGATCCAGTACTGGAAATGGCAGCGCGCCGGCAGCAGCGACTTCTACCCGCAGAGCATCACCGACATCCAGGCGGTGCTGACCGCCAACCCGAACAGCAAGATGCTGATCCTGCACGGCTATGAAGACGTGGCGACGCCGGGCTTCCAGACCGAACTCGACCTGGAGAGCGTGAACCTGGGCAGCCGGATCCCGGTCAAATGGTTCGAAGGCGGCCACATGATCTACAACACCGAAGCATCGCGGGCGCCGCTCAAGCAGACGCTCAACGACTACTACGCCCTGCCGGCCCAGGACGCACTGGACAGCGCCAGTGCTTCGGCCGCCCAACTCCAATGAGCGAGAGACCCATGAAAAACACATCTTTCTGGTTGACCGCCAGCGCCATCGCCACCCTCTTCCCGTTGATGGGCATGAGCACCGCCCACGCCTACGACGACATGCCCAAGCCCCCGCCGCCGCCCAAGGGCTGGGTCCACCCGCCGAAGCCGACCGAAAACTCCGTCGTGCAGCACGTCGAGACCCAGACCAGCGAGCGCTTCGCCGCCGCCGCGGGGGGCGACGTCAACGGCATGCTGTCGCAACAGCAGGCCAAGGCGGCAGGCTGGGGTTTCGTGAGCGACCATTTCAGCGAGATCGACCAGTCCGGCAGCGGCTATGTCCGGCTCGACGACGTGCTGCGCTTTCAGTCGCAACGCACACCGCAGCAGGTCATGCGCATGAAGGCTGCGGCAAAGACGAACACCGGGACCGACAGCAAGTAGAACGCTGACCGAGGAAGCCGCGTCGGCCAACAAGCCGGCGCGGCTGGGCGAACGCGCCACGTGCGGCGATTGCTGCGCGCGAGCGCGCTACTCCGCCTTCACCCCCGCCGTGCGGATGACCTTGCCCCACTTGGCCGTCTCTGCCGTGATGAACGCATCGAATTCCTCCGGTGTGCTGCCCGCCGGAATGGTGCCCATCGCGTCGAGCTTGGCGCGCGTCTCATCGCTCTTGATGATGCGCGCCACCTCCTCCGACATGCGCTTGACGATGTCGCGCGGCGTGCCCGCCGGCGCGAGCATCCCGGCCCAGGTGCTGCCGGTGAAACCCGCAAAGCCCTGTTCGATGAAGGTCGGCACCTCGGGCGCGGCCGGCAGGCGCTTGTCGCCCGCCACGCCGATCAGCCGCACCTTGCCGGCCTTGGCCTGGTTGATAAGGCCGGTGGGCGCATCGAAGAAAAGCTGGATCTGCCCGCCCATCAGGTCCGTGAGCGCAGGCACTGCGCCGCGGTACGGGATGTGGATCATGTAGGTCTGAGTGAGCGACTTCCACAGCTCGGTCGTCAGGTGCGCGGCCGAGCCGTTGCCCGAGGAGCCGAAGCTCACCTTGCCGGGGTTGGCGCGCGCGTAGTCGATGAGCTCGCGCGCGGTCTTGAACGGCGCGTTGATGTTCACCGCCGCCAGCAAGGGCGAGATGCCCATCAGCGAAACGCCGGTCAGGTCCTTCTGCGGGTCGTAGGGGAGCTTCGGGTACAGCGTGGTGTTGGCCGCGTACGCGGCGATGACGACGCCGAAGGTGGTGCCGTCGGCCGGCGCCTTGGCGATGGCGTCGACGCCGATCAGGCTGTTGGCGCCGGGTTTGTTGTCGATGAGCACCGGCTGGCCCAGGCGCGTCTGCAGCCCAATTTGCACGAGCCGCGCCATCTGGTCGGTGAAGCCGCCGGGCGTGTACGGCACGACGATGCGGATCGGCTTGCTCGGCCACGCGGTCTGCGCGAACGAGGGAACGGCGAGGCTGGTGGCTGCGGCGGCGAGCGTGAATCGGCGGCGTGTCAGCGTGGAATGCGGCATGAGGGCTTGTCTCTTTCTTTGTTGCTTCTGAATGGATCGGGCCATTCTCGAAGCACCACTTGCGATGCCCGTCAGGGTTTGCCCCGGCGGGCAATCGCCCTCGCCCGTTCAGAGAGGCAGAACGTCGGGCGCTCGCCCCTTCACAAACCCATCGGCGAGCCAGCCTTCGAACTCATCCGACAACCGCTGCGCCTCTCGCGTCGCCTTGCCCCAGGCTGTGATGCGCGCCTGCGCATCGTTCTGGAAGTGGATGAAGTCCTTGCGGTCCGGCAGCTTGCCGTTGGGCAGCGACTTCACCCATTCGGGGTCGGGCGCGAGCACCACCATGCGGTCGAGAAAACCGGTGGACTTGTGGCGCCAGCGCAGTCCCTTGTCGAGCCAGCCCGGCACCACCGCGCGCTGGAAATGCGGGTACAGCACGATGCCTTCGTCGGCGGGCTGGTAGTTCAGGTGCAGGTGGTAGTCGGTGATGCCGCCGTCCCAGTACGCACCGCGCGGCGCGCCCGGGATGTCGTGCACCGCGGCGAGCAGGAACGGAATCGAGCACGAGGCCTGCAGCACCATGTTGAAGTTGGCTTCGCTCAGCGCGTGCTGGCGGGTGCGGAAGTCCTGCGTGCCGAAAGGCAACGCCGCGCCCGGCGTGGAGAACACGCAGCGCTCCAGCCATGCGCCCAGGCTCTTGCGGTAGACGCTGTTCGATGCAAAGGCGCCCAGGTAGCCGAAGGGCGTGCGCGCCCTGCCCTCGCGCCCGAGGATGTGGCGCCCGCGCGAGGTCACCACATGCAGGCGGTAGCGCGGGTGGTTCAGCACCTCGCCGATGCGCCCGCCATAGAAATCGACCAGGCTCTGCGCGAAGCGCTCGCTCAACTGGCGCGGGCTCAGCCGCCTCTGGCCGGGCGGCACCTCGAACTGCTGGTGCACGTAGTCGTGCTCGAAGCGCGTGAAGGCGGCTTCGGAGTCGGCCAGGCAGGCGGTCGACAGGCGCCATGCGCCGATCGAGGCGCCGACCAGATGCACCGTCTGCGTGGACTGGGCCAGCCAGCGGCCGAAGATGAAGCGGTCGAGCGGCCCGAGGATCAGGCCCTTCGGCCCCCCCGCCGCGCCGGGGATGGTGCGCACGTCCTCGGGACGCAGGCCGTTCTGCTCGATGTGCTTGCGGGCCGCGGGGCCGGCGTAGATGCGCAGGGCTTTCATGCCGCGCCCGACTCGAATGGATTGAAGATTTCGACGCCGAAGCTGGCGAAGTCGGCCACATTGCGCGTCACGACGGTCAGCGCGTGCTGCTTTGCGGTGGCGGCAATCATCGCGTCTTCATACAGCGTGTTCGAGCTGCGGTGCATGAGCTTCGCCCACAGCCTGAAGGTTTCCGCATCAATGGGAAGAACGTTGTACGACGCGGCAACCAGCGCAGCCCACTGCTCGATTTCATTGGCCTTGGCCGCGTCCTGCTCGCGCGTCACTTCGATGCCGGCCTGGATCTCACCGAGCGTCACCGCCGAGAGATGCAGATCGCTGTCGGCAATGGAAGTGAGCCATGCGATGACCGCACCATGAGGACGGGGGCGACGCAATTCAGAGATGACATTCGTGTCCAGGAGGTACATGCAAGCCCTCAGCGCATCGGCGCGACGCGGCGCCTGCGCGCGCTGCCTCGTTGCGCGACGAGAAAATCTGTACGCGCCTGCTCGGAAAGCAGAAGCTCCTTGAGCGAAGGCCGAGCCGTCTCGTGCAGCCGCCGCCACTCGGCGGCCGGGACCAACACCGCCGCTTCGGCCCCGCGCTTGGTGACCATTTGCGGCCCGTCGTTGAGGCAAGCCTCGAGAAATTCGCTGAAGCGCGCTTTCGCGTCCTGTACCGGCCAGGTTTTCATGGCAGCCACCTATCAGACTAGTTGACTGACTAGTTTAACAGGCGACCGACCCATCTGCCGACAGCTACTTGCGCAACCCCTGCAGCTTGGCAAACGCATTCGCCATCTGCCCACCCGGCTGCGGCGAGTTGTCGCGCCGCGGCTGCTGTTGCTGACCTCGCCCCGCCCCTTCGAAGCGGTTGTCGCGCGGCCCGTCGCGGCGCGCGGGCGCCGCATCCAGCTTCATCGACAAGCCGATGCGCTTGCGCGCCACGTCCACTTCCATCACCTTGACCTTGACGATGTCGCCGGTCTTCACGACCTCGCGCGCGTCGTTCACGAACTTGTGGCTCAACTGGCTCACGTGCACCAGGCCGTCCTGGTGCACGCCCAGGTCGACGAAAGCGCCGAACTGGGCCACGTTGCTCACGGTGCCTTCGAGGATCATGCCCTCGACCAGGTCCTTGATGTCGTCCACGCCGTCGTTGAAGCGCGCCACCTTGAAGTCGGGGCGCGGGTCGCGGCCGGGCTTCTCGAGTTCGCCCAGGATGTCCTTGACCGTGATGACGCCGAACTTCTCGTTGGCGAAGAGCTCGGGCTTGAGCGTCTTGAGCATCTCGGCGCGGCCCATCAGCTCGGCGATCGGCTTGCCGGTCTTCACGATGATCTGCTCGACCAGCGGATAGGTTTCCGGGTGCACGCCGGTGATGTCCAGCGGATCGGCGCCGCCGCGGATGCGCAGGAACCCCGCGCTCTGCTCGAAGGCCTTGGGGCCGAAGCCGGTCACGTCGAGCAGTTGCTTGCGGGTGGAGAACGCGCCGTTCGATTCGCGCCAGCGCACCACGGCCTTCGCCACGCTGCCCGAGAGGCCGGACACGCGGCTCAGGAGCGGCACGCTCGCGGTGTTGAGGTCCACGCCCACCGAGTTCACGCAATCTTCGACCACCGCCTGCAGGGTGCGGGCGAGTTCGCTCTGGTTCACGTCGTGCTGGTACTGGCCCACGCCGATGCTCTTGGGGTCGATCTTCACGAGCTCGGCCAGCGGGTCCTGCAGGCGGCGCGCGATGGAGGCGGCGCCGCGCAGGCTCACGTCCACGTCGGGCATTTCCTGCGAGGCGAATTCGCTGGCGGAATACACCGAGGCGCCGGCCTCGCTGACCACGACCTTGTCGACCGTCATCTCGGGCGCGCCGGCCTGCGCGGCCATCTTGGCCAGCAGCTTGATGAGGTCGGCGGCCAGCTTGTCGGTTTCCCGGCTGGCGGTGCCGTTGCCGATGGCGATGAGGTTCACGCCGTGCTTGGCGCAGAGCTTGCCCAGGGTGTGCAGCGAACCTTCCCAGTCCTTGCGCGGCTCGTGCGGGAACACGGTGGCGGTCTCGACCAGCTTGCCGGTCGAATCGACCACGGCCACCTTCACGCCGGTGCGGATGCCGGGGTCCAGCCCCATCACGACGCGCGGGCCGGCGGGTGCGGCCAGCAGCAGATCGCGCAGGTTGTCGGCAAACACCTTGATCGCGACCTTCTCGGCGTCTTCGCGCAGGCGCGTGAAAAGGTCCCGTTCGGTGGACAGCGCCAGCTTCACGCGCCAAGTCCAGGCCACACACTTGCGCAGCAGGTCGTCGGCCGGCCGGCCGGCGTGGCTCCAGCCCAGGTGCAGCGCGATCTTGCCTTCGGCGATGCTGGGCTTGCCCGGCTCGGGCTCCACCGGCAGCACCAGCTTGGCATCGAGGATGTCGAGTGCTCGGCCGCGGAACACGGCCAGTGCGCGGTGCGAAGGCACGCGGCCGATGGGCTCGTCGTACTCGAAGTAGTCGCGGAACTTGGCGATGTCGGCATTGTTCTCGTCCTTGCCGGCCATGAGGCTGGACTTGAGCAGGCCCTCGGCCCAGAGCCATTCGCGCAGGCCCTGCACCAGGCCAGCGTCTTCGGCCCAGCGCTCGGAAAGAATGTCGCGCACGCCGTCGAGCACGAGCGGCACGGTGGAGAAATCGGGGCCCGGCTTGCCGTCGTCCAGCGTTGTGGCGGGCTGCAAGAACGCCTTGGCTTCGACGGCCGGATCGAGCGTGGGGTCGGCCAACAGCTTGTCGGCCAGCGGCTCGATGCCGAATTCGCGGGCGATCTGGCCCTTGGTGCGGCGCTTCTGCTTGAACGGCAGGTACAGGTCTTCCAGCTCCTGCTTGGTGGGTGCGAATTCGATCGCGGCGCGCAGCTGGGGGGTGAGCTTGCCCTGCTCGTCGATGGCCTTGAGCACCGCCACGCGGCGGTCCTCGAGTTCGCGCAGGTAGGAAAGACGCGCTTCGAGTTCGCGCAGCTGGATGTCGTCGAGGCCGCCGGTCACTTCCTTGCGGTAGCGGGCGATGAATGGAACCGTGGCGCCTTCGTCGAGCAGTTCGACGGCGGACTTCACCTGGTGCTCGCCGACCTTGATTTCAGTGGCAAGCTGGCGAATGATTTTCTGCATGTCTTGAGCGCATCCCTGGCAAAGCGCGGAAGTTTGCCATAGGCCAGGACGGGCTCCGGCGGCAGCGGCTCCGCGCTTGTTACAGGCTGCTCCCCGTTTCCGGCCCGGCGCTGGCCGGCGCCGGTTCGGTGTCCGAAAGCACGAGGCGGATGCACAGCCCGTGCGGCGCGGCGTCCATGACGGCCAGTTCACCGCCCAAGGCATCGGCCCGCGCACGCATGCTGCGAAGCCCCTTGCCGAATTGCTCGAGCTGGATGGGGGCCGAGGCATCGAGGCCCCGGCCGTTGTCCTGCACCTCGAGCACCAGCCCGCGCGTGCGTCCCAACGGGCCGAAGCGGACCTCGACATTGCTGGCGTGCGAGTGGCGCAGCACGTTCGACAAGGCTTCCTGCGCGATCCGGCAGATCTGCATCGCCGATTCGCCGGACATCGCGCGCGCGAGCGGCACGTCGTGCACATGCCATGCGAGGCCGATGCCCAGCCGGTCGAAGGCCGGCTGCAGGCGGTAGCGCAGGTGAGCCAGCCGCTCGACGATGGTGGCCGATGCCTCGTCGTCCAGGGAGTCCACGGTCATCTGCAGTTCCAGCAGGCAGGCCTGCAGGGCCATCGACAGTTCGCTCGGTTCGGCCGCGCGCGGGTCCTGGCTGGCCAGCAGCGCCATCAACCGGGAGCCGACGCCGTCGTGCAGGTCGCTGGCAATGCGGCGCCGCTCGGCCAGCACCGCCTGTACCTGCCGGTAGCGCATGACGCGGCGGCGGGAGAGGTACCAGACGCCGATGATCATCCCGAGCACCGCCGCGTTGACGCCCTGCAGTGCCCAGAACGCGAGCGGGATGTCGTTGATATCCACCGTCATCGCCGAAGTGGCCCGCAGCACCTGCCCGGTCACCGGCGTGAGATGCAGCGCAGAGGCCAGCGCGGCCCACAGCAGCATCCGGCGGCGCGAGGCGCGGGGCCAGAGCCAGGCCAGCAGCGCGGACCATGCGGCGATCGAGAGCCACACGAACTGGTCTTCGAGGTAGTGCGGCAGCTGGGGCACCGAGGACCACATGACCGTATCGACCCGTTGCATCCCGTTGTTCGTTGCAACGGTGTCAGAGCAGCCCCCGGTGGGAGGCGAAGCTCACCGCCTGCGCGCGGGTGTGCGCATGGAGCTTGCGGTAGATGTTCTTCACATGGGCATTGACCGTCTGCGCGCTGATGGTGAGCTGCAATGCGATCTCTTCGGTCACATACCCTGTGGCTACAAGTCGCAACACTTCGCGCTCCCGTGCGGACAGCGCGGCCTTGGTCTCGGGCGGGCGCACCGGGCTCTGGTTGCTGCGCTGGTGGTCCAGGTGCACCAGCAGGCGGCGCGCGAGCCGGGGCGTGATGGCGGCGCCCCCGTTGACCACCTGCAGCACGGCCTGGGCATAGCTCTGGAACCACGCGTTCTTCACCAGGAAGCCAGAGGCGCCGAGTTCGAAGGCATGCAGCACCTGGGGTTCGTCCTCGATGGCGGAGATGACGATGATTTCGGCGGCGCTGCGGTGTTTCTTGGCCTCCTCGATCAGCTCGAAGCCACTGCCGTCGCCCAGGCGGATGTCGACCATGAGCACGTCGAATTCATGCTGCATCAGGAGGCGCCGACCTTCGCGCAGGCTCCCGGCCTGCCCTTCGAGCTGGATGCGCAGGTCGCCCAGCAGCTCCTGGGCGATGACGCGTCTCACGAAGGGGTCGTCGTCGACCAGCACGACCCGCACCGGCTTGGTCTGTTGCCCGGTCAGGTAGTCGGGCCAGGGGAGCGTGTCGGCAGAGGGGGCGAGCAGCCCGCCGAACTGGCCAGGATTCGAGAAATTCCTAGCACTCGCATTGACCTCCGTCAATGAAATGTCAAGCTCATTTTCCATTTATATCCCCTAGTGACAAAAACTACCGCTTGTTCGTGAGCAAAAGTTAATTCATTTCTACTCAAATTTTGTTCGAGAGCTTTTTTGATTACTTTAGTTTCGTCTTGTTGCAGTTCGGGGTAAATGTGTACTAAAGGAGTAGAAGTAGCAAGCGCCACCATGCGAAAAGAGGCGCCCGGAGAGGCGCCCGGACCGTGCCCCCCCATTGCTTTCGCCATAGCCTTGCACTACCCACCACAGGGCATTTTTCGATTCCTCCCCGACGCTGAAACTGCATCCCGGTCGCAACGGAAACATCCAATCCGCGCTCGCTGACCGTTGGCTGATGGCCGGATTCGCCGGCAATCGGGTTCGTTTCAACACTATCGAGGAAGCATCATCATGAAGAAGACTCTCATCTCGGCTGCAGTGGTCCTGCTCGCAGGCGTGGCCTCGGCGACCAGCACCACGGCCCTGGCCGTCACCAACACGAGCACGGGTTCTTCCAGCTCGGCAGGGTCGGTGGCAGCGAGCTCCGGCACGGGCAGCGCCCTCAGCTACAACGCAGCCACTTCCAGCTCGGCGGCCACGGCCAATGCAGCAGGCGGCGCGGTCAGCATCCCGGGTCTGCGTGTCGGTGGTGCAACAGCCAGCGGCTCGGCGACCACGCAAGGCCGCGTGACCAGTGTTGCGGCAACGACCGGCAACGGCGCAGCCATCGGCGGTGCCAATGCCTCGGCCAATGCAGGCTCGTCCGCCGGTGCCACCTACTCCGCAGGCGGCCCGAACCAAGTGAGCGGCGCGGCAGGCGGCGCCGCAACCTCCACCACCAACAACACGGCTGCCACCGCAGCCGGTCCTGGCGGCGGTCTGGCGGTGGTGACGCGCACCTCGGGCACGACGTCGGGCTACAGCGCTTCCTCGGGCGCGATCAACGGCTTCGTCAACGGCACGACCACCTCGGCGACGGCGGGCTCGGCCGGCGGCTCCTTCGGCGTGACCAACTTCGCGATCGGCAATGCCGGCGGCCTCAGCAATGGCGGCGGCACCGGCGGCACCGCGGGCGCCGGCGCAACCGCATCGGCTCCCTGAACGGGGCATTCAACGGTTGTTGGACCAGAAATGGGGAGGGGCACGC
This sequence comes from Variovorax sp. RKNM96, assembly GCF_017161115.1. GTDB lineage: Bacteria > Pseudomonadota > Gammaproteobacteria > Burkholderiales > Burkholderiaceae_C > Variovorax. Next base: position 3,523,668 of record NZ_CP046508.1, on the reverse strand, counting down.
CCCCTCCCCTGGCTTTCAAAGGAGTGAGAACATGAAAAAACTGATTGTCCTGACCTTGATGGGCTTGTCCGCGGGCGGCGCTTTTGCGCAGACGGCGGGCGGTGCCAACAACCAGTCAACGAGTTCGGCCACCACATCGGCGCAGGGCAACACCCAGGCCGTGAACTTCAACAGCAACGCGCCCGCGGACACCACCACCCGCTCGACGCTGAACAGCAACCAGAACATCAACAACACCGGTGCCACCACGAACACGGTGGACTACCGGGGCAGCTACACGGTCAAGAACGTGCCGTCGGTCAACGGGCCCAACCTGACCACCAGCAACGACACCTGCATGGGCAGCACGAGCGCCAGCGCAAACGGCCCGGGCGTCGGCATCAGTTTCGGCACCACCTGGACGGACGAGCACTGCAAGCGCCTGAAGATGAGCCGCGAGCTCTGGAACAAGGGCATGAAGGCAGCATCGCTCGCGATGGACTGCATGGATTCGGCTGCCATGGCGGCGCTGGAGATGACCGGCACGAAGTGCCCGCAGTCCATGACCGCCGCGGAGCGCGTGAGCGCATTCGGGCCGTATGCATCGCCGGCGAACGCCGCCGCGCAGGTGATCGGCCAACCGGTCGCCGCGATGACGCCACCCATGCCGCCCATCGCCGTGTCGGTGCAGCCGATGCAGCCACCGCAGGCGGTCGTCGTCGCGCCGCCGGTGGCTTCGGTGCCGCCGCCCACGTCGACGTCCACGCCGACCCCGCTGCCCTTGCCGCAGGCCCCCATTGCCGAAGCGACGCCCGCGCCGCAAGCGGCGGCTCCGGTGCAGCCCGCGCAGCAAGAGCCGCAGCAGGCCGCGGTGACCATGCCGGTCGAGCCTGCCAGCGACGTGGCCGTCGAGCCCATCGGCGAGATCGCGTCGGCACCGCAAGCGGCCGCCGCGTCGCAATGACAGCCCGGAGCCCATGATGACCAGGACCGTATTCCTCTGGATCGCGGCTTGTTGCGTGGCTTCGGCCTCCGCGGGCCCTGTGGTTCCCAACCTGCGCATCGAACGGGTGACCTTCGGCAGCGGCCTGCAGAACGCCAGCGGCATCGACAACGCCGAGCCGGTCGGTGACCTCGGCGTGTGGCACGTGCCGCAGTACCTGCCCGGCTATCCGACGTCGGCGACCATCTGGCCGCGGGTGGTCGTGATCCAGTGCGCCAACGAGCTGTGCTCGGGCTACGAGGTCACGCCGGAGTTGGGCCGCGGCGAGTACCTGTTCTTCCGGCCAATGCGGAAGTAGCAAGCCTCGCACGGCATCGCCGGCCGGGCGATGCCGTACCCTTCGCGCATGACATTCCGCGTGCGCGTTCCGCGCGTCGTGCGTTCACTGCTCCGCGCGGTCGCCACGGTGCTCATCGTTCCCTTCCTGCTCTTCGAGGAGTGGGGCTGGGAGCCGCTGGCGGCGCTTGTCGGGCGGCTGTCGCGCCTGCCCTTCTGGGCCCGTCTCGAAGACCGCCTGCGCTGCCTGCCGCCCTGGGGCGCGCTGCTGGCGTTCTTCGTGCCGGTGGTGCTGCTCCTGCCGGTCAAGGTGCTGGCGCTCTTTCTCTTCAGCCATGGCCATGCCGCCACCGGCGTGACCGTGCTGGTGCTGGCCAAGTTGGCGGGTACGGCCGTCGTGGCGCGGATCTTCCAGCTGGTCGAAGGCCCGCTGATGCGCATTCCCTGGTTCGCCCGCTGGTATCCGCGCTGGAAAGCCTGGAAGGACCAGGTGCTGAACCTCGTCCGGCAGAGCCGGCCGTGGCGCGTGGTGCGGGTGTTCAACCGCGGCATCCACCGGGGATGGCGGCGGTTGCGGGAAGGCTGATTCGCCATTTTTACCCGGGTTATATTGCGTTTTGTATTTCACCCGGGTAATATCAACGGCATGAACATGCCCCAAGAGACGCGGCGCGCCCTCGTCAGGAAATACAAGGAAACGGTGCTCCCCGCGGGCGTCTTCGTCATTCGCAACACGCTGAACGGCCGCGTCTACGTGTCCGGCAGCCTCGATGTCGAGGGCGCGATGAACCGGGCCCGCTTCGAACTCGGCCTGCGCTCGCATCGCAACAAGGCGCTGATGCGCGACTGGATCGCGCACGGCGCCGAGCATTTCAGCTTCGAGGTGATCGACCGCGTCAAGGAACGCGACGATCCGGCCTTCGATCGCGCCGCCGAACTCGAGAAGCTGCTCGAACTCTGGCGGGAAGAACTCGAGTGCGTCGGCGACAAGGGCTACAACACGCCATGACCGTCGATGCACTGGATTTCTGTCTCACCGTCAGCCGCGCCCATGCCAACCTGAGCCTGAAGCTCCGGGAACACCTGGGCGCGTTCCATGGGCTGGACTACGAAGACTTCACGCTGCTCCACCTGCTGCTGCGCACCGAGGGCGGCCGCATGCCGATGGGCGATCTTTCGCGCGCCTTGGGGTTGCCGATGTCGGCGCTGCTTCGCAAAATGGTCCTGCTCGAAAAAACAGGACTGGCCGAACGCACGGCCGGCGCGAATGAAGACAACAGCCGGCACGCAACCCTCCGCCCCGGCGGCCGGAAACTGATGCAGGCTGCGGTCACGACCGCCCTGGCGATCTGCGCCGACACGGTGAAATCGCTGGACCCCGAAAGCCTGCCGCAGATCCATGCCGCGCTCCTTGCGCTATGCATCGAGGACACAGCGAGCGCCTGAGCCGCTCAGCGGGTAGATTACGCACCTCTCAAGTCAATGTGGCTTTGCCACTTGACTTGATCCCCCTCGGGGGGCGGGCTGGGCGCAGCCCGGCCCTGGGGGCGCTCGTTTCGACCGGACCAGAAGGAAGAACAAAGAAATCCGACATGCCATCCGACACGCCATCCATCAACCTCATTGTTTACGCCGGCTTCAAGCGCATCGCAGAAGGAAGCACCGCCGAAGTGCTCGCACAACTGCGCGAACGCAAGGACCAGACGCCCTACCTCATCTTCGACGCCCAGACCGGCGAGTCGCTCGACTTCGACGTGCACAACCAGGCCGGCGTCGTGCCGCACGCGGCCAGCGCCGAGGCCCATGACGACGCGCCGCGCGGCGTGGGCCGGCCGAAGCTGGGCGTGGTCGCGCGCGAAGTCACGCTGCTGCCGCGCCACTGGGACTGGCTCAACCGCCAGCCCGGCGGTGCCTCTGTCGCGCTGCGGCGCCTGGTGCAGGAGGCGAGCCGCGTCAACGCCGACCGCGACGCCGTGCGCGCCTCGCGCGAAGCCACCTACCGCTTCATGACGGCGATCGCCGGCGCCCTGCCCGGCTTCGAGGAAGCCACGCGCGCGCTGTTCGCCGGCGAGCGCAACCGCTTCGAGGGCCTCATCGACGCCTGGCCCGCGGACCTGCGCACCCAACTTCAAAAACTGTCAGCCGCCGGCTGGAGCACCCCTGCATGAGCGCCACCCCCGCGACTTCCACGACCTCATCGACGACCCCCGCGAATCCAACGCCCCCCGCAACCGGCCCGAGCGGCTTCAAGGGCGTGCCCGTGGCGCCGGTCGGCGCGGCACGGCCGCTGTGGAAGGTGTTTCTCTTCTTCCTCGCGCCGATGTTGCTCAGCAACATCCTGCAGTCGCTCTCGGGCACGCTCAACAACGTCTACGTGGGGCAGATGCTCGGCGTGGGCGCGCTGGCGGCGGTGTCGAGCTTCTTTCCGGTGATGTTCTTCTTCATCGCCTTCATCATCGGCCTGGGCGCCGGCGCCTCGGTGCTGATCGGCCAGGCCTGGGGGGCGCGCGACGCGGCCAAGGCCAAGGCCGTGGCCGGCACCACGCTCACCGTGGGCGTGCTGATGGGCCTGGTGATCGCGGTGTTCGGCGGCGCCTTCACCACGCCGATGCTGGCCGCACTGGGCACGCCGCCCGACGTGCTGGCCGATTCGACGCGCTACGCCCGCATCATGCTGATCGCGATGCCGGGCGTGTTCGTGTTCCTGCTCGCGACCGCGATGCTGCGCGGCGTGGGCGATACCGTCACGCCGCTGCTCACGCTGGTGATCTCCACGCTGATCGGCCTGGTGGTCACGCCCGCGCTCATCCGCGGCTGGGGCGGCCTGCCGCAGATGGGCGTGGCCAGCGGCGCATGGGCCTCGGTGATGTCCTTCGTGGTGGCGACGACCTGGCTGGGCTTTCGGCTGCGCCAGAAAAAGAGCCCGCTCGCGCCCGATGCGGAGTTCTTCCGCCATCTGCGCATCCAGCCGCATCTGCTGAAGGCGGTGTTGCGCATCGGCGTGCCCACGGGCGTGCAGATGATCGTGGTGGCGCTGGCCGAAGTGGTGCTGCTGTCGATGGTCAACAGCTACGGCTCCAATGCCACGGCCGCCTATGGCGCGGTGAACCAGGTGGTGGCGTATGTGCAGTTCCCGGCCATCTCGATCGCCATTGCCGCGTCGATCCTCGGCGCGCAGGCCATCGGTGCGGGCCGTGCCGACCGGCTCGGCGCGATCACGAAGACGGCGCTGATGATGAACCTCGTGCTGACCGGCAGCCTCGTGCTGCTCGGCTACCTGTTCTCGCGGCCGCTCATGGGCTTCTTCATCACCAGCGCGCCGGTGATCGAGATCGCGCAGACGCTGCTGCACATCATGCTGTGGAGCCTGGTGATCTTCGGCATGGCTGCGGCCACGTCGGGCGTCATGCGTGCGAGCGGCTCGGTGCTGGTGCCCACGCTGATCTCCATCGTCTGCATCCTGGGCGTCGAAGTGCCGGTGGCCTGGGTCATGAGCCACCGCATCGGGCTGGACGGGATCTGGATCGCCTACCCGGTGACCTTCGGCGCGATGCTGCTGCTGCAGACGGCGTACTACCAACTGGTGTGGCGCAAGAAGGCCATCCACAAGCTGGTGTGACCTGCACGGTTCAGGTGCCCTCGTAAGCCTTCTGCACCGTGGCCAGGTCGAGCTTGACCATCTGCATCATGGCCCGCATCGCGCGGCCGGCCTTCTCGGGGTCCTTGTCCTGGAACATGCGGATCATGGCCGTGGGCGCAACCTGCCACGAGACGCCATAGCGGTCGGTGAGCCAGCCGCATTGCATGGGCTTGCCGCCGCCTTCGAGCAGCTTGTCCCAGTAGTGGTCGACCTCGGCCTGCGTCTCGCAGGGCACGTAGAGCGAGAGCGCCGGGGTGAACTTGTAGTCGGGGCCGCCGTTGAGCACCATGAATTCCTGGCCGTCGAGCTCGAAGGTCGCGGTGAGCAGGCTGCCGTCTTTCGGGCCCGGACCGTTGGCGGGCCAGTGCAGCCGGTCGGTCACGCGGGCGTTCGGGAAGATGCCGGTGTAGAAACTCAGCACCTCCTCGCCGTTGCCGTCGAACCAGAGGCAGGGAACGATCTTCTGCATGGGAGTCTCCTTTGCTTGAACGATGAACCTGAGAGTTCAGTATCAAAGCGGGAGCGGACGGTTGTCAACCCGCGCGGTCCCTGTCAGAAAGACGTTTCCATGCGCCTCAGGCCTACCAGCGGTAGGTGGCAGTCGCCACCGCGGTACGCGGATAGCCGTAGTAGCAGTTGCGGTAGCCGCAGTTGGCGATGTAGGTCTTGTTGGTGAGGTTGCGCAGGTTCAGCGCCAGGCTCCAGCGGTCGATGTCGTAGCCGAGCATGGCGTCGAGCACCGTGGATGCGGGGACCTTGCTCGGCCACGCGGCCTCGCCGTCGCCATAGTTCGTCCCGGTGTAGCGGGCGCCCAGCCCGACCTTCAAGCCGTTGGCGAAGCGGTAGTCCGCCCACACCGACAGCCGGTGGCGCGGCACGGCCGTGGCCTGCTTGCCGATCTCGCTCGGGTTGCTGCTGGCCGTGACGATGGCCCGCGGCGTGTAGCTGTAGGAAGCCGTGAGGTTCATGCGCGAGGCGATCTCGGCCGTGGCCTCGAGCTCCAGGCCGCGCACCGAGATCTCGCCCGTCTGCTTGGGCTTGGCGTCGCCGTCGAAGCTGATGTAGTTCTTGCGCCTGAGGTCGAAGATGGCTGCGCTGTACATCGCCTTGCTGCCCGTGGGCTGGTAACGCACGCCGGCCTCGACTTGCTTGCCGCTTTCCGGCTTGAACGGGTCGCCCGATACCGGGTCGATGGTGGCGGTCGGTGCGAACGACTCCGAATAGCTCAGGTACGGCGCCCAGCCGCTCGGATGCAGGTAGACCAGGCCGGCCCGACTGGTGAACTTGTGATCGCGGATGCGCTGGGTCGAGCCATCGAGACGGCTGAAGACGGTGCTGTCGGCGGTGTCGTAGCGCCCGCCCAGCGTCAGCGACCAGCGGTCTCCCCACTTGATCTGGTCCTGCAGGTAGACGCCGGTCTGCGTCAGCCGGGTGATGCCGTCGAAATACGGCGCGGGCGGCTCGATCGGCCCGCCGTAAACCGGCGCATAGATGTTCAGCGGCGAGGCGCTGCCGCCGCTGAAGGTGATCTGGTCGATGCGGGTGCGCTGGTAGTCCAGCCCCACCAGCACCTTGTGCTGCGTCTCGCCCAGGCGAAAGTCGGCCTGAGCCTGGTTGTCCAGTGCCACGGCACCGATGTTCTCGCGGCTGCCGAACACGCTGCGCGACATCTGCTGGAAGTTCATCGGATCGTTCGGCACGTCGGGGTTCAGCGCCATGAAGCCGGTCAGTTGCGTGCCCGTGTAGTCGAGCTTCTGGTGCGCGTAGCGCGCGTTCTGCCGCACCGTCCAGGTGTCGTTGATGCGGTGCTCGAACTGGTAGCCGACCATCTCCTGGTCCTGGTCGAAGCGGTCGAAGCCGGGCTCGCCGACGAACAGTTTCGAGGGAATGAAGGTGCCGATCGCGGTCGCATCGAGCGAGCCGACCTGCGGCCGCGCGCGGGTGTAGACACCGCTGCGCGTGCGCGAGAACTGCGACAGCAGCGTGAGCGTGGTGTCGCTCGACGGCTTCCAGGTGAGCGACGGCGCGATGTAGGTGCGGTCGTCGGCCTCCTTGGCGGCCGGCAGTTGCGCATCGCGCACCAGCCCGGTGATGCGATAGAGCACCTTGCCGTCGGCATCCAGCGCACCCGAGAAATCGCCTGCGACCTGCTTGCGGTTGTGGTCGCCCACCTGCAGTTGCAGTTCGCGCACGGGCTCCGCCGTCGGGCGCTTGCTGACGACGTTCACCACCCCGCCCGGTCCGCTCATGCCGTACAGCACCGACGAAGGCCCGCGCAGCAGCTCGATGCGCTCGGCGCCGTAGTTCTCGGTGCGCCACACGCCCCAGGTGCTGTTGTTGCGCAGCGGCAGGCCGTCGAGGTAGAAGCCCGGCGAATAGGCATCGAAGCCGCGCAGCGAGATCCAGTCGTAGCGCGAGTCGGCGCCGTAGGTGGTGGTCGACACGCCCGGCGTGTAGCCCAGCGCGTCCTTGAGGTTGGCGGCACCCATGGCCTCGATGCGGTCGGCCGTGATCACCGAGATCGACTGCGGCGTCTCGATGATCGGCGTGTCGGTCTTGGTGCCGGTGGCACTGCGCCTGGCCACGTAGCCCTGTACGTGTCCCGTGGCGCTTTCCTCGCCATCGGCCACCACGGTGACCGCCGGCAGCGTCGAGCTGCCCGATGCGGCCGGTGCGACGGGCGCGGCCTTGACCGCGGCCGCATTGCCTTCCATGGTGGCGGCCAGCCCGCTGCCGGCGAGCAGGCGGTCGAGCGCCGCGCGGGGCGTCAGGCTGCCGGAGATGGCGGGCGCCGTCTTGCCGGCCACCAGGCTTTGCTGCACGACCAGCTGGATGCGGGTCTGCCGCGCCCAGTCGTTCAGGGCCTCGGCCAGCGGCTGGGCGGCAATGCTGATCTGCTGCGCCGCGCCCTGGCCTCCCGAGGTCTGGGCGCGCAGCGGCGCGCTCGCCAGCGCGAGTGCCACGGCCAGCGCCAGCGGTGCCGGCGTCATCTTCATCAAGCGGTTCATCCAACGTCTTCCAGGTAGTGAATACAAATGGTTCTTATCTGGCTGACGCACGAACTCATGGAAATCCGGTATTCCCGGTGAAATATTTTTTTGCCCCGATGTTTCGGGGCGCGCCGGTCAAGGCGCCGCGACGATTTCCGCCACCGGCCCGTCGCCCTTGAGCCGCACGGGCAAGGCACTCGGCAGCACGCGCCTCAGCGTGCGCGCGTCGCGCGGGTCGAAGGTGCCGGTCAAGCGCAGCGCGGCCACGGCAGGGTCGCGCACCACGAGGCCGGTGCTGCCGTAGCGCTCCAGTTCGGCCAGCGCGCGGGCCAATGGCGCATCGATGAAGCTCAGCCGGTGTTCGCGCCAGGGCGCGATGCCGTCACCCGAAACGGCCGACACGGCGGCCAGCACGCCCTCTGCATCGCTGTGCACCTGCTGGCCGGCGGTGAGGAAGACGGCGTCCGGCGGCACGGTATCCGGCGCAGGTCCAACCCAGCGGCCGTCGGCGGCCCTGTCCATCTGCGCGACCCGCACCCTGCCCTGCTCCACCGACACGCGCGCGCCCTCGGCGCCCGCGATGGCCGGCGTGTACCGCACCGCGAACCGGGTGCCGACCACACGGACCTGCAACGGCCCCGCCAGCACATCGAAGGGGCGCTGTGCGTCCGACTGCACCGCGAAGACGGCCTGCCCATCGATCAGCTGGACCTCGCGGCGTTGGCGGAAATAGCGCACCTCCAGCCGCGTGGCGGTGTCCAGCCGCAGCACGGTGCCATCGGTCAGCGGCACCTCGAGCTGCTGCCCGCGTTGGGTGGCGAAGGCCTGCACGAACACAGGCTGGGCTTGCAGATGGCTCCATCCGAGGTAGCTGCCACCGGCGACCACGCCCGCGGCGGCCAGCGCCAACGCCGGCTTCAGGAAGCCGCGCCGCGTAGGGGCGGCAGTCCCGTTCCCCGTGAAGCCCTCGCGCCAGGCCGCGACCGTTTCCGGCCCGATCGCATCGAAGGCCCGCCAACGCGATTCCCACTGGCGGTAGGCATCGGCGTGCTTCGGGTCCGCGGCGATCCAGTCCTGAAAAATGCGCTCGTCGCGCGCGCTCCAGTCCGCGCGTCGGCGATGGACGAACCAGTCGATCACCTCCTGGCGCAGGCGCGATGTTTCTTCCGACGGTGGCAGCGATGGGGTCATGGCTCGGGGAGCTCTCCTGCAGATGTAGACGCACGAGCGGTGCAGAACCCTGTAATGGGCATCCCCAATGCACCGGGTCGCTCGCGCGTTCGCTCTTCTTGTGTTCGTGGGTTGCTTTTCATTGCGGGCCCCCGTTCACTTCGTCCAGGCACGCCCAGCACGCATCCATGGCGATGCGCAGCTGCATCTCGACCGTCCGCACGGAAATGCCCATGCGCTCGGCGACTTCGGCATACGACAGTCCGTCGAACTTGTAGAGCACGAAGGCTTCGCGGCAGCGCGGCGGCAGCCTGTCGATGGTGGCGACCATGGCCGCCAGCCCCTGGCCGGACGACAGGATGGTGTCGGGCTCGAAGGTCGAAGGGCCGATGCAATCGTCGAGCTCAACCGCGCCCTCGTCCGAAGAGGCGGCCCCGTCGAAATCGGCACGCACGCCGGTGCGGCGGTGGTGATCGGTGACGAGGTTGCGGGCCGTGCGGTACAGCAGCGCACGCGGGTCGCGCACCACGCTGCCGGTGCGCTGCGCCTCGTACACGCGCGCGTAGCTCTCCTGCGCCAGGTCGGCCGCGGTGGCGCGGTCGGACACCTTTCGGGAAAGAAAGCTCAGCAGTTCGCGGTAATAGCGTTCGAACACAGGCGCAGCACAACCGGGAACGGTTGGTCGAAGTCCAGGGGCAGGTTGGCTTCGACATGGCGTGGCTTACCTGATGAGATTCAGAAAACGGGAAGCGGCGATTATCACGCCACGCCGTGGAAGTCCAGGTCGGAATGCACGGCCGCGGACGCCACGTCTCCGGCGGCGCTGCGGCGCGTGGTGTTCGCGCGGGTAGCCCGAAGGGTAGGAATTTGACTTGCCGGGACGGGAAGCGCGCCGGCTACCTTTGCTCCCGTGGCGGCGCCTAGAACCCGTACAGCGCGCCCGGGTTGTCCACGAGGATGCGGCGGCGCGTGTCGTCGCTGGTGGCCCATGAAAACAGCAGGTCGTACAGCGGCACGGCCTTGGGCCTCGGGTCGCGCCCCGGATGCGGCCAGTTGCTGGCCCAGAGGCAGCGCTCGGGAAACTTCTCGGCCAGCGTGCGCGCGAGCAGGCTCACGTCGTCGTAGCCGGGCGGGCCCAGCTTCGAGGTCTCGTAGGGCGCGGAAAGCTTGATCCACACGCGCCCCGAATCCAGCACGCGCAGGAGCGACTGGAACGACGGATGTTCCGGCGCCACCGGCTCCAGGAATTTGCCGTTGTGGTCCAGCACCAGCCGGCACGGCAGGCGCTTGAGCACTTCCTCATGCTCCGGAATCGTGCGGCCGTCGAGCTGCAGGTTGACCATCCATTCGGCATTCGCGAGCCGCGCCGCCATGGGCTCGAGCGAGGCCCAGCTCAAGACGCCGCCGATCATCATGTAGCGCACACCGCGCATGCCGCCCGCGTGCAGGCGCGCAATCTCTTCATCGCTCACCTCGGGTCCGACCAATGCAATGCCGCGCGCCGAAGCGCCGAACTGCGCCAGCGCATCGAGCGTGCAGCTGTTGTCGAAGCCGTAGCCGGTCGGCTGCACGACGATCGCGCGGTCGATGCCCAGCGGCGCCTGCACCTCGGTGCGGTAGGCCGACACCGGCGAATGCGGCGGCACCCAGGCCACGTTCGGAATCAGCGGAAAGCGGTCTTCGTAGATGTGGACGTGGCAGTCGCAGGCACCGGGGTAGCGCGTGTTGCGGGTGGGTTCCATTGGGGGCGTCTCGGTGAGTGGTGATGAATGGTGGAGGTCAGCCGTAAGCCTTCTGCCAGCGGTAGGCCTCCGGCGCGTTGACGGCGCCCTTCGGCACCCGCCCCTGAAAGAGCTCGCCCAACTGCGCGACCGTCTCCATCGCTTGATGCTCGACCGCAGGCGGCGTAAGCCCGCCGATGTGCGGCGTGGCGACCACGCGCGGATGCGCGGCCACGCGCGACGATGGCATCTGGTCGGGCGCGCGACCCACGTCGAGCGCGCAGCCGGCGATGGTGCCGGCGTCGAGCGCGGCGATGAGCGCGTCTTCGTCCACGAGGTTGCCGCGCGAGGCATTGATGAAGAAGGCATGCGGCTGCATCGCGGCGAAGGCGGCGGCGTTCATCAGGTTCTCGGTGGCCTCGGTGGCGGGCGCGAGGCAGACCACGAAATCGGACCGCGCCAGCAGCGCATCGAGCCCGACCTGTTCGAGTTCGGCGCGTTCGATCAACGCATAAGGGTCGTGCACGACGATGCGCATCCCCAGCGCCAGCGCCACATCGCAGAGGTAGCGGCTGATCTGCCCATAGCCGATCACGCCCAGCGTGCTGCCGCGCAGCTCGCGCCCCATCGCCGGCACGACCGTCTGGCCTGCGTGGTACAGCGCGGTCGAGGCGCTGATGTGCCGCCCCAGGTCAATCATCACGCCCACGATCCACTCCGACACCGATGGGATGAACCCCGCGCTCGCCTGCGTCACCAGCACGCCATGCCGGCTCGCCGAGGCCACGTCGATGTTGCGGATGTCGATGGCGCAGCGCACGAAGGCCTTGAGGTCGGGCAGCGCCGCGAACAGCGCCTCGTCGCCCACCGTCTGCCGGTACGAAATGATCGCGTCGCAGCCCTGCGCCAGCTCGGCGAGTCCGGCGGACGACAGGTCGTTGTCCGTCGGGTTGAAGCGCACCTGCGCAATGGCCTGCAGGGCCGCGGTGGCCCGGTCACCGAAGTAGTGGGCGAGCTTGCTTTGCGGATGGCTGACGAAAACCGTGGTCATGAAATGAAGAGAAAACTTTGCGAAGAAGAACTAGGCGCGCGGCGGCGCCACCGAATCGCGCGCCACCAGCGTGGGCGCAAAGACGAACTCCTGCGTCGGCAGCGACGCATCGGCCAACCGGCTCATCACCCGCTCGACCATCACCTGCGCCATCTCGGGCACCGGCACGCGCACCGAGGTCATCGCGGGGTACATCAGCGTCGAGAGAAACACGTTGTCGATGCCGATGACCGACACGTCCTGTGGCACCGAAAGCCCCGCGTCGCGAAACCCCGCCATGAGGCCGAAAGCCAGCAGGTCGTTCACGCCGATCACGCCCGTGGGGCGCTGCGGCAACTTCGCGAGCAGGCTGGCCTGCATGCGGCCCAGCTCGCTCATCATCGAGTCACCGTACTCGTCGACCGGCAGGCCCTCGATGACCTGCGCGCTGCCTTCGAGGCCCGCGCTTTTCGCGGCGGCGAGAAAGCCGTTGATCTTCTCGTTCCGGCTCATGGTGCGGCCCGAGGGCGTGACGAAGGCCAGCCGCCGGTGTCCTTGTTCGATCAGGTGCGCGGTCGCGATGCGCGACGATTCGAAGCTGTCGACCGTCACGTGGTCGATCACCGAGGGCATGCCCGGCGTGGCGCGGCGGTCGTAGCTCACCACCACCAGCCCGCGCTCGGCCGCGGCCTCCACGTGCTGCTCGTCCACCAGCGACGAGATGATGATCACGCCGCGCACGCCATGCGCCATCAGGTCCTCGAAGAAGTGCTGTTCCTTCTCGGCATCGCGGTACGTGTTGCCGATCATGATGCGAAAGCCGTAGCGCTCCTGCGCCAGCGTCTCGATCTCGCGCGCGATGAAGCCGTACATCGGGTTGGCCATCGACGGCACCAAGAGGCCCAGTAAGGGCGTGTGCCCCGTCTTGAGCTGCCGCGCCGAGGTGTTGGGCCGGTACTTGAGATCGCGGATCGCGGCTTCCACGCGGGCCAGCGTCTCGGCGGCCATGCGGTCGCTGCGTCCGTTCAACACGTTCGACACGGTGCTGGTCGACACCCCGGCCCTCTGGGCCACGTCGGTGATTCTGCTCACGGAATCCTTCCTGTTTTCATCGTCGTCACAGGCCCATGCGCGCCGGCAACCATGTGGAGAACGCCGGCACGAGCACCAGCACCACGAGGGTAACGAACAACACGGCCAGGTATTTCATCATCGGGCGTGCCACATCTTTCACCTGGGTGCCGGTGATCGCGCAGGTGGCGAAGAGGCCCAGGCCCACGGGCGGCGCGAACAGGCCGAAGCCCATGGCGATGACCATCACCGTGCCGAAGTGCAGAGGATTCACGCCCAACTGCGACGCGATGGGTGTCAGCAGAGGCCCGAAGATGATGAGCGCCGGCGCGCCTTCGAGGATGGCGCCGAACACGATCATGATCAGCACCGACAGCATCACGAACATCGTGCTGCCGTACGAATGCGCGAAGCCGATCATGAACTCCGACAGGTACTGCGGAATCTGCTGGATCGTGAGCGCGAACGACAGGCTCGACGCCGCCGCCACGATGAAGAGAATGCCCCCGGCCATCGACGCCGAGCGCACGAAGAGCCGCGCCACCGACTTCACCGTGAGCTCCCTGAAGGCCAGCCAGCCCACCACCAGCGCATAGATCACTGCGAACGACGACACCTCGGTCGATGTCGCGATGCCCGAGGTCACGCCCTTGCCGATCATCGCCACCATCAGCAGCGCCACGAAGGCGCCGCCCAGCAGGCGGAAGGTCGGCGTGCGCACATCGAAGGCTTCGTCGGGGTTGATCTTGGTGCCCACGTAGATCGTCACCGCGGCGAGCGACAGCGCCAGCACCACCGCGGGCACCAGCCCCGCCATGAAGAGCCCGGCGATCGAGATGTTCGCGACGAAGCCCATGATGATCATGTTGATGCAGGGCGGAATCGTCTCGGCCATCACCGCGGTGCAGGCCAGCAGGCCCGCCGTCTCGTTCGGGTCCTGCTTCGTCTTGCGCACGGCCGGCATGATGATGCCGCCCACCGCCGCGATGTCCGCGAGCTTGGAGCCCGAGACGCCCGAGAAGAACGCCGTCGCCGTGATGGTGATGAGCCCGAGCCCGCCGCGCAGCCGACCGAACATGCGCAGAAGCAGTTCGATGAGCCGCGACGACATGCCGTTGGCCTCCATCAGCAACCCCGCCAGCACGAAGAACGGAATCGCCAGCAGCACGTAGTGGTCGGTGCCCGCCATCACCTGCTGCGAGTACACGAGCATCGGCAGCGACGGGTCTGCCATGAAGAACACGAGCGACGACAGCGCCAGCACGAAGGCGATCGGTACGCCCAGCGCCATGCCGCCAAGAAAGCCCGCGGTGAGCAGCGCCCACGGCGGGATCGCGTGGTTGGGCATGAACGTGTTCCATGCGACGACCGCGGCCGTCAGCGCGATGCCCACGCCCAGCGTCGACCACACCATGCGTGCAGGTCCGTTGACCGCATTGGCCAGCCCGAACAGGGTCATGAACAGGCTGCCGATGGTCACCGGGTACACGTAGATCCACTGCGGCATGCCGATGGGCGTGGTCATGTTGTACGAGTCGAGCAGCAACTCGCACGACGAGGCGAAGAGGCTCGCCGACACGCCCACGATGATCCAGCTGCCGAACTGGATGAGGGCCGGCTGCCAGCGCGCAGGCAGGAGGCCGCGGAACAGGTCCACGCCCACGTGCTGGCTGCGCGCGAGCACGGTGGCCGCGCCGAAGAACACCTGGATGATCATCAGCGCCCGCGCCACCTCCTCCGCCCAGTCGAACGGGTCATGCAGGAAGTAGCGGAACACCACCGAGATGAAGACCACGATCACGTCGATGGCCAGCACCACGCCGGCCACGTACTCGGTCATGCGCATCAGCCAGGCCAGCCAGCGGCCGGAGGCGTGGGTGACGTCGAAGCCCAGTGCGGGCTCCATCGCCATTGGCGAAATCGAGAGGCTCGACATGGCCGCTCAGGCGCGCGCGGCGGTGATGGCGGCGAACAGCGGCCCCGTCTCCGGGTACTGCTTGGCGAAGCCGGACCAGAGGCGCGTTTCCATTTCCTTGCGCACGAAGTCGCGCTCGCTCTTGGCCATCGGCGTGAACACAATGCCCAGCTTCTTCAGTTCCTCGATGGCCTGCAGGCCTTTCTGCGTGCCGATCTCGCGCTGCTGCAGCGTCGAATCGGCGGCGGCCTTCAGGAACGCGGGGCGCAGCGTGGCGGGAATCTTGTCCATCGCGCGCTTGCCGGCCACGCACACCATCGGGCTGAACAGGTGCTCGGTCATCCAGCAGTACTTGACGACTTCGTTGAGCTTGCTCGCGAGCACCGTGGCGGCGTCGTGCTCGAAGCCGTCGACCACGCCGGTCTGCGCCGCCATGTAGAGCTCGCCGAAAGAAATCGGCGTGGGGATCGCGCCCATGATCTTGAAGGTCTCGATGAAGGCCGGCGTGGGCAGCACGCGCAGCTTGACGTTCTTCACGTCGGCGAGCGACTTCACCGGCTGCTTGGTGTAGACGTTGCGCGCGCCGTAGTGCGCGCCCCAGGTGATGACCTGGCAGCCCGTGCTCTTCACGAGCATGTCGTTGAGCTTGGCGCCCACGCCGCCGTCGAGCGCGCGCGCGGCGTGCTCGTAGCTGTCGAACACATAGCCCAGGTCGAGCATGCCCAGCTGCGGCGTGACCGTGGCCCAGATCGAGGAGCCGGTGAGCATCATGTCGATGGAGCCGACCTTCACCTGCTGCACCACGTCGCTTTCCTTGCCGAGCTGGTTGTTCGGAAAGTAGTCGATGCGGATCTGCTCGCCCACCGCCTTCTTCAGGTTGGCCTGCATCAGCTGCGACCACGCGAAGTGCGACGAATTGAGGTCGGCCACATGTGACGACGACAGGCGCAGCACCACGGTCTTGCCCTGTGCGGCGGCGTTGTGCGAAAGGCCCGCGGTCGCCATCGCGAGCGACAGCGCCGAGGAAGACTGGACGAACTGGCGGCGTGAAATCGGGGTCATGGTGTTGTCTCCTGTGGGTCGGATGCCCATTCGGTTGTTCGGTGTGGCTCGTTTGGTGGAACGATTTACTGTATCGATACACAAGAATGGCGGCAATGCGGTTCCGATAGGTGTTTTCCTTCGTAGACGAGGTAAAGCAGACGGCCGCATAGGCAGAATGGAAAAACCAACGGAACGGATGCCCTCATGACCTCATCGACACCCGAAGCCGCACGCGACTACGCCATCCAGATGCATGGCGACCAGAAATACGGCCCGCATCCCTACGTTCACCATCTGGACGCGGTGGTCGCCCTGCTCCAGCCCTATGGAGAGAAGGCGCGGGTCGTCGGCTATCTGCACGACGTGGTGGAAGACACTGATGCCACGGTGGCGGACGTGCAAGAGCGCTTCGGCGATCTCGTGGCCCGCTGCGTGTCGCTATTGACCGATGCGCCCGGCGCCAATCGCAAGGAGCGCAAGGCCAAGACCTATGCGGCGATGGCGCAGGTGACGGGCGATGAGGAACTCGCGCTCGTGGTCAAGGCGGCGGACCGGCTTGCCAATGTGCGTGCCTGCGTGGCCGATGGGCATCGGCAGCTTTGGGACACCTATCGGGGGGAGCATCCAACCTTCAGGGCTGCTGCTTTTCGCAAGGGGCAATGCGATCCGCTGTGGGCCGAACTCGACTCGCTTCTGTTGGAGTGGCCTGCCTCCTGAGGCCCGTTCGGGGCGTGTCCGCTGACTACTGCCCGCAGCTCGGATGCTTATGCCCTTCGGTGGCGTTGGGCAGGCCCATGAAGTCCAGGATGTGCGGTGTCGCGCCGTCCACCTGCAGCATCGCGGTCGCGCTCAGGTTGCCCTGGCAATAGCTGGGCTTGAGCGGATTCGCGTAGTTGTTGTTCAGGATGAGCAAGGTGTCCCGCTCCGCCGCCGTCTGCCCGCCATGGCTGCTGCCGGTGCCGCCATGGTCCGAGGTCACGACGATCAGCCACTCTTCGTTCGCGTAGTTCGGCCGTGCGGTCAGTGCGGCGAGCACCTGCGCGATCTGCTGGTCTTCGCCGGCGATCTTGCCCTGGTAGTTGGCGTTCAGCGGGTCGTAGCTGGGCGCGTGGATGTCGACGTTGTGCAGGTAATAGAAGATGGCCGTCGGCGGGTTCTTCCAGCCGAGCCAGCCCTTCACGGCATCGGTGGCCTGCTGCGAATTCTTGGCCGCGTTGGCGACGACGAAGTCGGTCTTCGCGGGACGCAGGTTGTGGGTGATGTTGAACCAGTCGCCCACCACTGCCGTCGTGGCCGTGGGCCAGGCCTGCTTGATGAGGTCGAACACGTGCGTCTTCTTCATCACCAGCCCGGTGTCGTTCGACGTCACGCCGTGCTTGTCGGCCCAGAAGCCGGTGAACACCGACGACCAGCCGGGCCCGCTGACGGTCGCCTGCTTGGTGCCGCCCGCCAGCACGTTGCCGTGGAAGGCACCTCCCGCGATCAGTGCCGACATCGCGGGCGTCTGCACGCAGCCCTGGCACTGGATCGCGTCGCCGCGCAGGCCGTCGATGCCGATCAGCAGCACGTGCTTGTTGCCGGGCACCGGGTTGGGAATGCCCTCGCCCGCGATCAACGCATAGTGGTCGTAGGGGTTGCCTGGGTAGTCGGTCTTCAGCCCACCGACGTCGCTGGCGCGCTTGTCGCTCAGGTCGCAGCGCTGCGGGGTCTTGTGATAGTCGAAGGACTTGCACCATGCGGCGCGGCTCGCGTCGGTGCAGGCGTTGGCGCAGTCCACGGGCGTCACGGCCTGCAGGGTCTCGGTGTTGTGGCCGCTGATCGCCGCATCGGGCGTGCGCGTGAACGCCTTCAGCGGATCGGGCTTGAGGCTGTAGTGGTCGTACGGGTTGCCGGGGTAGTCGGTCTTCAGGCCGCCGACGTCTCCGGCCTGCTTGTCACTCAGGTCGCAGCTCTGGTTGGCCTTGTGGAAATCGAACGAAACGCACCAAGTGGCCCGCGGTGCGGACAGGCAAGCGGTGGCGCACATCTCGGGCGTGGACTGCGTCAGGTTCTCGACGTTGTAGCCCGAGATCGCGGCGTTCGGCGAGAGCGCGAACGCGTCGAGCGACGCTGCGGCGGCATGCCCCGCGAGCGCTGTGAACAGGCACGCCAGGCCGGCGCGGATCGATGGCTTCATGTGATGTCTCCTCATCGCGTGATCGTTGGATGAATCCCGTGTTGCCCGCTTTTTCTCGCGTGGCTTCTGCAACTCCGGGCGGAGTAAATCACTGGCGCCTGCCATCGATCCAATTCAAAAATCTTCGGTGTCGCATTGAGCAGACCTATACGTCGGACTGTCATCGACTTGTGCTTGGTCTATCGTTTTCCGTCGGCCGGCTGCGCGGCGGGTCCTCCTCCGATCATCAGCCAGGCGCTCAGCGCACTCAGCACGGCCAGCGCTGCGCTCACCAGCATCACCCAGCGAAAGCCCGCCACGAACGACTCGGCCACGGCGCGTTTGACGGACGCCGCAGTGGCCGAATCGACACCCGGCGGCATCACCGCACCGGCCAGCTTGCTGCGCTCGCCTTCGAGGAATGCGGACACCTGCGGCGAGGCGCCCATCTCGCGCAAGTCATCGGCCAGCGCGGCATCGAAGGCCCACGCCATGACCGCGCCGAACACCGCGATCGCCAGCACCGCCGCCGCGCGCGACACCGCGTTGTTCACACCCGAGGCCACGCCCGCGAGATCAGGTCCGACCGCGTTCATGACGGTGGTGGTGAGCGGTGCGACCGTCACCGTCATGCCGAAACCCAGCACCACGACCGCGGGCAAAAAGCCGGTCCAGTAGCTGACGCCGACACCCGGCACCGCGAACAGCACGAACCCCACCGCCGCGATGGCCGGCCCGATGACCAGCGGCAGGCGCGGCCCGAAACGGTCGACCAGTTGCCCGGCCCAACCCGAGAGCGCGAACATGATGAAGATGAACGGCAGCAGCGCCGCACCCGCCGCGGTGGCCGAGTAGCCCTGCACCTGGATCATGTTGAGCGGGAAGAAATACAGCCCGCCGCCGAGCGCCGCATAGAGCAGCAAGGTCAGCAGGTTCGCGCCGCTGAAGTTGCCGATGCGCAGCAGGCCCAGCGGCAGCATCGGCGTGCGCGCCTTGCGCTCCACCGCGATGAAGCCCGCGCTCCCCACGACGCCGACGCCCAGCGCCGCGAGCACGTACGGCGAACTCCAGCCCTGCGTGGGCGCCTCGATGAAGGCATAGACCACGCCGCCCAGTCCGGCGGTGGCGAGCAGCGCACCCCACACATCGAGCCCGCCACTGGCCGATGCGCCGTGGCTCTCGGGCACATGCCGCCAGGTGATCCACAGCACCAGCAGCGCCATCGGCACGTTGATGTAGAAGGCCCAGGTCCAGGAGACGTGATCGACCAGGAAGCCGCCCAGCACCGGCCCCACGGCGGCCGTGATGCCGCTGAAGCCCGACCAGGTGCCGATGGCCTTGCCGCGCTCTTTCTCCGGAAACGCCGCGCTGATGAGCGCCAGGCTGCCGGGCACCAGCAGCGCCCCGCCGATGCCCTGCACCGCGCGCGCGGCGATGAGCTGGTGCACGTCGGCGGCCAACCCGCAGGCCACCGAGGAAAGCGCGAAGATGCCCACGCCGATGGCGAAGATGCGGCGCCGGCCGTAGTGGTCGCCGAGCGCGCCGCCCACCAGCAGCAATGCCGCCAGCAGCAAGGCATAGGACTCGACCACCCACTGCGCCTGGAAGGCCGTGGCGTGCAGGTCGGCCTGGATGGCCGGCAGCGCGACGTTGACCACCGTGCCGTCGATGAAGGCCATGCTCGATCCGACGATGGCCGCGGCCAGCACCCAGGGTTTGGAGGCCTCGGGGCAGGCACTTTCTTCTCCTCTGGCGCCATGCAGGATCAGCTTGTCGTCGCAGGGCGCCTTACCGATCTGTGCCATGGGGTCTCCGATCTATTGGATTCGGGACTTGCCCCTTCCCCCTTTGGGGGAAGGTTGGGATGGGGGCATCTCCCAACTGGACGCCATGCCTCGATGAGCGCCGTCGTGCCCCCACCCCTGCCCTCCCCCAGCGGGGGAGGGAGAAAGAAAAAGAGTCAGAGCGCGCATGCCGTGGCGGCCGGGTTCGCACGCGCCGCACTCACGCTGCGCGCAATGGCAGCGGCCGTGGCTGCCGTCACCCGCTGGGCGCCTTGCGCCACGGCGTCCATGCCACCGCCGACCGCTTCGCCGACATTCAGCTGGCAAACCACCGTGCGCGCCTCGTCGGAGCGGCGCAGCGTCCAGCTGAAGCTCGCATCGACGCGTCCGCCATCGACCGCATCGAACTGCCGCAGCTGCACCGCGATGCGCCAGACCGGTTGCGAGGTCTGCCGTCCGCCCTTGGTCACGTCGAGCGCACCCAGCCGCGAAGAGATGTTGCTGGACAGCGCATCGCGCAGCTCGTTCTCGAACGACGAGGCCCAGCGGTGCTGCTCGAGCACCTCGACCTGCACGCTGCCGCCCGGCTGCCGCACCACCATCTGCGGCCGTGCGAAGCGCTCGGGCACCGCCACCGGCGCGAGCTCGATATAGAGCGGCGTGGGGCTGCCCAATGTCGAAGGCGCCGCATCGGCAGCCGCGACCGGGCTGGCGAGCGTGTAGTAGCTGTCGGGCTTGCTCGCGCAGCCGGCGAGCGCGATCAAGGCAGCGCCAACGATCAGCGCGGTTTTTCCGAATGCGAAGTTCTCGTTCTTCATTTCTTGTCGTCCGGTTTGCCGCGCAGCAGCGACTCGGGATGGCGCTCCAGGTAGTCGGTCAGCACGCGCACCGAGCCGGCGGCGCGGGTCAGTTCCTGCAGCGTCTGGCGCATGTTCTGTTGCAGCGGCGAATCGTCGGCCAGCGTGCGCTCGGCCGTGTTCACGGTCTTGCGCACGTCCTTCATGGCCGCGGCCAGTTCGGGCGTCACGTCGTTGTTGATGCGGGTCACGGTCTGCTCGGCGCTGGTGAGCGTCTTGTTGAGCGTGGCCAGCGTGGTGCGCAGGTCGGCCGCGATCTGCTCGTAGGGCACCTTGTTGAGCTTGCTCGCGATTTCCTGCACCTGCGACTGGATCTCGTCGAGGCTGTTGGCGATGGTGGGCAGCTCGATCGGGCTCTTCGCCAGGTCGATCTTCGCGGGCGGCGCCTTCGGGAAGAAGTCGAGCGCCACGTACACCGAGCCGGTCAGCAGGTTGCCGTTGCGCAACTGGGCGCGCAGGCCCTTCTCCGCCAGGAAGCGCAGGCGCTCCTGCTGCGTGGCGCGCGACTCGGTGCCCTGCGGCTGCCCGGTCTCGCGGCGGCGCAGGCGGTCGGGGTAGATCTGCACCAGCACCGGCATGCGGAACTCGCGCTCGGCGCGGTCGAACTCCACGCCGATCGACTTGACCTCGCCGATCACCACGCCGCGGAAATCGACCGCCGCGCCAGGCACGAGGCCGCGCAGCGACTGGTTGAAGTACATCAGCAGCGTCTGCGAGGGGCCGTCGGGCTCCTTCATCGCGGTGGTCTCGTCCTGCGCCAGCATGAAGGCGGTGTTCTCCTTGGCCAGCGGGCCCATCGCATCGTCGGGCGCCTGGAAGGCGATGCCGCCGAGCAGGATGGTCGCGAGCGACTGGGTGCGCAGCGTGAAGCCGCTCGCGCTCAGCTGCGCGTCGATGCCGCTCGCCTGCCAGAAGCGGGTGTTGATGCCCACGAACTTGTCGTAGGGCGCGTTGACGAACACCCGCAGCGTGACGCCGCGGCCGTCGCCGTCGAGCTCGTACGCGGCCACCTGCCCCACCTTGATGCGGCGGAAGTACACGGGCGAACCCACGTCGAGCGAGCCGATGTCGGTGGCGCGCAGCAGGAACTGCTGGCCCGAGTCGTCGCGCGTGACGATAGGCGGCGCCTCCAGGCCTTTGAATTCGCCCGCGGTTTCCTTCGACACGCCGGCATCGGCGCCGATGTAGGCGCCCGACAGCAAGGTGCCCAGGCCCGAGATGCCCGAGGTGTCGAGGCGCGGCCGCACGACCCAGAAGCGCGAATCGTCGGAAGTGAAGCTCTCGGCATCCTTGTTGAGCTGCACCAGCACGCGCACGTGCGAGCGATCGCGCGCCAGGCGCAGGCTCTGCACCAGGCCGATCTGCACGTCCTTGTATTTCACGGCGGTCTTGCCGGCCTCCAGGCCCTCGGCGGTCTTGAAGGTGAGCACGATCTCGGGGCCGCGCTCCAGGAGGATGCGTGCCACCAAGGTCACGCCGACCAGCGCGGCCACGATGGGGATCAGCCAGATCAGCGAGGGCAGCCACTCGCGGCGGCGCTTGACCTGTGGTTTGGGCAATGGCGGCGCGGACGGCGCCGGTTTGTCCTGCGGTTGCGGTTCTTCTTCACTCATGCTGTTTGTTCTTCCCTGTTCTCGAAACTCTCTTGCACCGCCTGCGCTTCCTTGCTGTCCCAGGTGAGCTTCGGATCGAAGCTCAGCGAGGCCAGCATGGTCAGCACCACCACCGAGCCGAAGGCCGCGATGCCCACGCCCGCGGTGATGACCGCAAAGCCCTGGATCTGCACCAGCCCGGTCAGGAGCGACACCACGAACACATCGAGCATCGACCAGCGGCCGATGATCTCGATGATGTGATAGAGCTTCGCCCGCTCGTGCTGGCGCCAGGTGCTGCCGCGCTGGGCCGTCACCACAAGCAAGAACAGCACCGCCAGCTTGAAGAGCGGCACCAGGAAGCTCGCGATGAAGACGATGGCGGCCAGCCCGTAGGCGCCCGACACCCAGAAATAGATCACCCCGCTCAGGATGGTGTCGTACTGCGCGCCGAACAGCGTGCGCGTGATCATCACCGGCAGCAGGTTGGCCGGGATGTACATGATGCAGGCCGCGATCAGGAAGGCCCAGGTGCGCGTGAGGCTCTGCGGCTTGCGCGTGTGCAGGTGCGTGCCGCAGCGGCCGCAGGCGTCGCCCTCCTCGGCGCCACGCCAGACGGCCGCGCAGTGCGGGCAAGCCAGGAGGCCGAGCGAGGCGGCGGTGGCGACCGGGGCGTCGGGGTCGTGCGCGACCTCTTCGACGGCCGGTTGTGGTTCGCGCGACTTGCGGAAGGAAAACAGCTTCATGCGGAAGCCTCTTTTTCTTCGTCGCCGGCAGCGCGGAAGGTCATCTCCCAGAACGCCCCCGGGTTGAACGACAGCACCGCCGTCAGCGTGACCGTGAGCGCCATGAAGGCCCAGAGCGCGGGCCCCGGCACCACGGTCGCCATGCTGGAAAGCTTGACGATCGCCACCAGCACGCCGAGCAGGAACACCTCGATCATTCCCCACGGGCGCAGCGACTGCATCATGCGCACCAGCACCGCGAAGCCCAGCGGCCGGTGCTCCCGGCGCAGCGGAATCAGCAGGTAGGCCAGGATGCACAGTTGCAGCAGCGGAAAAAGAATGGTCGTGGCCAGCACCAGCAGCGCCACCACCGACATGCCCTCGCCCCCCAGCACCACCACCGCCCCGGCCAGCGTGGTCTGGCTGCGCAGGCCGCGCAGCTCGATCTCGACGATGGGAAACAGGTTGGCGATGGCGAACATGATCAGGCTCGCCACCGTCAGCGGCAGGATGCGCTGCTGCTGCGAGCCGGTGTGCCTGTCCAGCTCGGTGCCGCAGCGCGGGCAGCGGGCCACGTCGCGCGGCTGCAGGGGTGTGCGGGTATAGACCGCGTCGCAACCCGGGCAGACCACGGTGTCAGGTACTTCCTTCATGGGGCCGTACCCTACCCTATTCAGTGGTGCGGGTTTGTCGTCTTCAATCGCAGACTGCTGAAAACTGCCGCCACCGCCGCGCAACAGGCGGCCAGCACCAGCGCCACCACCGGGCCATGCCCGCCGTGCGGGCTCCAGACGCTGAAAACTCCCGCCAGCACCACCGCGCCGAGCGTCTGCCCGGTGAGCCGGGCCGTGCCCAGCATGCCGCTGGCTGCACCGCTTCGGTGCGCGGGCGGCGAACTGACGATGGTGTGGTTGTTGGGCGACTGGAAGAGCCCGAAGCCCAGCCCGCACAGCGCCATGCGCCAGGCGATGTCGGCATTGCCCGGATGCGCCGGCAGCGCTGCCAGCAGCGCGAGGCCCGTGGCCAGCAGGCCGAGGCCGATGCCGCCGAGCAGCCCGTCCGGATACTTGCCGATCAGCTTCCCCGCAATGGGCGCCATCACCACGATGGCCAACGGCCACGCGGTGATGAGCAACCCGGCTTCGATGTGGCTGCGCCCGTACACATCGAGCAGCAGGAACGGCAGCGCGATGTAGGCCAGCATCTGCGCGCAGAACGCGGCCACCGAGGTGCCCATGGACAGCGCGAACACCGGAATGCGCAGCAGGTCGATGGGGAAAAGCGGCACCGCCTGCGTGCGCTGGCGCCGCAGGTAGACGAAGCCCACCGCCAGCCCGGCCAGCAGGATGGCCCAGGCGGACCAGTGGCCGCCGCCGCCGTCCACGCCGCCTTCGCGCACGCCCAGCCGGTCGACGCCCAGGAACACCAGCGAGAACATCAGCACGTTGAGCGTCACGTCAACGGGCGAGAACCTGAGCCCGGCGGCAGGCGCCACGCGGTTGAACGGCAGCGCCTTCATGCCCAGCGCGAAGGTCACGATGCCCAGCGGCACGTTGATGGCAAAAAGCCACGGCCACGAGGCCACCGAGAGAATCGCCGCCGCCACCGAGGGCCCGGCCACCGACGAAGTGGCGACCACCAGCGAGTTGATCGCCATGCCCTTGCCCAGTTGCGACGAGGGGTACACCAGCCGCACCAGCGCCGCGTTGACGCTCATGATCCCCGCCGCGCCCAGCCCCTGGAAGGCGCGCGCCGCGATCAGCGTGCCGAGCGAATTGGCGAAGGTCGCGGCCAGCGACGACAGCGCGAACACCGCCATGCCCACGAGGTACACGCGCCGGTAGCCCACGAGGTCGCCGAGCGAGGCCAGCGGCAGCAGCATGACCAGCGTGGCGATCTGGTACGCATTGACCACCCAGATCGCCTGCGAGGGACTCGCCTGCAACTCGCGCGCGATGCCCGGCAACGCCAGGTTGACAATGGTGCCGTCCAGCACCGCCACGATCAGCCCGAGGATGATGACCAGCATGGCCCAGCCGCGCTCCGGCGAGGCCAGGCCGTCGATGGGCTTGAGGGTGTTTTCTTCGGCGCTCGCGATTGCGGCGCCTGGATGTATCGAGCTCACGCTTCCTGCGTCCTTCGTGTGGGTTCCGAGCGCACGCCGCCCAGCGTGAGCCAGGTCAGCACCAGCGCGATCAAGGCGCCTGCGGCCATGCCAGCGACCATCGGCAGCGGTCGGCCATCGGTGAAGAAGCCCACCACCGCCATTGCCAGCGCGCCCGTCAGCATCTGCAGCGTGCCGAGCAGCGCCGAGGCGGTGCCCGCGATGGCGCCGTGCATTTCGAGCGCCAGCACGCCGGTGGTCGGGATCACCAGGCCCATGAAGCCCGAGGCGATGAAGTACAGGACGATGAGCACCCAGATGCTGTCGCCGCCCATCGCGAAGTAGATGAACATCGCGACCATCGCCGCGCCGCAGCACACCACGCCGAACTTCACGAGGTTGACCAGCCCGTAGCGCTCGCCGAGCGAGCCGGTGAACTGCGAGGCGCCGATGAAGGCGGCCGCGTTCACACCGAAGGCCACGCTGTAGAGCGCAGGCGAGAAGCCGTAGTGGTCGATCATCACGAACGACGAATTGGCCAGGTAGGTGAAGAAGCCCGCCATCGCGAAGCTGCCGATGAACACCAGCCCGAGGTAATGCCCGTCGCGCAGCAGCAGCCAGTAGGCCGAGAGCGCGCTGCCGAGGCTGCTCTCGACGCGCTCGGAGGCGGGCCGGGTTTCTTCGAGCAGCTTGACCATCATCGCGAGGCCCGCCACCGCCGCGATGGTCACGGCCCAGAACACGCCGCGCCAGCCCGCCACGGCGATCACCGCGCTGCCTGCAAGCGGCGCGAGGATCGGCGACACGCTGAACACCAGCATCAGCAGCGACATCAGCCGCGCAGCATCAGTGCCGGTGTGCAGGTCCCGCACCACGGCGCGCGGAATCGCCATGCCGGCCGCGGCGCCCAGGCCCTGGATGAAGCGCAGCGCGATCAGCGTCTGGATGTCGGTCGCCAATGCGCAGCCCACGCTGGCCAATGCGAAGAGCACCAGCCCGGCGTACAGCGGCGGCTTCCGCCCCACCATGTCGGATATCGGCCCATAGAGCAGTTGGCCCGCGCCGAGCGACAGGAAGAACGCCGTGAGGCTCATCTGCACCGCGCCGATGTCGGCGCGCAGGCTCTGCCCGATGGCGGGCAGTGCGGGCAGGTACATGTCGATGGCGAAGGGCCCGATGGCCGAAAGCAGGCCCAGCAGGAGGGCCATCTTGAAGAAAGGGGAAGAACGCATTGACCCGATTGTCGCCAAGCCCGGCAATCGGCGCCCGCGTGGGGTCGGTTGCCTGCAGGCCCCGCCGGGTGCTAATTCGGGGAAAAGAATCGGTTGGCAGGCCGAGGCAAACCAAGGTTCTCGCGCAGGGTACGACCTTCGTATTCGCGCCGGAAGATGCCCCGGCGCTGCAACTCGGGCACCACCTTGTCGACGAAGGCGTCGAGCCCGCCCGGCAGCCAAGGGAACATCACGTTGAAGCCGTCGGAGCCCTCGGTCTCGAGCCACTCCTGCATCTCGTCGGCGATGGTCTGCGCCGTGCCCACGAAGGCCAGCCCGCCGTAGCCGCCGAGGCGCTGGGCCAGCTGGCGCACCGTGAGGTTCTCACTCCGGGCCAGCTCGACCACGCGGGCGCGGCTGCTCTGGCTCGCGTTGGTCTCGGGCACATCGGGCAAAAGTGCGTCGGGGTCGAACTTCGAGGCGTCGTGGCCGAGCTGGATCGAGAGCGAGGCGATGGCGCTGTCGTAGTGCACCAGGCTGTCGAGCCTCGCGCGGATGGCGCGGGCTTCGTCGACGCTGTCGCCGACCACCACGAAGGCGGCGGGCAGGATCTTGAGGTGGTCCGGCTCGCGCCCGATCCTGCGCATGCGGCCCTTGATGTCCGCATACAGGCTGCGCGCCGCGGCCAGCGTGCCCGGCGCGGCGAACACGGCCTCCGCGGTCTCGGCTGCGAGCTGCCGCCCTGCTTCCGACGCGCCGGCCTGCACGATCAGCGGCCAGCCCTGCACCGGCCGCGCAATGTGCAGCGGCCCGCGCACCGAAAGGTACTTGCCCTTGTGGTCGAGCACATGCAGCTTGGCGGGATCGAAGAAGCGGCCACTGTCGGCATCGCGCTCGAAGGCGTCGTCGGCCCAGCTGTCCCACAGGCCCGTGACCACGTCGTAGAACTCGCGGGCACGGGCATAGCGCTCGTCGTGTGCCATGTGGTCGTCCCGGCCGAAGTTCAGCGCCGCGTCGGGGTTGGAGGTGGTCACGATGTTCCAGCCCGCGCGGCCTTCGCTCAGGTGGTCGAGCGAGGCGAAGCGGCGCGCGATGTGGAAGGGCTCGTCGAAGGTGGTCGATGCGGTCGCCACCAGCCCGATGTGCTTCGTGTGCTGCGCGAGCGCCGACAGCAGCGTGAACGGCTCGAACGAGGTGACCGTGTGGCTGCGCTGCAGTGCCTCGATGGGCATGTTGAGCACGGCCAGGTGGTCGGCCATGAAGAAGGCGTCGAAGCGGCCGCGCTCCAGCGTTTGTGCCAGCTGCTTCAGGTGCGCGAAGTTGAAGTTGGCATCGCGCCATGCGCCGGGGTAACGCCAGGCACCGGTGTGGATGCTGACCGGGCGCATGAAGGCGCCCAGCCGCAGCTGCTTGCTTGTGCTCATGGCGTCATTCGGCCGGCCAGAACACCAGCGCGCGCAACTCGATGCTGCGGCGCGGCGGCGCCTCAGGCGCGCCGGTCGGGTCTTCGAACGCGGTGTGCGCGGTGAAGCGCGCGGTGCCGTCCTCCCGCGAATCGTAGATCTTCAGGAGCAGCGCCTCGTCGGGCCGCAGCCTCGGGAACCAGTACCACTGGTGCTTCGGGTTCCAGGTGAAGGAGTAGGTCTCGCCCACCTTGTCGGGGTAGACCAGGTCGCTCGGCACCATGTCCTCGAAGGCAATGGAGCGCGCATCGCACAGCGCGAGCGGCAGGCGCTCCACCGTGGCCAGCGGGCGCCACAGGTTGATGATGGCGAAGCGGTGCTTCAGGCGCTCTTCCGCTTCTTCGGGCGGCAGGTGGTCGCGCACGCGGCGCGGCGCGGAGACGAAGGTCTGGTCGTTGTGCACCCGCCGGACCGGCTCGCGCAACTCGGCCGTGCGGCGCGAGCCCTGCGCGCTGTCGCGCAACGTGTGATCGAAGACGACGATCTTCTCGGCGCCCGTCACGTCGCGCAGCAGCGCTTCGGCTTCGCGGTAGTAGATGTCGCGGATCGCCCCGTCGTGCGAGAAGTCGGCCACCACGCTGCGGTGCGAGATCTGCGTGAAGCCGCTGCGGTCGAGCGAGAGTTCGCGCAGCGCCACGAGCGGGCGGCCATCGCGGATGGCCACGCGGCGCGGCTCCAGCTCGCCGGTCACCCAGGGCACGCCCGGCGGCGGCTCGAAGGTATAGCTCACCGGCCTGCCCTGCCCCGCCTTCAGGTAATTCACCTCGCCTTCGACGAAAGGGAGATTGGCGGCCACCAGGTGGTCATTCGATGCGGTGCCCATGCGGCATGACTCCTCAGAAGGGTTCCTTGAACGGGCGCAGGTCGAGTTCCTGCGTCCACGCGCTGCGGTGCTGCACATGCAGCTGCCAGTAGTTTTCTGCGATGGCGTCCAGCTGCAACAGGCCGTCGTCGCCTGCCTGCGCCACGCGCTGGGGTGCGTTGCTGCGCAGGCGCTCGCCGTCGATGCCGCCATCGATCACCACGTGTGCCACGTGAATGCCCTGCGGGCCGAACTCGCGCGCCAGGCTCTGGCTCAGCGACCGCAAGCTGGCCTTGGCCGCCGCGAAGGCAGCGAACGGCGGCTTGCCGCGCAGCGCCGCGGTGGCGCCGGTGAACAGCAGGCTGCCGCGTGCCCTGGGCGCGGTGGCCTCGAAGCCGTTGGCCAGCAGGCCCTGCAAGGCCTCTTTCGCAAAGATGAAACCGCCCAGCGCGCTGGTGCGCCAGGCCTGCGTGAACTGGTCGACCGAGATCTCCAGCGTCGGCGCACGGACTGCGCTCGCCGCATTGAAGATCGCCACCGACAGCGGGCCCAACGCCTGCACGCGTTGCGCGATGCCGTGGATCTCGGCCTCGCTCGCCACGTCACCCGCGAACACCTGGGCGCGCCCGCCGGCAGCTTCGATTTCAGCGGCCACCGTGGCGAGTTGCGCCTGGGTGCGACCGGTCAATGCAACGAGGAATCCCTCGGCCGCGAAGCGCCGTGCGAGCGCAGCGCCCAGGCCGGCGCTCGCGCCGACACCGGCGATCCACGCCACCGGCGACGGGCCCGAACCGGAGGAAGAAACAGGAGGTGGTGAAGAGACTGGAGGCATAGGTGAGGCCGAAGGCTATACCTGCGCTCCGAGCCGTGGAACGATGCAAAAGCGATAACCTTATTTGCCGGCTGGTCGGCGCTCGCACGCGCTTGACGTCCCACCGGATTTCACAGTGACGCGATCGGCGGCTACGCTATCGGCTTCCCGGACCGCTTCCACAACAACTCACAGCATTTGCTTTCCAGGAGGAGTCATCCATGGCTTTCGCCCGCACGATCCATGCCGATCTGCTTCGCGTGTTTCTTCTGACCCTCGTGTCGCTCTTCGCCATACCGGCGGCGACGCTGGTCTTCACCGAATACGCGCTGCGCTCGCAGGACGCCGAGTTCCTGCAGTCGATCGAGAAGCGCATCAACGCCGATGCACGCCTGAACGCCACCGACAAGGCAGAGGCCACCGCGTTCTATCGCAGCCACCCGCTCTCCAAGGCCTGCGACGCCACCGCGCCGGAAGACAAGAATTTCCACGACAAGGTGTGCAGTCCCTACTCGATGCAGTGGCAGTTCCACTGGGCCGACCGCGCCGCCATCTGGACGCTGGCGCTCGGCGCGGCGCTGCTCGCGGCAGCCCTTGTGCTCGGCGCGCTGGCCTTCGCCAACCGCGGGCTGCGCTATGCGAGCTTCGTCGCGGGCTGGCGGCTCATGACGGTGTCGAGTGCTGTCGAGGTCGTGCTGCAGAGTGCGATGCTGGTGTGGCTCTCGTTCTGGCTCACCGCCTTCTTCTGGCACAGCTACTACGTCAAGCTGATCGCCATTGCCGGCATCGCGGCCGCGGCGGCCGTGTTCTATGCGGTGTACACGCTGTTCAAGAAGCTGCCTTCGGTCAACGCGATCGACGGCGAACTCATCGCCCAGGCCGATGCACCGCGCCTGTGGGAGCGCATCCGCCAGCTCGCGGGCCGCGTGAAGACGGCGCCGCCCGACCAGATCGTGGCCGGCATCGACACCAACTTCTTCGTCACCGAAGCACCCATCGAGGTCGGCGGCCGCACCTTGAACGGCCGCACGCTGTTCGTGAGCATTCCGCTCCTGCGCGTGCTCGACCAGTCCGAAGCCGATGCGGTGCTGGCCCACGAGCTCGCCCACCTGGGCGGCGGCGACACCCGCAGCAGCGCGGCGCTCGGCCCGAAGCTGCGGCAGTTCGACCAATACACCTGGAAGATGCGCAGCGGCGGCCTCACCATCGTGGCGCACTACCTGTTGCGCCTGTACCGCATGATCTTCGAGTTCGCCCTGGCACGCGACAGCCGCGAGCGCGAGTACAAGGCCGACCGCGTATCGGCAGGCCTCACGGCGCCGAGTGCCATCGTGCAATCGCTGATCAAGATCTCGGCCTATGCGAGCTACCGCAACGACGTCGAGCAGAAGCTCTTCGCGCAGAACCGCCAGCACGACGGCGCACTGGGCATTGCCCGCTTCGTGGCCGACGGGCTGCCGCCCTACGCGAGTTCCGAGGCGTTCATCGAGACGATGAAGACCGCCGACGTG
Source organism: Variovorax sp. RKNM96 (assembly GCF_017161115.1). Classification (GTDB taxonomy): domain Bacteria; phylum Pseudomonadota; class Gammaproteobacteria; order Burkholderiales; family Burkholderiaceae_C; genus Variovorax. The sequence goes on along the minus strand of NZ_CP046508.1, from coordinate 3,492,814 downwards.
CCCCATCCCTACGACAGCCATCCGCCATTGCTCGAACGCATGCGCAACGTCGACCACCATGTGCCCGAGAGCGTGTACGGCGCCATCGTCGCGACCGCACCGCAGGCCACCTGGGCCGACGAGATCGAGACGGCGCCCGCGATCGAGCAGCGCCTGTGGAGCGAGTACGAGCAGCGTTTCGTCCAGAACCACGAACTGAGCCTCGCTTACCGCTACGAACCCGCCAATGAAGAAGAGCGCATCGTGGTGCTGCGCCACTTTCCGCCGCTCGAGTTCGCCCTGAAGGGCGGCGAGCGCATCGGGGTCGACTACACCGGCCTGCATCCGAGCGCGGACGGTGGCTCGACGATCGCGTGGGACGAGGTGAAGGGCCTCACCTACAAGGACGGAAGCTTCGGCGACACGCTGATCGTGACGCACCACGACAAGGGCATGCTGGGCGCGCGCACCACCAAGGTCAAGGTGGCGGGCCTGGGCAAGCAGAAGGACAACTTCAGGGACGCCGTCGGCCGCTACTGGCAACGCCACCAGATCATGAGGGCACAGCAAAAGGAAGAAGATCCAGCGTCTTGAGCATTTACCCCTCACCTGTCACCGGACAGGCTCCACAAAAACCTTCACATAACAGGAGACATGCATACCGTGAACCCCATCGAGCAAAGAACCATCTCGAAGATCAGCTGGCGGCTCTTGCCGCTGCTGATGATCAGCTACTTCATCGCCTACCTCGACCGCGTGAACCTCGGCTTCGCGGGCTCTTCGATGTCGAAGGATCTGGACTTCACCTCCACCGTGTTCGGCAACGCGGCCGGCATTTTCTTCCTCGCGTATTTCCTCTTCGAGGTCCCGAGCAACATGGCGCTGGAGCGCTTCGGCGCGCGCCGCTGGATCGCCCGCATCATGTTCAGCTGGGGCATTCTTTCCGCGGCCCAGGCCTGGGTGGGCGGGTCGACCAGCTTCAACGTCGTGCGCTTCCTGCTCGGCATTGCCGAGGCCGGCTTCTTCCCGGGCGTGATCTTCTACATCACGCTGTGGTTTCCGGCGGCCTACCGCGCGCGCATCGTGGGCTGGTTCATGTTCGCGATCCCGATCTCCACGGTGATCGGCTCGCCCATCTCGGGCTACATCCTCAACATGGACGGCGTGGGCGGCATGCACGGCTGGCAGTGGCTCTTCATCCTTGAGGCGATTCCCTCGCTGATCCTGACCTTCTTCATCCTGTTCTACCTGCCCGACGGCCCGAAGGATGCGAAGTGGCTCTCGGGCGAAGAGCGCGACTGGCTGCAGAACACGCTCGACGGCGAGCGCCGCAACCGTGAGGCGCTGCACACCATCTCATGGAAACAGGCGCTGCTGAATCCGCGCGTGATCGGCCTCGGTTTCGTCTACATGGGCATCACCGTGCCGCTGTACGGCCTGAGCTTTTTCCTGCCGCAGATCATCAAGGGCTTCGGCGGTCTCGGCAATGTGGAGATCGGCTTCATCAACGCCTTTCCGTATTTGATCGGCGCCATCGCGATGGTGTTCTGGACCCGCGCCTCCGATGCGAAGAAGGAGCGCAAGTGGTTTCTGCTGATTCCGCTGGCCTGCATCTTCGTGGGCCTCGTTGCAGCTGCGGAAACCAGCGCACCGGTGCCCAAGATGGCGGCCGTGACGCTCGCTGCGTTCGGCATCTTCAGCGCACTGCCGATGTTCTGGACGCTGCCCACCGCCATCCTGAGCGGCACCGCGGCCGCGGCCGGCATCGCGTGGATCAACTCCATCGGCAACCTCGGCGGTTACATCGGCCCGACGATCTTCGGTGCGCTGAAGGACCGCATGGGGAACGATTTCTACGCCGTGCTTTTCCTGGCGCTGCTTGCGGCGCTGGGGTTCGTGCTGGTGCTGGTCATCGGGCACGATGCGCGGGCCGAGCAGGCGTCGGCGGGGCCGGCCTGAGCGCATCATCCCGGATGCCATGACCCGCCGCACAGTCCTGCCCCTCCTCCTGCTCTTTGCATCGGCGCCTTGCTTCGCTGCGTGGAGCATCGAAACCGATCGCTCCACCGCCAAGATGCACGGCCTCTTCGAGATACGGGAGGAGGCCCGCAGCTTTGTCGCGAAGGAGAACGCAGCCACTCGCAGTGGATGGGAGGCGCTCGACCCGAATCTGAAAATTCTGGTCCCGAGGTGCAGTGTTCCGCTCGAAACGAAATGGACGCCCCATAGCTACGGGTTGACGGGACGCAACGTCATGGTCAGCTGCGCTCGGACCGTGGGCACTCCGCAAAAGTGGAACGTGAATGTGCCGGTCACGCGAAAGAAGTAGGGCTTCCTGAATGAATCCAACCCATCGCCTCTCCGGTCTCCCCAAGCTGCTCATCGTCCTGGCCGCGGCGTACTTCCTGACCAGCCTCGGGCACTTCAGCCACAACGCGGAGTTCATCTGCGAATACCCGAATCTTCCGGCCTCGCTCACCAGCGCGAAGGTCTATGCAGCCTGGGTGGGCATCACGTCGGTGGGGGTGCTTGGGTTCCTGCTGATTCGCAGGAAGTTCGTCATGACGGGCCTGCTCCTTGTCGCCATCTATGCCGCGCTTGGCTTCGACGGGCTCGCGCACTACACCTTGGCCCCCATGGAATTGCACAGCCCTGTCGCGAACATCACGATCCTGTCGGAAGTGGCTGCCGCAGCGCTGCTCCTTGCGGCCACGGTTTGCCTGTTCGGGTCGCGATGGCGCCAGAGGCACCGGGGCTGACCCGCCCCCTGCCGTCCGCGACTCAGCCGGATTTGCTGCGCGCAGCCTTCTTGCCGCCCTCGGCGCGCGGCGCATCGTTGCCGGCCGGCGCGTTCGCCTGATCGACCCACAGCAACGCATCCACATACGACACGAACCGGTTGAGGTATTCCGGCGACAGCTCGCGCATCAGCGTGAGCGATTGGTGCACGAGGTTGTGCGAGTTGAGTGGGCCGGCGTTCTGCGGCAGCTTCGCGAGCGATTGCGTGAGCCGCCGTTCGGCGCTGAGCTTCGACCATGTGCTCCGGAAAAACGGGAGCACCTTCAGCTCGTTGGTCACCGGGTCCATCCGCCCGGACGATGCGTGCTGTGCGAGGTGGCCGGTCAGTTCTGCGAGAGGCCCGCGCGGAGGTTGTTCGACTGCGGCGACTTCCGTATCCGGAACCTTTTCGAGATCCTCGCCGTAGGCTGCAAGCAGCGCCGCAACTTTCTCGTCCAGGATGCGCCGCGCCTCCCCGCCGTGGTCTGCCGCGCGCTTGGCCAATGTTTCGATGAAATGAAAGCGGACCGGATCGAGGCGGTGCGCCCCGCGCTCGCGCCATGCGTCGAGCGTTGCATCCATTCCGTTGGCTTCGTCGCTACTCACGAGGCTTCGTCTTTGCGTCCGAGCGCTTCGGCGTGGGCGCCATCTCCACGCGCCGGTTCCTGGACCGCCCATCGGCATCGGCATTCGATGCCACCGCCTGCTCGGCGCCGAACGCCGCGGCAAAGATCGCGGACGACGGAATGCCCTCCTCGATCAGCGTGCGGGTCACCGTCAGCGCGCGCTGGGCCGAGAGTTCCCAGTTGTCCGCGAACTGGCGGTTGCCGCCGCGCACCTGCCGGTCGTCGGTGAAGCCGCTCACCATCAGGATCTCGTCGCGGGCCTGGAGGTAGGCCGTGAGCGGCGCGGCCAGGCTCTTGAGCAGTTGCCGGCCTTCGGGCTGCAGCTCCGCGGAGTTCAGCGCGAACAGCACGCTGCCGCTGATGCCGATGCGCCCGTTGTTCAGCGTCACGCGGCCCGCCGCGAGCGGGCCGGCCAGCGCCTGCTCTAGCGTCTGCAGCCGCTCGGCCTCGACCCTGCGCTGCTTGACCTCGGCTTCGAGCTTGGTCGCGAGCTCGAGCTGCATGCCGATCACGCACACCAGGATCAGCACGAAGGCGCCCAGCAGGCCCGACATCAGGTCGCCGAAGACGGCCCATACCGGGACCGATGCCTCGGTGCCGGCGTCGAGGTCCTCGGTCATCACGCTTCGCTGCCCGCGGTGGCTCGCTGAACCGCGAGTTGCTGCAGGTCTTCGACGATCTGCTTCTGCGACATGATGCTCAGGTCGATGACCTCGCGGGCCTGCGCCACGTAGTACGCCAGTTGCTCGTCGCTGCGCGCGATGGACTTGCCGAGCGCGCCTTCGATGCGCTGCAGGTGCGCGCTCATCTTGTCGTTCGATTCGGTGAAGAGCTTCACCGCGAAGCCGAAGGCCTCGCCCAAGCTTGCCACCTCGACGGCGCTGCCGGTGATCTGCGCGGCGACGTCGGCCATCTTTCCGGTTTCGGCATCGACCTTGTCGTTGAAGCGCGTGCCGACGCGGTCCAGCAGGTCCGCCGAGGTGGCCACGAGCGCATCGATGGCGCTGCGCTGCTCGGTGGAGGCATGGTTCACCGCATCGAGCAGCGTCTCCAGCGTGCCGAGGATGCGGCTGCGCTCGTCGAGCATCGCGTTGTCGCGCGCCATGCTGTCCGAGAGCTTCTGGCGCAGCTCGGCGATCACTTCGGCCGCTGCGCGCGGCGCCTCGGAGGCCGCCTGCATGAGCTGGCCGATCTCGGCGATGGTGCTCTTGGCGTGGGCTTCGCTCTGCGCGGAAATGTCGCTGGCGGTCTGTGCCAGCGTCTTGCAGATTTCCTGCTGCTGGGTCTCGCTGCGCGCGCCTGCCTGCTGCCATTCCTGTTGCAGCGACACGGCCATCGCTTCGAGCGCCTGGGTCCAGGTGGCCAGGCGCTGCTGGTCGCGTGAAGCCATCTCGGCCTGCAGGTCGGTGTGCGCCTGGCCCACCGTGTTCAGCAGCGAAGCCGAGTGCTGTTCGAAAGTGGCTGCGGCAGCGGTCAGCGCGCGTTGCGTGTCGCCCGAGAGGGTTTCGCTCGCGCGCTCATGTTGGGCGAGCGCGCTGCGCCAGTTGTCGGACACGCGCTCGACCGTGGTTTCGAGGCGGGCGGAGACGCCGTCCACCAGCGAAGCCGAGCGCTGCTCGAAGGTCTGCGTGAACTGGTCGAGCGTGGCGCGCAGGTCCTTGGCTTGCGCCTCGTTCGTGCGTTGCTGCCCGGCGAGCGCGGTCTTCCAGATGTCCGCCACGGTGGTGGTGTTGGCCTCGAAGCGGGTCGAGAGCCCATCGAGCTGCCGCTGCACGCTTTGCTCGACGGTGGCGTGCAGCGAGGCCGTCTCGCGCGCAATGCCGGCCATCGTGGCTTCGACCACCGGCTGGATCGTCGCGCCGGCGATGCGGGCGCTGTCGGCGAGGCCTTCCTTCAGCGACTGGCCGACGGAAGAAGCCAGGCCCGCGTACACGGCCTCGGCCTTGCCATGGAAGCTGTCCTGGCTGGAGATCAGCCGCTCGTTCAAGGCCTGGCTCTGGCGCTCCATCGTCGCCATCATGAGTTGCAGCCGGTCGACCAGCGCGGGCATCGCCTCGCCCTGGCGCTGCAGCAGCTTGAAGGACTCCTCGCGCTGATGGGCCTGCGAGAAGACGCGCAGGCTGGTGGCGATCCGCGTGTCGAGCAGTTGCCCGGTCTGCATCCGGTCGCGCCGGGCCAGCGCCGATAGAAGACCGAGCGTTGCCGAGGTTGCCACGCCCGCGAGCGAGGTGCCGAAGGCCACGCCCAGTCCCTTGACCGGCGCGGCCAGCGAGGCGCGCATGGCCTGCAGGTCCGATGCGCTCTCCAGCGCCGTGCCCGTGCCGTTCAGCGTGACCACCATGCCGAGGAAGGTGCCCAGCATGCCCAGCAGCACCAGGAGGCCCGCGAGGTACGGCGTGAGGCTCGGGCCGGGCAAGCCGACACGTTCGCCTTCGACACGCAGTCGCACCGCATTGCGCAGCGACGGATGCAGCTTGTCGAGCCATTCGCCCAGGCTGGCCGGCGGCCCGGTCATTTCCGTCACGGCGCTTGTCAGCGTGGTCGTTGCCTGCCCGAAGCGGTGCAACTCCAGCGCGCCCACCACATAGAACGCACCGATGAGCACGGTGATCGCCAGCGCCAGCGGGTTCGAGCCGATGTACCCGATGCCGACCCAGCAGACCGCGGCCAGGCCGACGATGAAGACGATGCGATGAAGAAGTTGGGTCATGAAACTCTGGTTAGCTCGCGCGAAGGGCTTCGAGCAGCCCTTCGACCGGTTGAAATCGGACGTCCATCTCGGCGAGCAGCACGTCGTGCATGTCCTTGCGGAACACGGCCAGCCACACGCCGGGCTCGGCCTCGCTGTCGGCGTCGGCACTGGCATCGGCCCGGCCCAGGCGCTTGAAATGCTTCTCGAGCGTCGACGGGATGCTCGCCAGCAGCCGATGCTCCTGCGCGCTCAACACCTGCTCCATGACCACGTCCACCGCCGCCAGCCGCGCCATGTCGGGCGAGCGCGTCGCCAGCGTCGAGCGCAGGCGGCCGCGCAAGGGGCCGATGCTCGTCTCCATGGCCTGCTGCCTGGCGTGGTAGCGCCGGCGGTAGGCCGCGAAGTCGGTCGTGCTGTCCCGGGAAACGCTGTGCATGTCTTCCGCAATGGCGTTGGCCATCGCGGTCCGCACACGCTCGCATTCGCGTGCTTCGGGGTTGCCGGCCGCGCGCGCGCCAGAAGACGCAGCCGCCAGGCCGCCGTTCAACGCTGCAGAAAGGGAGATGGCATCGGTCCAGCCGAGCCATTGACTCAATCGATCCGCAAAAGCCTGTTTGGGCTCGGGGACTTCGATGTCGGTCAGTCGAGCGAGCAAGCGAATCAGCGCCGAGCCGGTGAAGCCTGTGCGCCTTGACACTTGCACCATTACCGCCAGATGGAAAAACCTGGCAGTCTACACTGCCGACTCCCCCTGGATGGCCCCGCCGCCACTGGCGGTTGCTTTGCGTGACATCTTGCTGAACATTCGAAACACAATGGCCTGTTCAGCCCTCCAAAAGCAGACTTTCGGACGCACTCAAAGGCCGAGCTTGTAGCCGTCGTGGCTCGCAACGAAGCCGAGCTTTTCGTAGAACCGGTGCGCGTCCGGACGCCCCTTGTCCGTGGTCAGCTGCACCAGCGTGCAGCCGCGCGCCCTGCACTGCGCAATGGCCCACTCGAACATCTGCTGGCCTGCGCCCGAACCGCGCAACGCCTCCGCAATGCGGACCGCCTCGATCTGCCCTCGCCATGCGCCGGTCCGGGCGATGCCCGGTATGAATGACAACTGCAAGGTGCCGACGACAGTGCCCGCCTCGTCCACGGCCACCACGAGCTGCTGATTCGGATCGGCCTCGATGGCGTGGAACGCAGCGAGGTATCGCGCGTCCAGCACCGGCCCGGTCACTTCGCGGCGGCGCCCCAGTTCGTCGTTCGCCAGCAGTTCGACGATGGCGGGAAGATCAGCCAGCGCCGCGGTGCGAAAAGCGATGTGGTTATCCATGCTCTTTCAATCAGTACAAGGTCGACTGCTGCCTTGCCGGCAGCTCGCGGTCGTAGGTCGCCCCGTCGAACGCCGCATTGGTCAGCGCGGAAAGAATGGCTCCGGCCGTCGGCACTTCGCGCTTCGCATCCGCGGCCACCGGCGCCCAGAGCTTCGAGCGCTGGATCGCGCGGGCGCACTGGAAGTACACCGTCTCCACCTGCACCTCGATCGCGCATTGCGGGAGCTTGCCCTCCATCGCGAAGCGCGACAGGACATCCGGCGCGACGGTGATGCGCGCGCGTCCGTTCACGCGCAGCGTTTCGCCGACACCGGGAATCAGGAACAGCAAGGCCACGCGCGGGTCGATCACGATGTTGCGCAGGCTGTCGATGCGGTTGTTGCCGCGGCGCTCGGGCAGCAGCAGCGTCTTCTCGTCCTGCACCACGACGAAGCCAGGCGGGTCGCCGCGCGGCGAGGCGTCCAGGCCGCCGGGGCCGGTGGTGGCGAGCACCGCGAAGGGAGAAGCAGCAATCAGCGCCTGGTAGGCCGGATGCAGGTACGGCACTTCCTTCTTGAGCGAAGCCTCGCCCGGCTGGCCGAACAGGGCTTCGAGCTGCTCGACGGTTTCAATGGCGTGGGAGGTGGTCATGACGTTCGCTCCTGGGCGTGGGGTGATGTCGATTGTGGCGATGGATTTCGCCCGCAGGCCAGCGCCATGATGGCCAGCAGCAATGCGGCAATGCCGTAGAGCCACGGCGGCGATGCGACCGGCAGCAGCAGCCCCGCGATGAGTGGACCGGCGCCGGCGCCGATGTCGCGCCACACCGAACGCGCGGCCAGCGCCTGCACGCGCTCGGGCCCCGGCGTGCGGCGCGCCACGATGGGCGACAGCAAGGGCAGCTGCAAGGCGCGCAGCACCACGATCAGCGCCGCGCAGCTCCAGAGCCAGCCGAGGCCGAAGCCCACGAGCGCCACGGCCGTCACGAGCGAAAGGCTCACCAGCAGCCGCTCCGCGCCGAAACGGTCCGCCAGGTGCCCGCCGACCGGGCTCAGGAAAATCTCCGCGAGGTAGCGCAGCGCCATCAGAAGGCCGGCCACGATCACCGCGCCGCCCGGCAGCAGGTCCTTGCCGAGGTACGACAAGCCGACGATGAAGAGCCCGTCGAGCGCCAGCCCTTCCATGAACGACCAGCCGTCGAGGCTGTTGGGCCACTGGAAGCGCCGCTTGGGCTTCTCGGTGCGATGCGGCGCCGAGGGCAGCCGCCGGGCCGCGAACACCGCCAGCAGCGAGAACACCGCGAGGATGCCGAAGATCGCGCGCGGCCCGACCCAGTGCGCCATCAACGCGCCCAGCGGCAGCGCCAGCACCGGCCCCATGGCGATGAAAGCGCGCGAGCGGCCATTGCGACGGGCGGCGCCGACGGGATCGGCGGTGGCCAGCGCCTGGGTGGAGAGATTGAGCGCCGCAAAGCACAGCCCCCACATCAGCCGCAGCGGCAACAGCGCCCAGAAACCCGAGAGCGTGGCGTAGCCCACGCCGCAGACCGCGGCGGCCACCACGGCGATGGTGCAGGTCGGCCGGTCGCCGTTGCGCGCATAGAAGCGCGCCACCCAGCGGTAGCCGGCGATGCGCACCAGCCGGTTGGCGGCAAGCAGCATGCCGGCTTCGGCCAGCGTCACGCCGAACTGGTCGGCATACATCGGCAGCAAGAGGTAGAGAACGACGTCGGCCGGCAGCGAAAGCCCGAGCGCGATGGCTGCGTGGCGGGAATTCAGGTCGGTGGCGCTGGCCGTGGAGGTGGGGGCAGGTGTGAGGGGCGTGGAAGACATCGAGACCGCATGGTGCGCCGCGGCAACGCGGGCTGACAAACGAGATTAACGCCCCTCATGCGTGAGAAAATCGCACGCATGCCGCTTCGAGAACCGCCCCTCAACGCCGTGCGCGCCTTCGTCGCGGCGGCCCGCCACCTGAGTTTCACGCGCGCGGCGCAGGAGCTTCATGTCACGCACGGTGCGGTGAGCCGGCAGATCAAGAGCCTCGAGGAATGCCTGGGCGTCGCGCTGTTCGAGCGCCGCATCCGCCAGGTGGCATTGACGGCGGAAGGCCAGCAGTTTTTCGCGGAAACCGGGCCGGCGCTGGCGCAGATCAACGCGGCCGCCCAGGCGCTGCAGGCGCAAGGCCCGGCCCGCGCAGTGCGGATCAACGTGCGGCCGTCGTTCGCCGTGCGCTGGCTGATTCCGCGGCTGCCATCGTTCGTCGAGCGGCATCCCGACATCGAGCCGCAGGTCGTCACGAGCACGGTGATGCCGGAGCAGGCCACCGACAGCTTCGACATCGCGGTGCGCCGCGGGCTCGAAGGCTGGCCCTCTTCCATCGAGGTGCATCCCTTTCTCGAAGACGAAGTGCTGGTGGTCGGCGCGCCTGCCTTGTTCAAGACGCATCCGCTGGCCGACCTGCGTGCACTGGCCTCGCATGTGCAACTCTCGGCCAAGACGCGCAAGGACGACTGGGACGCCTGGAAAAAGCAGGTCGGCGCACCGCGGGCCCGGCCAGCGAGCCGCCTGCAGTTCGACCACCTGCACTTCGTGCTGCAAGCCGCAGTCGACGGGCTGGGCATCGCGCTCGCGCCGACCTCGCTCGTGGCGCACGACCTGGCCTCGGGCCGGCTGCAATCGCCGCTGCCCGCGCTGCGCATGACGCTGGAGCGCTACTACTACGGCCTCGCACCGGACGCCGTGCCGGAAGCCCGGCACGTGGCGGCGTGGTTCGAGGAGATGCTGCCGCCGTCGCTCAGTCCGCCAACGAACGGATGACCTCGACGAGACCGACCCTGCCCTTGCGCACGCTTGCATCGCTGCCCTCGAAGGTGATCCAACCCTCGTTGAAGCCATCGAGCATCTGGATCCGCGGCACCGGGTCCTTCATTCCCTGCGCACGAAAAAGCGAACCCCAGGTTTCGCGCGGCACCGCTTCGGCCTGAACCGGGCGGCCCAGCACCTGGGCCAACGCCGCGGCAATCGCGTGCTGGCTCACACGTTCGGGGCCTTCGAGTTCGACGATGCGTTCGACGGCGCCGTCCTGCACCAGCAGCTCCGCCGCCACCCGCCCCACGTCGGCCGTGGCGACCATCGGCACCGCCCTGTCGAGCGGCTGCAGGAAGCTGGAGAGAACGCCCTGCTCACGCGCCGGCGCGATGTCCCAGGCCAGGTTCTCGAGAAACCATGCGGGCCGCAGAAAGCTGACCGGCAACGGCAGCGTGGCCAGCGCTTCTTCCATCAGGCTGCGCTGGCTCAACAGGTTCGGCTGCGCGGCCTGCGCGCCGACGGTCGAGAGGCAGATCACGCGGCCCGGCTGCGCCTGGGCGAGCGCCTGGCGCACGGCGGCGATGACCGCCTTCGCCTCCGGGAATCCCGGCAGGGGATCGAAGTTCGGCGGCGGCAGGACGAACACGCCCCGAGCACCCGCGAATGCGCGTGCCAGGGCTTCTGCATCGTTCATGTCGGCGATGGCGACTTCGCAGCCCAGGTCGGACCAGACCTTGCCCTTGGCCGCGTCGCGAACGACTGCCCGAACGGGCTGGCCTTGTGCCAGCAAGGTGCGCGCGACCGTGCCGCCGACCTTGCCTGTGATACCGGTGATTGCGTACATGAGACTTTCCTTCTTTCTTCCAGTGAATCGATTGCGATGGAAGGAATGTAGGAATCCGGCGTCTTTGAGTAAAGCGACCCAGAGGCATATCATTCATGACACCTGATCACGAATTGGAAAAATGGCACTCGACGGACGACTCCTCTCCAATGTGGGCGTGCTCGCCGCTGTCGTCGAAGGCGGCAGCTTCGCGAGCGCGGCCAATGCGCTCGGCCTCACACCCTCGGGCGTCAGCCGCGCCATCGCACGGCTGGAGGCACGCATTGGCGTGCGCCTGTTCGACCGCACGACGCGCTCGCTCAACCTCACGGACGAAGGTCGGTTGCTCTATGCCAACGTCAATCCGCTGGTGCTGGGCATCGAGGACGCGGTGACCATCGCGGCGGGCTCCTCCGGCGCGGTGCGCGGGCGATTGCGCGTCAACACCGACGCCTTCACATCGCGCCTTCTCCTCGCGCCGCACCTCCCGCGCTTTCTGGACCAATACCCCGAGCTCTCGCTCGACCTCGTCGCGCGCGACCAGCTCGGCGACCTGGTGGCCGAAGGCTTCGACATCGCAGTGCGCTTCGGGGAACCGCCGTCGTCGTCGCTGGTGGCGCGCAAGCTCATGGACACACGCATCGTGACCGTCGCGACACCAGCCTACCTGAAGCGGCATGGGCGCCCCGCGAAACCGGCGGATCTCGCCGACCACATGTGCCTGCAGGTGCGCAACCCGGTCACGGGGCAGCCCTATGCGTGGGAGTTCCAGCGCGGCCGCAAGCACCTGAAGGTGCCCACCACCGGCCGGCTGCTGCTGACCGATGCGGGCACCATCCTCGCCACCGCGCTCGCCGGTGTCGGCATCGCGCAAATCAAGGCGGTGGGCATCCAGGCACAGCTCGACAGCGGCGAGTTCGTCGACCTGTTTCCCGATTGGCCCGACGAGCGCTTTCCGCTCTACGCGCTGTACCCGTCGCGCCACCTGCCGGCGGCGAAGGTGCGGGCCTTCATCGACTTCGTGATGGCGGCGATCGCCCCCGAAGCGAAGCCGAAGGCCTCGCGCTGACACGCTGCTCGCAGGTCCGTAAACGGCCAGCGCCGGATGAGGCGCGCACGCAGGATGTGGGTTTCCATCCGAGCCTCATCGCATGCCTTCCGCCCTTCCCCGCTCCTTCCAGAACCTTGCGTGGTCCAACCTCGCGGCCCAGTCCGCCGAACAACTGAGCCTGGCCGCCGTCCCATTGGTCGCGGTGCTGATGCTCGGCGCCGGTCCGGGCGAAATCGGCTTTCTCGCGGCGATTCAGACCTTGCCCTTCCTCCTGGTCTCGATGCCGCTCGGACTGCTGGCCGATCGCATGTCGCGCCAGCGGCTGATGGTGTGGGCCGAGGGCTTGCGGGCGGCGTCCCTGCTGGTGCTCCTTGCGATGGTGTTCGCGTCGAAGCTCAGCGTCGCGTGGCTGGCGGTGCTCGGGTTTCTCGGGGCCGTGGGCACCGTGGGTTTCAGCGTGGCGGCGCCGGCCCTGGTGCCCGCGCTCGTGCCCCGCGAGGCGCTGGCATTGGCCAATGGAAGGCTCGAGCTCGCACGCAGCGCAGCCTTTACCGCGGGTCCCGCGCTCGCCGGTGCGCTGGTTGCATGGGCCGGTGCATCGGCCGCCTTCGTGCTGGCGGCGGTGCTGTCCGTCGCGGCCGTGGCGTTGCTGCTGCGACTGACCGAAGCGCCACGTTCACCCGCCGCGCCGCGCCATCCCTTGCTCGAAGTGAAGGACGGCGCCCGCTTCGTCTGGCAACACGAGTTGCTGCGGCCGATGGCGATCACCGGCGCGGTCTTCAACATCTCGTGGTTCGTGCTGCAGGCCGGCTATGTGCCGTATGCGGTGCGGGTGCTCGGGCTCGGCGCGCAGGCGGTGGGCTTCACGCTGGCGATGTACGGCGCGGGGATGGTGGTGGGTGCGCTGTTGACGTCGCGCGTCGTGGCGCACCTGCCGTTCGGGCGCGCCATCCAGGTCGGCCCCGCGGTGGCGGTGATCGCGGCTGGCGTGATGGCGGCCACGCTCGTCTTTCCCCTGGCATCGCTGGCTGCGCTCTCGTTCTTTCTCTTCGGCGCGGGGCCGATGGTCTGGGTCATCACATCGACCACGCTGCGGCAAAGCGTCGTGCCCTCGACGATGCTGGGGCGCGTTTCGGCGGTGTTCCTCACGATCAACTCAGGCGCCCGTCCGATTGGGGCCGCGCTGGGTGGCGTGGTGGGTGCCGCATGGGGCGAACCCGCCTGCCTGCTGCTCGCACTCGCGGGGTTCGTGCTGCAGGCGGTGATCATCTTTGCATCGCGCATCAAGGCACTGCATCGGCTGCCGGCAGCCGCTTGACCGCGCCGCGCCTCAGGCCCGGCTCCGCCCCTGCTGGCGCCCCGAGGCCGGCTCCAGGAAGAGCTGGCGGAAGTACTCGCGAAACGCCGTCATGGCCGGCGAGAACTCGATGCCCTGTTTCCAACCGAGCCCGATGTTCATCGTGGGCACGGCATCGCGCAGGTTGATGGTCTCGATGCGCTTGCCCTCCAGCGACCAGGGCCGGTAGACCATGTCCGACAGCACCGTCACGCCCAGCCCGTTGGCCACCGTGCTGCGCACCGCTTCCACCGAACTCGTGCGCAGCCGCACCTTGGGTTGGTGCGGCGTCTTGCTCCAGTACTTGAGCGCGGTGGCCGCGGCCTCGTCCACCGTGAGCATGATGTAGGGCTCGGCCGCCACGTCGGCCAGCGTCACCTCGGCCTTGTCGAGCAGCGGGTGCTTGGCCGGCACCCACAACCGGCGCTGCGAACCGAAGAAGGTCTCCAGCGAGAGTTCGCGCAGCACGACGTTCGACGTGAGCACCACGCCGATGTCGTAGCGCTGCGTGATCAGGCCTTCCTCGATGGCTTCGCGCGCCACCTCGTGCACCTTCACCGTGACCTGCGGATGCAGCTGCTCGAAGCGCTGCAGATGGTGCGGCAGGAAGTAGCCCAGCACCGTGTAGCTCGCAGCGATGGTCAGCGAACCCTCGACGTTCTCGCCCTCGTGCGGCATGCGGATCGCCTCGTCCGCGGCCGAGAGCACCGCGTAGGCATGGCTCAGGAAACGCCGTCCCGCCTTGGTCAGTTCCACGCCGTGGGGATGCCGCTCGAACAGCTGCTGCCCCATCATCTCCTCCAGCTCGCGGATCGCGGTGGTCACGGCCGACTGCGAGATATTGAGCTGCAACGCCGCATGCGAGATGCGCCCCACCTCGGCCACGGCCGAGAAGTACTTGAGCTGGCGAAGGGTCAGGGACATGGTGCCGCCTTCCTAGGGTATTTCCGGATGCGATGACGGTGGCCACCGTTGCGCGCAAACCCGATATCGAAGAATCGCATCCCTCCAGCGTAGCGCCCATTCCGCGGCATAGCGACATCTGTTTTTCAGATACCTCCTCGCCTGAAAACAATGCTTTTCAGTCTTTTGGCTGCTCACTAATCTTCGCTCCGTCCTGCATTGCCGGCCTCCGGCGATGCCAACGAAACAAAGGCTGCAAGACGTGAAGAAAACGCGGATCGATCTGAACTCCGACATGGGCGAAGGCTTCGGCCCGTGGACCATCGGCGATGGCGTGGACGAAGAACTCATGCCGCTGATCAGCTCGGCCAACATCGCGACCGGCTTCCATGCGGGCGATCCGAACATCATGCGCAGGATGGTGCTGCTGGCCCGGGAACACGGCGTGGGCATCGGCGCGCACCCCGGCTTTCGCGACCTCGTGGGGTTCGGGCGCCGGCACATCAACGCACCGGCCGAAGAACTGGTGAACGACATGGTCTACCAGTTGGGCGCACTGCGCGAGTTCGCGCGGCTGGCGGGCATGACGCTGCAGCACATCAAGCCGCATGGCGCGCTCTACATGCATGCGGCGCGCGACGAGGCGCTGTCGCGCACACTGGTCACCGCACTGCAGCAGATCGAACCCACGCTGCGCCTGTTCTGCATGGAATCGTCCGTCACCTTCCAGGTGGCGCGCGAACTCGGCCAGCCGGTGGTGCGCGAGTTCTACGCCGACCGCGACTACGACCTGAGCGGCTCCATCGTCTTCACCCGCCGCGTCGGCGCACTCGAACCCGATGCGGTGGCGGCCAAGGTGCTGCGCGCCTGCACCGAGGGCGTGGTGCGCACGGTCGAGGGCAAGGACATTGCCATCGGCTTCGACTCGGTCTGCATCCACAGCGACACACCGGGCGCGCTCGCGCTGGTGCAGGCCACGCGGCGCGCCCTCGCCGAGCACGACATCCGAATCACCGGTCTTGCCGGACTTGCCACGCCGGCCTGAGTCTTTCCCCCGTTCCCGTTCTTGTTCCAGGAGTGCATCGATGTCCGCTACCCATGAAGTCCTGAGCCCGCTGCCGGGCACCTTCTACCGCCGCTCGGCGCCCGACGCGCCGCCTTTCAAGGCCGAAGGCGAGGTGGTGGCCGTGGGCGACGTGCTGGGCCTGGTCGAGGTGATGAAGCAGTTCAGCGAGGTCACGGCCGATGCGGCCGGGCGCATCGTGCGCTTTGCGGTCGAGAACGCCGAGCCGGTCGATCCGGGCCAGGTGCTGGCCATCATCGAAGCGGTGTGAGACCGGGTCCGATGAACGCTGCATTCGACAAACTGCTCGTTGCCAACCGTGGCGAGATCGCGGTGCGCATCATCCGCGCCGCCAAGGAACTGGGGCTGAAGACCGTTGCCGTCTACAGCGATGCCGACGCCCAGAGCCTCGCCGTCCGCATGGCCGATGAGGCCGTGCGCATCGGCCCTGCCCATGCGACGAAGAGCTACCTGAGCGTCGACGCGATCCTGCAGGCGGCTGCCGAGAGCGGGGCCGGCGCGGTGCATCCCGGCTACGGATTCCTCTCGGAGAACGCAGACTTCGCCGAGCGCGTCGAGGCGGCCGGCCTGGTGTTCGTCGGCCCGACGCCGCACGCGATCCGCACCATGGGCGACAAGGCCGCCGCGCGCGCCGCCGCGATGAAGGCCGGCGTGCCCACCGTGCCCGGCAGCGCGGGCGTCGTGACCGATCCGGACACCGCTGTGGAGGTTGCGAAGGACATCGGCTACCCGATCATGATCAAGGCCTCGGCCGGCGGCGGCGGACGCGGCATTCGCGTGGCGCACGACGAGGCCGAGCTGCGCCAGCAGTTCGCCACCGCCACGGCCGAGGCACTGGCGGCCTTCGGAAACGGCGAGGTGTACCTCGAACGCTTCATCCGCCAGGCCCGCCACATCGAGGTGCAGATCCTGGGCGACGGGCAGCGCGTGGTGCATTGCTTCGAGCGCGAATGTTCGCTGCAGCGCCGTCGCCAGAAGGTGTGGGAAGAAGCGCCTTCGGCCGCCATCAGCGGGGCCACGCGCGCCGCGCTCTGCGAGTCGGCGCTGCGCCTGGCCAACGCGGTGGCATACCGCGGTGCCGGCACGCTCGAGTACCTGTACGACGACGACACGCGCGAGTTCTTCTTCATCGAGATGAACACCCGCATCCAGGTCGAGCACCCGATCACCGAGATGATCACGGGTGTCGACCTGGTGAAGGAAATGCTGCGCATCGCGCTCGGCCAGCCGCTGCGCCTGAAGCAGGAAGACATCCGCCTGACCGGCGCCGCCATCGAGGTGCGCATCAACGCCGAGAACGCGGCGAAGAATTTCATGCCGAGCCCGGGGCTGGTCTCGCAGCTCGTGGTGCCCGGCGGCCCGGGCGTGCGCTTCGACACCATGCTGTTCCCCGGCTACACCGTGCCCGCGTACTACGACTCGCTGCTCGGCAAGCTGATCGTGCACGACACCGATCGCGCGGGCGCGTTGAGCCGCATGCGCCGCGCGCTCGGCGAGCTGCAGGTGGAAGGCATCCACACCACGATCCCGCTGCATCGCGCACTGTGCGAAGACGCCGACGTGGCCAGGGCCGCGTTCCACACGGGTTTCCTCGAAACCTGGCTCGAGGCCAATCCACTGCCCGACGCCGCCCCACTTGCGAAGGTGCCCGCATGACCGCTGCAACCACCCTTCCCGCCCAGGCCCGCTACAGCTTCGGCGGCGACGAGCACCTGTTCGTCGAGATCAGCGAAGAGATGTCGCTGCCGGCCTTCTTCAAGGGCATGGCCATCTGCAACGAACTGCGCCGCCGTGCGCTGCCGGGGGTGACCGAGATCTGCCCGGCCAACGCCGCCTACCTCGTGCGCTTCGACCCCGACGTGATCGTGCCCGACGCATTGCTCGCCACGCTGAAGGAAATCGAAGCGGGCCTTGGCGAAGCCGACCTGCAGATGGAGACCCGCATCATCGAAGTCCCGGTGCTCTACAACGACCCGTGGACGCACGAGACGCTGATGCGTTTTCGCGAGCGCCACCAGGACCCGTCGAGCACCGACATCGAATATGCCGCGCGCATCAACGGCCACGCTTCGGTCGAGGCCTTCATCGAAGCGCATTCGTCGGCGCCGTGGTTCGTGTCGATGGTCGGCTTCGTGGCCGGGCTGCCCTTTCTCTTCCAGATGGTCGAGCGCGAGCGCCAGATCCAGGTGCCCAAGTACCTGAGCCCGCGCACCGACACCCCCAAACTGACGCTGGGCCACGGCGGCTGCTTCAGCTGCATCTACTCGGTGCGCGGCGCGGGCGGCTACCAGATGTTCGGCGTCACGCCCGCACCGATCTTCGACCCGGCCCAGCGGCTGTCGTACCTGAAGGACCTGATGGTGTTCTTCCGGCCCGGCGACATCGTCAAGTGGAAGCCCATCGATCGCGCCGAATACGACCGACAGATCGCCGAGGTCGAGGCCGGAACCTACGCCCTGCGCATCGCACCGGTGTCGTTCTCG
This sequence comes from Variovorax sp. RKNM96, assembly GCF_017161115.1. Classification (GTDB taxonomy): domain Bacteria; phylum Pseudomonadota; class Gammaproteobacteria; order Burkholderiales; family Burkholderiaceae_C; genus Variovorax. The sequence goes on along the minus strand of NZ_CP046508.1, from coordinate 3,474,951 downwards.
CTCAAGGATTTTCTGGCCAACCCCGATGGCTACAACCAACAGCTCCTGAAGGTGCTCCATGGCGATTGAAGTGCGCAAGCCCGGCCTCGCGACCAGCGTGCAGGACGCGGGCCGCCCCGGCTACTACAACCTGGGCATTCCGCTGTCGGGCGCACTCGACCAGCAAAGCCTGGTGCTCGCGAACCTGCTGGTCGGCAACGACGAAGGTGCCGCCGTCATCGAGAGCACGCTGCTCGGGCCCGAACTGCAGTTCGATGCGCCCGCGCTCGTGGCCGTCACCGGCGCCGACGCGAAGATCAAGCTCAACGGCAACGAGATGCCGCGCAACGAATCCTTCGCGGTGCAAGCCGGCGACACGCTGGGCTTCGACTTCATGAAGCTCGGTGCGCGCATGTGCATCGCAGTGGGCGGCGGCATCGATGTGCCGGTGGTGCTGGGCAGCCGCTCGACCTACGGCCTCGGTGCGTTCGGCGGCTTCAACGGCCGCAAGCTGCTGGCCGGGGACAGGCTGCCCGTGGGCACGCCCTCCTCCGTCGCCCGGCCGGGCCGCAAGGTAGATGCGGCATGGCTGCCGGCGCTTGCAAAGGAGGTCGCATTGCGCGTGCTGCCCGGCATCTACTTTCACCGCCTGCAGGACATGTCGGTGCAGAGCTTCTTCGCCGACACCTGGACCGTCGGCTCCGAGGCCGACCGCATCGGCTACCGCTACAAGAACGGCACGCCGCTGAAGTTCCTCGAGCGCACGCCGCCGTTCGGCGCGGGCGACGATCCCTCGAACATCGTCGATGCGGGCTACCCCTACGGCTCCATCCAGGTGCCGGGCGGTCGTGAGCCGATCATCCTGCACCGCGATGCGGTGTCCGGTGGCGGCTACGCGATGGTCGGCACCGTGATCAGTGCCGACATGGACCTGATCGCCCAGATGCAGCCGAACCACAAGGCCCGCTTCGTCGAGGTCGACATGGCAGAGGCCCTCGAAGCCCGCGCCGAGCGACGACGACGGCTCGACCGCCTGCGGGCCGCGCTCGCGGCCTGAGTCCCTCTCTTCTTCTTTTTCCGCTGTCACCCAAGGAGTTCTTCATGAACAGCTCGCCCCTGCGCGTTTCATTGATCGTCAGTTCGCTCGCCGCCGCCATGCTGTGGCACGGCCATGCCTCCGCGGCCGACTGGTTCCCCTACAAGGCCGAGGCCACCGAGCCCGCCTTCTCGGCCGAGGGCAAGAAATCGCCCATCGACTACACGCCGCTCGCCAAGGCTTCGAAGAAGTGGGACATCTGCGTGTCGTTCCCGCACATGAAGGACGCCTACTGGCTCGGCGTGGACTACGGCGTGATCGAGGAGGCCCGGCGCCAGGGCGTGAAGCTGCAGGTGGCCGACGCGGGCGGCTACACCAACCTCGCCAAGCAGGTGTCGCAGATCGAGGACTGCGTGGCGCGCGGCGCCAACGCGGTGATCATCGGCGCGATCTCGGGCGACGGGCTCAACAACGTCATCAAGGCCACCGCCGCGAAGAAGGTGCCGGTGATCGACCTGGTCAACGGCATCAGTTCGCCCGACCTGTCCGCCAAGTCGCTCGTGTCGTTCTACACGATGGGCCACTCGACCGGCGAGTACCTCGCGAAGAAGCACCCCGCCGGTTCGGCGCCGGTGAAGGTCGGCTGGTTCCCCGGCCCGGCCGGTGCCGGCTGGGTCGAGGCCGCGCATAAGGGCTTCATGGAAGCGGTCAAGGGCAGCGCGGTGGTGGTGCTCGATCCGAAGTACGGCGACACCGGCAAGGAGGCGCAAGCCAAGCTGGTCGAGGACGTGCTGCAGGGCAACCCCGACCTGGCCTATGTGGCCGGCACGGCGGTGACCGCCGAAGCCGCCACCGGCATCCTGCGCTCGCGCAATCTCGACAAGAAGGTGCAGGTGCTCTCGTTCTACATGACGCCGGGCGTCTACGAGGGCATCCAGAAGGGCCGCATCGTGGCCTCGCCCGCCGACTCGATGGTGATCCAGGGCCGCATCGCGGTCGACCAGGCGGTGCGCCTGCTGGAGAGCAAGGACGTGGTCAAGCACGTCGGCCCGAAGATCTTCGTGGTCGACAGCAGCAACATCAAGACGGTGAAGCTGGACGACATCCTGCCGCCACCGGGCTTCAAGCCGGTGTTCGAGGTCAAGTAAGCCCGCATGCCGTCGTTCATGCCCACGCTCCTGCTGCAAACACTCGGCCTTTGCAAACGCTATCCGGGCGTGCTGGCGCTCGATGCGATGGACTTCGAACTGCGCGCGGGCGAGGTGCACGTGCTGTTCGGCGAGAACGGGGCCGGCAAGTCCACGCTCATCTCGCTGCTGGCCGGTGCCAACACGCCCTCGGCCGGCGAGATCCGCATGCACGGCGAGCCGGTGCGGTTTGCGAACGTGCACGACGCCCGGCGCCACGGCATCAGCGCGGTGTTCCAGGAGTTCTCACTGATCCCCACGCTCTCGGTGGCACAGAACCTGAGCCTGGGCGAAGAGCCCTGCAAAGGCGGCCTGCTCGACCGCGGCGCGGTGCGTGAACGTGCGCGCGTCATGCTGGCCGATCTGGGCTTCGACATCGACGTCGACGCGCCCGTCTCGGGCCTCACGCGCGCGCAGCAGCAGATGGTGGAAATCGCCAAGGGCCTGCGCGGCGAGGTGTCGGTGTTGATCCTGGACGAACCGACCGCCTCGCTGACCGACACCGAGACACAGCGCCTGTTCGAACTTGTCGCACGGCTCAAGGCGCGCGGCGTGGGCATTGTCTACATCTCGCACCGCATGCAGGAGATCGCGCAGATCGCCGACCGCATCACGGTGCTGCGCGACGGCCGCAAGGTCACGACGGTGGATGCGCATGCGACGAGCGCCGACCGGCTGATCGAGCTGATGAGCGGGCGGGCCATCGAACAGATCTACCCCCGCATCGCCGCCAACCCCGGCGAAGTGGTGCTGCAGGTCGAGGGATTGAGTTCGCCCAACGGCGTGCGCAACGCGAGCCTCACGGTGCGACGCGGCGAAGTGGTCGGGCTGGCGGGCCTGGTGGGCTGCGGCAAGTCGGAGCTGTTCCGCGCCATCTACGGGCTTGATGCCGTCAGCGAAGGCCGCGTGCTCTTCAAGGGCCAGCCGCGCACCGGCGCGAAGGTGCGCCGGTTGCTCGACGAGGGTCTCTTCTACCTGCCCCCGGACCGCAAGGGCGAAGGGCTGGTGCTGGGCTTCACGTCGCGCGCCAACATCACCCTGCCGCTGGTGCACGGGCCGCTGCGCGGCCGCGGCGGATGGCTGCGCCAGCGCCTCGGACGCCGGCTTTCCACGGCCGCCGCCGAGCGCGTGGAACTCGCGCCGCGCAATCTCGAGCGGCCGGTGGCGCTGCTCTCGGGCGGCAACCAGCAGAAGGTGCTGTTCGGCAAGGGCATGACGCGCGACGCCGCGCTCTACGTGTTCGACGAGCCCACGGTCGGCGTGGACGTCGGCACCCGCAGCGCGCTCTACCAGGTGATCAAGAAGCTCTGCGAAGGCGGCGCCGCGGTGGTCGTGATCTCTTCCGACCTGCCCGAGGTGCTGCACCTGAGCCATCGCGTCTACGTGATGTGCCGCGGCGAGATCGCCGGCGAACTGCAGGGCGACGCGATCAGCGAGACCCGCGTGCTCAACCTGTTCTTCGGTTCCAGCGAAAGAAAATCATGACCCCGTCCTCCAACGCGACCGCCATGGCGGCGCCTGCCCCCGGCCCCGGCGGCCGCCTGCTCGGCCTGCTGCGCACCCTGTTCCTGCGCCTGGGCGTGTTGCCCTTCATGCTGGTGATCGCCTTCGTGGTGTTCAGCACACTGTCGGACCAGTTCCTCACGGTGCAGAACCTGGTGAACCTGCTGCGCCAGTCGGTCTACCTGATCCTGGTGTCGATGGGCCAGATGCTCGCGCTGGTGACCGGCGGCTTCGACCTCTCGGTGGGCACCGTGATGGCGATCACCTCGGTGGTCTCCGCGCTCGCGATGCAGTTTTTCGGCGCGGCCCTTCCCGATGCCACCTGGGTGGTCGTGATCGCCGGCTGCGTCTGCGGGCTGCTGGCCGGGTTGACGGTGGGATTGATCAACGGCATCGGCGTGGCCTTCATCGGCGTCTCGCCCTTCATCGTGACGCTGGGCGTGCAGTCCATCGGCTTCGGCTTCGCGCTGTTCCTCACGGGCGGCGTGCCGGTGTCGGGCATGCCCGGCGAGTTCAGCGAACTGTTCGGCTTCGGCACGTTGCTCGGGGTGCCGATACCGATCCTGGTCACGGCCGTGTGCGTGGCCGGCATGGGCGTGCTCATGGGCCGCATGCCGACCGGCACGCACCTGCTGGCAGTCGGCGGCAATGCCAAGGCCGCGGCGCTCTCGGGCATCGACACCCGCCGCGTGCTGCTGATGGCCTACCTGCTGTGCGCGGGCCTCGCGGCCGTGAGCGGCCTGCTGCTGACGGCGCGCGTGGAAACCGGCGAGGCCAACCTGGGCGGCACCGTGGCACTCGAATCCATCGCCGCCTGCGTGATCGCGGGCGTGAGCCTGCGCGGCGGCATCGGCCGGGTGCCCAACGTGGTGATGGGCGCGATCTTCATCGGCCTGGTGCAGAACGGCATGAACCTCGCGAGCGTCGGCTCGTACTTGCAGATGGTGGTGCTGGGCGCGCTGCTGATCGTGGCCGTGGTTGCCGACCAGATCCGCCACCGCATGGTCGCGCCGGGCAGCCACTGAGCGCCGGCAGACAAGACACAAAAAAGGAACTCGCATGACTCTCAAGACCAACGCCGCCATCGACGCGCGGCGCATCGCCGCCACGCCGCGCGGCATCGGCATCGGCTTTCCGATCTACGCGGAACGCGCGCTCAACGCCGAACTGTGGGACGTGGAAGGCCGGCGCTACATCGACTTCGGCTCCGGCATCGCGGTGCTCAACACCGGCCACCGGCATCCGCGCGTGGTCGAGGCGATCCGCGCGCAGCTCGACCGTTTCACCCACACCGCCTACCAGGTGGTGCCCTATGAAAGCGTGGTCTCGCTGGCTGAGCGCCTCAACCGGCTGACGCCCGGCACACACGCCAAGAAGACCGCCTTCTTCACCACGGGCGCCGAGGCGGTCGAGAACGCCATCAAGATCGCACGTGCCGCCACGCGCCGCCCCGGCGTGATCGCGCTGGGCGGCGGCTTCCACGGCCGCACCTTCATGGGCATGGCGCTCACCGGCAAGGTGGTGCCGTACAAGACCGGCTTCGGCCCCTTCCCCGGCAGCATCTTCCATGTGCCTGCGCCGATCGCATTGCACGGCGTGTCGGTGGACGATTCGCTGCGCGCCATCGAACAGCTGTTCAAGGCCGACATCGAGCCTGAACAGGTGGCCGCGATCATTCTCGAGCCGGTACAGGGCGAAGGCGGCTTCTACGCGGCGCCGCCCGAGTTCATGCGGGCGCTGCGTGACATCTGCGACCGCCACGGCATCCTGCTGATCGCCGACGAGATCCAGACCGGCTTCGGCCGCACCGGCAAGTGGTTTGCGATGGACCACTACAACGTGGTGCCCGACCTCATGACCATGGCCAAGAGCCTGGCGGGCGGCACGCCGCTGTCGGCCGTCTGCGGCCGCGCCGATCTGATGGATGCACCGGCACCGGGTGGGCTCGGCGGCACCTACGCCGCCAATGCGCTGGCCATCGCATCCGCGCATGCGGTGCTCGACGTGATCGAGGAAGAAAAGCTCTGCGAACGCGCGCAGGTGCTGGGCGACCGGCTCAAGGCACGTCTCGAGGCGCTGCGCGCGAAGGTGCCGCAGATCTGCGACGTGCGTGGCCTCGGCGCCATGGTGGCGGTCGAGTTCGCCGGAGCCGACGGCGCCCCCGACCCCGCCTTCACGAAGCAGGTGCAAACCCGGGCGCGCGACGCGGGTTTGCTGCTGCTGACTTGCGGCGTGCATGCCAATGTGGTCCGCTTCCTCTTCCCGTTGACCATCGAGGACGCGGTGCTCGAGGAAGGACTGGAAATCCTCGCCGCCGCCCTTCAATCCTGAGACATCCCCCATGCCATTGAAGCTCAAAGACCCGACCCTGCTGCGCCAGCAGGCCTACATTGCCGGCGCCTGGGTGAATGCCGACGACGGCACCACTGTGGCCGTCACCAACCCCGCCAACGGCCAGCAGATCGGCACCGTGCCGATGTGCGGCACCGAGGAGACCGTGCGCGCCATCGCCGCCGCCGAGAAGGCGCAGAAAGCCTGGGCGAAGGTGCCCGCCAAGGACCGCTCGGCGATCCTGCGCAAGCTCAACGACCTGATGCTCGCGAACGTGGACGACCTCGCGCTCATCATGACCACCGAGCAAGGCAAGCCGATGGCCGAGAGCAAGGGCGAGATCGCCTATGCCGCCTCGTTCATCGAGTGGTTCGCCGAGGAGGCGCGCCGCGTCTATGGCGACACCATTCCTGCGCCGCAGGCCGACCGTCGCATCCTCGCGCTGAAGCAGCCCGTGGGCGTCACGGCCGCGATCACGCCGTGGAACTTCCCGACCGCCATGCTCACCCGCAAGGCCGGTCCCGCGCTTGCGGCCGGCTGCGCCATGGTGGTCAAGCCCGCGACGCAGACACCGTTCTCCGCGCTCGCCTTCGCCGAGCTGGCCGAACGCGCCGGCGTGCCCAAGGGCCTCTTGTCGGTGCTCACCGGCTCGGCCAGCAAGATCGGCGGCGAAATGACGCGCAGCCCCATCGTGCGCAAGCTCACCTTCACCGGTTCCACCGAAGTCGGCCGCACGCTGATGAAGCAATCGGCCGACACCATCAAGAAGCTCTCGCTGGAGCTCGGCGGCAACGCGCCCTTCATCGTGTTCGACGATGCGGACATCGATGCCGCCGTCGAAGGCGCGATGGTCTCCAAGTACCGCAACACCGGCCAGACCTGCGTGTGCGCGAACCGCATCTACGTGCAGCGCGGCGTGCTCGAAGCCTTCACGCAGAAGCTGGTGGCCAAGGTGAATGCGCTCAAGGTCGGCGACGGCACCGAGCCCGGCGTGACGCAGGGCCCGCTGATCGACGCCAAGGCGGTCGAGAAGATCGAGGAGCATGTGGCCGATGCGCTCGCCAAGGGTGGCAAGGTGCTCGCGGGCGGCAAGCGCCACAAGCTCGGCGGCTTCTTCTACGAGCCCACGGTGATCGGCGGCGCCACGGCCGACATGTTGTTCGCACGCGAGGAAACCTTCGGCCCGCTCGCGCCGATCTTTGCGTTCGACACGGAGGAAGAAGCCATCGCAGCCGCGAACGACACCGAGTTCGGCCTGGCCGCGTATTTCTATGCACGCGACATCGGCCGCATCATGCGCGTGGCCGAGGCGCTGGAGTCGGGCATCGTGGGCGTCAACACGGGGCTGGTCTCCACGGCCGAGGCGCCGTTCGGCGGCGTGAAGCAATCGGGCCTCGGGCGCGAAGGCTCCAAGTACGGGCTCGACGACTTCCTCGAGGTGAAGTACGTGTGCCTCGCGGGGCTGGACAAGTAATCGCCAATCGCCACAGCCACAGACCGGTCTTGCTAGTGCGCGTTGTGCGCATTCATGACGCGCCGGTCTTCGAACCGCAGCAGATAGCCCGCGCCGTACACGCTGGACAGCCTTGCTGCATCGCCCTGGTTCAGCATGAGCTTGCGCCGTATGTTCGCGATGTGCACATCGATCGTCCGGCCTGCAAGCTCGCGTTCGCTGCCGCGCCAGACGACTCGAAAGATCGATTCGCGCGACAACGTCCTGCCGGCGCTTCTGAACAGCAGCAACGCCAGGCGGAACTCCTTGGGCTTCAATAGAACATGGTGATCGTCGAAGCGCACCGAGCAGTCCTGTGGTTCGAAGTGGTAGCGACCAAATGACAATTTCGCAGACGAACGCGTCTCGGCAGCCTTCATGCAAGCGGTGACCCGCGCCACCATTTCGCGTTCTTCGCAGGGCAGCATGACGAAGTCGACCGCCGGATCCATGTAGAAGGAATCGGCCCTTTGAAGCTGGGCAGGCTGCACCATCAGCAACACGGGCATTGCCATGCCCACCGCACGCCTCACGGTTCTTGCGCCAGCCAGCGCTGCATCCTGGTCGCCGTCGAACGAAGCCAGCACCATGTCGAATTGCATGCCGACCATCAGTGCGCTCACAAGGTCCTCGGGGCGCGCGAATTCCAACACCTCGTGGCCCATCGTTCGAATTGCCTCGCGTGCATGGTCTCCGGTGGATCCTCCGGCATCCAGGACGGCGATCTGCCGGGGCGTTTCGTACGAAATTCCGCTCACTGGTCTTCCAGCAGCAGGACGTAGCCCAGGCCGTACACGCAGGACAGCCTCGCGGCGCCGCCCGGGCGCAGCATGAGCTTGCGTCGCAGGTTCGCGATGTGCATATCGACGGTTCTGGTCGAGACCTGCAGTTCGCCGCGCCGCCAGACGGCTTGGGAAATCTCATCGCGCGACATCGTGGTGCCGGCATTGCGAAACAGCAGCAACGCGAGCTCGAACTCCTTGGGCCGGAGTTGAACGTATGTGCCGTCGAAACTCACCGAAGAGGCTGAAGGCTCGAAGCGGTAGCGTCCAAAGGACAACTGCACGGACGGCGCCGAATCGGCCGTCTTCATGAAGGCGGCGACCCGCGCGATCATTTCGCATTCCTCGCAAGGCAGCATGACGAAATCGACCGCTGAATCCCTGACGAAGGCGTCGGCTTCCCGAAACTGGTCGGGCTGCATCATCAGCAGCACCGGCATCGCCGTTTTCGCCACCTGCCGGAGGATTCGCGCGCCGGACAGCGCCGCATTCTGGTCGCCATCGAACGAAGCCAGCACCATGTCGAATCGCGTTCCCACCATCAATGTGTTGACGAGATCCTGCATGTGCGTGAACTCCGAACTGCTGTAGCCCATCGTTCGAATCAGGTCGCATGCGTAGTCCCTGTTCGGCCTGGAGGCATCCAGCACGGCGATCCGCCGGGACGTCTCGAACGCCATGCCGGCGTACTGGAATTTCCGGGGCTGCATGCCCGACGACGGGCCCCATCCTTCGTACCTTTCCACCCAGGCTCCTCCCATGGTTTTCGATATCGATTGCGTTGATTGCACGCACTTCGCGCATTCGATTGTTCGGGTCCCGCGAGGTGCGGCGCGCCTGTAATCGTCAATTTCGATCACGAAACGCTCAACCTCGAGGCGCGCCTGCAAGCTCTTGCGCTGCACGCGGCCTCTAGAGACCTCGGCGATGTCCGCGCGCCTCCGATGGGGCAAGGCCGAACCGCTCGCGGAACCTGGTCGCGAAGTGCGAAGTCGAGCTGTAGCCGTTGTCGAGGGCGACACGGTAGACGGACAGGTCCGTTGCCAACAAAAGGTTCAAGGCCTGCTCCATCCGGGCGTCCGCGACCAGTTGCTTGAACGAGGTTCCTTCGGCGCCCAGGCGCCGGCGCAAGGTGGCCTCGCTCATCGAAAAGGCGGCCGCCAGCGACGATGCATTCCAGTCCGCAGATGGGTCGTTGGCAACCATCGTGCGGATCTGCTCGCCCAGCGATTTCTGCCTCGGCGACACCAGACGCACCCCGTGTTCCGCCAACCAGATCAGGACCTCCAGCACGCGGTGCTTCAGGATCGAAGGCGGCAATCGATCGTGGCACTCGAGCGCCTTGCGCGCCCTCTCGAAACCATTCTCGAGCGAGGCATCCACAGCCGGGAGCAGCCGACTGCCATCGACCGGCTCGACTTCGACAAGCCGGGAATCCGCAGGGGTCGGCAGGCTGGCATCCCAGGCCAGCCAATCGGACCGGTAGGCCTTGTGGCCGTCCGAAAAATTGGTTACGTCGTACGTCCCGGGCGTCATCAGGAGGGCATCGCCCGGTCCCGCGGTGCAGACGCTCGAACCCCGCTCGACGCTTCTCTTTCCGCAACGCACCAGCACCAGGAGAAAGTAGTCGATGGACATTTCCCGCAGGACCGCATCGCTGGTCTGGATCGTGGTTCCGGCGGCGGCAAGCTGAGGCACCCGGTGTATGCGGCGCTGCAGGCCGTGCGACTGATTTCCCTTGTTGTTCATCCCTGGCGGTAACCTTCTTTTTTGAACATGCACGAAGACGGTGCGCTGCCGCTTTCGCGGTGCTGCCGCGACTTCGATCTTTCTGTCTCATCGTCCGGATTGAAAGGTTCGTTTGGACCGTTTGCCGGTGATTCGAGACAACCGTTTCGCCATCGGGAAACCCCGGAGCGACACCCCACCTGCGTTCGTTATCCTCGCGTTCACTCAGGGCGCCGGGCGCCATCGGCGCGGTGGACAGACACCACAGAAAGGGAGGAATCGTGCATCGCCCACCACCGGACTTCGAGGCGCGCATCTACGGGCCACAAAGAATCGTCGCCATCGTCGCGGTCCTCGCGGAAGACGGCATCGCGCCCGCGCAGACGCTGGCGGGCAGCGGCATCACGGAAGACGCGCTGAATTCGACATCGACGCGAATCTCCTACGGCCAGGCAGCGACCGTGTTCAGGAACGCCATGCGCCTGGCGCCCGATCCGGGCGCCGCCATCCGCGCCGGTGAACGCATGGGCCTGACCGCCTACGGCATGTACGGCTATGGGCTGTTGAGCAGTCCGACAGCAACCGACCTGATGGACTTCACGGTCAAGTACAACCGCATCATGGGTCCGGTGGCCGGCCCCGCCGCCTATACGCGCGATGAAGACAGAGTTGTCTACACCTATGAGGTGGTGCTCTGCCCGGATCCGAACGATGCGCTCTACCGCTTTGCATTGGAGTTCGCCTTCGCTGCGCACCTGCGCCTCGGCCGCGACCTGCTCGGCCCTTCGTTCGCCATCAGCGCCTTGTACGTCTGCTTCCCCGAGCCCGCGCACGCGGACATCTATCGCACGCTGTTCGGCTGCCCTGTGCATTTCCGGCAGCCCCGGAACGAGCTGTGGCTGGAAGCGCCTTGCATCGATCTTCCATCCAGGCTCCCGGATCTGGTGACCCATGCCATGGCCAACGATATCTGCGAGCAGTACCTGGCCGAGCTCCCTCTTTCGGGAGGCACCTCATCGGTGGTGCGACGCACGCTGATCGAACACATGCCATGGCGTTTTCCGACCATCGAGTTGATGGCCAGGGAGCTTTCGATGCAGTCGCGCATGCTGCGCCGGAAACTCGAGACCGAAGGCGCGACCTACAGGGGCATCCTCGCGGGCGTCCGCCAGATGCTTGCGATCGAGTACCTGCGCAAGACACGCATGACCAACGAAGAGATCGCCAGTCGACTCGGCTACAGCGACGCCGCGAACTTCCGACATGCCTTCGTGCGCTGGACCGGCAGGAGTCCGCGCGACTATCGCTTGCGCTGAGGCTGCGACGTCGGCGCCTTTGCGCCGCTAGAACAGCGACGCCATCCCGTTAGGCCGCGCGTCCTCGATGCCGAGCATGCGCAGCTTGGTAAGCGCGCCGCCGCCAGCCGAAAAACCGCCGGGCTTGTTGCCCGCCGCAAGCAGGCGATGGCACGGCACCACGGGTGCGAAGGGGTTGTGGCCCATCGCCTGCCCGACGGCGCGCGACAGGCCCTTGTCGCCAAGCTCTTCGGCGATCTCGCCGTAGGTGCGCGTCTGCCCTGGCGGAATGCTTCGCGCGATGGCGTAGATGCGTTGATGAAACTCCGACACGCCGCGCATGTCGAGCACGATGTGGCTCAGGTCGTCGTGCACGCCCTGCAACAGGCCTTGGATCGCGACGATGGCATGTTGCGCCATGTCGTTCGGCAGTCCTTCGTGCAGGTCCGGAAAGCGGTGCCGCATGCGCGCCCGCGTGGCCCGCTCGCCCTCGTCGGCAGGCAGTTGCACGCCGACCAGTCCTTGCGGACCCCAGGCCAGCGCGCACATGCCGATGGTGGTTTCGAACAGCGCGAAACCGGTGGTGTCGTCTCGTTCCGTCATCAGATCTCCTTCAGCGCATGCTGGCGCGATGCCAGCACCGCAGCGAGCCACAGCGCGATCGCCGAGGCCACCAGCCCGCGTGCGAGGCCGCCGGGGCCGTCCGAAATCCAGCCCGTCACCGTCGGCCCGACGATCTGCCCGAGCGCGAAGACGATGGTGAACAGGCTGATGCCCTGCGCCCAGCGTGCCGGCGGCAGGTTGTGGCGCACCAGCGCGGTGGTCGAGGCCACCACCGACAGGAACACCCCGCCGAACAGCACGCCCGAGACCAGTGCCACCGGCGCCGAGGGGCTCAGCACCGGCAGCAACGTGGCCACGCCGAGCAGCCCGTTCAGCAGCGCCTGCGGCTGGCCGCCGCGGTAACGATCGAGCAGCCCGGCCCACAGGCGCGACGAGGCCACGCAGGCGATGCCCAGCAAGGCATAGAACAAGGTGACGAAGCCGGCGCTGGCGCCCTGCTCCCGCAGCAGCGCGATCACGAAGGTCATGTAGCCGATGTAGCCCATGCCGAACAGCGCGTAGCCCGCGAGCGCCCAGCCGAATTGGCGCACTGCCGCGGGCTCGGCTGCGGGCTGCATCGCACTGGCGGCGGATGATGTTGCCGCGGCAGGCCGATCCGGCATCGCGCGTGCCGCCCAGGCCAGAAGGCAGGTCGCGGCCGCGCTCGCAAGCGCCAGCGCCCACCACGCCCAGGTCCAGCCGTGCGGCACATTCGACGCCGCGCGCAGCACCTGCGGCACGAGCAGCGCCGACAACAGGATGCCGAAGCCGGTGCCGCCGTAGTAGATGCCCAGCAGCAGCCCGCCGCGCGCGGCCCCGCCTCGTGCGTCCGCTTCACCGAGCCGTGCGGCCAGCAACCCGCCCGCCACGAACACCCAGGCGCTGGCCACGCCGGCCAGCAAGCGCTGCAGCAGCAAGGCCGGCGCGTCGGTCACGAAGCCGCTGCCCGCCATGAACACGCTGGCCAGCACCGCACCGACGACCAGGAGCCGCGTCACCCCGAAACGCCGCATCAGCGCCGGCGTGACCAGCGCACCGACGAGGTAGCCGACCGCGTTGGCGGTGTTCATGCCGCCGGCCAGCGCGTAGCTCCAGCCGAGGTCCGCACGCATCGGCGGCAGCAGCAATGCGTAGGCGAATCGCGTGATGCCGAGCGACACGGCAGCACCCATCGACAGCGCGAACGCCAGACGCAGCGTGGGCTGCGGGGATGCGGTGGAGGAAGTGAACGTGGTCGTCATTGGATCGGGTGCCGCGCCCATTCTGCGGCAGCCCGCGCGATCCTGCCCGCGCGCCAGCCGATTTACCGCGTCGACAAATCCAGCTTCAGCAGGTGCCGCGCCAGCAGCACCGCCACATGCACCGCCTCGCGCTGCGCTCCGTCGCCGATCTGGTGGCGGCAGCTGGTGCCATCGGCCACCACCACCGCATCGGGCTTCGCGCGGATGGCCGGCAGCAGGCTCGCCTCGGCCATCTGCATCGAGACATCGAAGTGGCTCGCCTCGTAGCCGAAGCTGCCGGCCATGCCGCAGCAGGAGCTTTCGATCAGCTCGGGCTCGGCGCCGGGAATGAGCTTGAGCACCTCCATGATCGGACTCACCGCGCCGAAGGCTTTCTGATGGCAATGGCCGTGCAGGAGGATCGGCATCGTGGACGGCTTGAGCGCCAGCTCGAAGCGGCCGGCCTTGATTTCGCGCGCGATGAATTCCTCGAACAAAAGCGCCTGCTTCGCCACGGTCTGCGCCTTGTCGCCGAAGCCCATCACCAGCGTCTCGTCGCGCAGCGTGAGCAGGCATGAAGGCTCCAGGCCGACGATGGGAATGCCCGCTTGTGCGAGCGGCAGCAGCGCATCGATCAGCGCCCCGGCGCGCACCTTCGCCTCATCCACCATGCCGCTCGCCAGGAAGGTCCGGCCGCAGCAATGATGCCCGCCGCTCTTCTCGACCGTGTGCAGCACATAGCCCGCGGCTTCGAGCACGCGCGCGGCCGCGAAGGCGTTCTCGCTCTCGAAGGTGCCGTTGAAGGTATCGACGAAGAGCACCGCCACCTTGCCGCCGCGCGCCGCCACCGACAGTGCCGAGGCCTGGTCGGCGAACAACCCGGGCTCGTTGCCCTTCGCGCGCCAGAAGGTGTCGCTGCGCCATTCGGGCAACGAACGCTTCGCCGAAAAGCCCAGCAGCTTCTCGCCGAGCCACGCCGCGCCCGGCACGCTGTTGCGCAGGTTCAGCAGCCACGGCATGCGGCTCGCCCTGTGCGCGTAGTCGGGCATGTAGGCCACGAGCTTGTCTTTCAGCGTGTGGCCGTGGCGCTTCTTGTAGTGGTCGAGAAACTCGATCTTCATCTTCGCCATGTCCACCCCCGTCGGGCAGTCGCGCTTGCAACCCTTGCAGCCGACGCACAGGTCCATGGTCTCGTGCATGGCCTCGCCGGTGAAGGCATCGGCGCCGAGCTGGCCCGAGAGCGCGAGGCGCAGCGTGTTGGCGCGGCCGCGCGTGAGGTGCTGCTCGTCGCGCGTCACGCGGTAACTCGGGCACATGGTGCCGGCATCGAACTTGCGGCAATGGCCGTTGTTGTTGCACATCTCCACGGCCTTGGCGAGGCCGCCGGTGCTGTCGCCACCGGTGCCGGGCGCGGTGGTCACCTCGGTCACCGGGTCGGCATTGACGTTCCAGGCCGACCAGTCGAGCACCGGCTTGAGTTCGATGCGGCGGTAGGGCCTGGGCGCCGTGGGCGGCGCGAAGCGGAACAGCGAGCCGTCGTCCATGCGCGGCGGGTCGATGATCTTGCCGGGGTTGAACAGGTCGATCGGGTCGAGCTTCTTCTTGATCGCGCGGAAGGCCTCGTTGATGGCCGGGCCGAACTGCCATTCGATCCACTCGCCGCGGCACAGGCCATCGCCGTGCTCGCCGCTGAACGCACCCTTGTACTTGCGCACCAGCGCGCTGGCTTCTTCGGCGATGGCGCGCATCTTCGTGGCGCCATCGGCGCGCATGTCGAGGATCGGCCGCACATGCAGCGTGCCGACCGAGGCGTGCGCGTACCAGGTGCCGCGGCTGCCGTATTTGGCGAACACCTCGGTGAGCGCGTCGGTGTATTCGGCCAAGTGTTCGAGCGGCACCGCGCAGTCTTCGATGAAGCTCACCGGCTTGCCGTCGCCCTTCAGGCTCATCATGATGTTGAGGCCGGCCTTGCGCACTTCCCACAGGTTCTTCTGGCGTGCGTCGTCGGGCATCTCGACCACGCTGCCGGGCAAGCCCAGGTCACCCATCAGTTCGACGAGTTGCTTCAGTTGCGGCAGCAGCGCGGTCTTGTCGGCGCCGGAGAACTCGACCAGCAGGATGGCCGCGGGCTTGCCGATCAGCGCAGTCTCCACCGTCGGCTTGAAAGCCGGATTCGCCAGGCTCAGCTCGATCATCGTGCGGTCGACCAGCTCCACCGCCGTTGGCCCGAGCTTCACGATGTGCTGCGCCGCATCCATGGCCGCATGGAAGGTCGGGAAATTCACGATGCCCAGCACCTTCGCGCGCGGCAGCGGGGCGAGCTTGAGCCTGAGGCTCTTCGTGTACGCGAGCGTGCCTTCCGAACCGATCAGCAGATGCGCAAGGTTCACGCTGCCATCGGCCGTGTACGGCTTCTCGCTCTGGTTGTCGAAGATGTCGAGGTTGTAGCCGGCCACGCGGCGCATCACCTTGGGCCAGTGCGCCGCCATTTCGTCGCGCTGCTGGCGCGCGAGGCCGCGCACGAACTGCGCGATGCCGGCCGCGCGCACACCGAGCGTGCCCACAGGGCCGAACTCGACCAGCTCGCCGTTCGACAGCCACGCGCTCGCGCCCAGCACGTTGTGCACCATGTTCCCGTAGGCGATGGAGCGCGAGCCGCAGGAGTTGTTGCCCGCCATGCCACCCAGCGTGGCCTGCGCGCTCGTCGAGACATCCACCGGATACCAGAGCCCGAGCGGCTTGAGCTTCGCGTTCAGGTGATCGAGCACGAGGCCGGGTTCGACAGTGGCCGTGCCCTCTTCCGCGTTCACCTCGAGCACGCGGCGAAAGTGCTTGCTGTTGTCGATGACCAGCGCTGCGCCCGTGGTCTGCCCGCACTGGCTGGTGCCGCCGCCGCGCGCGAGCACCGGCACCTTGAGGTCGCGTGCGATGTCGATGGCGGTCGCGATGTCCTTGTCGTTCGTCGGCACGAAGGCGCCCACCGGCGTGATCTGGTAGATCGACGCGTCGGTGGCGTAGCGCCCGCGCGAGCCGTCGTCGAACAGCACCTCCCCTTGCGTCTCGGCGCGCAGCCGGCGCGAGAGCAGCTCGCAGGTGTCGTTGGGCGGAAGAACGGTTCCGGCTGGCTGCATGTGGCTGGCGGGATCGATGCGCATGGTGTGGAGTCAGCTCGCTTTGTTGGCTTGGGGATAAATCTCGCCGGCGCGCAGCAGCTCCAGCACGGTGTCGCGCTTGCGCAGCACGTGCGCGATGAGCACCTTGCGCATCGCCTGCGCGTCGCGCGCGGCCAGCGCCTGGATCAT
This sequence comes from Variovorax sp. RKNM96, assembly GCF_017161115.1. GTDB lineage: Bacteria > Pseudomonadota > Gammaproteobacteria > Burkholderiales > Burkholderiaceae_C > Variovorax. The sequence continues at coordinate 3,458,493 of NZ_CP046508.1, read as the reverse complement.
CTGCTCGTGCTCGTCGACCGCGTGCTTCCATTTGGTCTCGTTCTGGTTGGTGCGAAAGCGCAGCGACTGCACCCGCGCATTGATCGAGCGGTAGGTGCCCGCGAGCACCGGGTTGCCCGCGGCCTCGTTGATGGCGGTGTGGATGCGTGCGTTCAGCCGGTAGTAGCCCGAGAGATCGCGCCGCGAAAAGCAGGCCAGCATCTCGTAGTGCAGCGCGCGCACCTCGGCGAGTTCTTCGTCGGTGATGCGCTTGGCAGCCAGTTCGCCGGACATGCCCTCGAGCATCGCGAGCACCTCGAAGGTGTCGAGCACGTCGGCTTCGGTGAGCTTCACCGCGACCGCGCCGCGGTTGGGCAGGAGGTCGACCAGCCCCTCGGCCGCGAGCAGCTTGATGGCCTCCCGCAGCGGCGTGCGCGAGACGCGCAATTGCAGGCACAGCTCGCGCTCGTTGAGCTTGGCACCGGGGGCGATGTGCCCCTCCACCAGCATCGTGCGAAGACGCGCAGCCACCTGGTCATGCAGCGCGAGCCTGGAGATCTCGATGATTTCAGCAGTCATGGGTTTTCCCTTTGAATGCATTTTGAATGCAAAAAATAGGACCCACAACCCCATCAATTAAGGGTAAACCATCAAACAAAAAAGCATTTTGAATGCAAAACTGAAAGCGAAAGGACAGTCCATGCTGCAACTCGACATCCATCCCACCGGCCGCCATTTCCTCCAGATTCCCGGCCCGAGCCCGGTGCCCGACCGCATCCTGCGGGCCATGAGCCTGCCCACCATCGACCACCGCGGGCCCGAGTTCGGCACGCTCGGCCTGAAGGTGCTCGGCGGCATCAAGCAGATCTTCAAGACCAAGCATCCGGTCGCGATCTACCCCGCCTCGGGCACCGGCGCCTGGGAGGCCGCGCTCGCGAACACGCTGAGCCCGGGCGACCATGTGCTGATGTACGAGACCGGCCACTTCGCCTCGCTCTGGCAGAAGATGGCCACGCGCCTGGGCCTCTCGACCGAATTCCTCGCGCTCTCGGGCACAGACGAATACCTGCCGAATGCGCCGAGCTGGCGCCGCGGCGTGCAGGCCGAACTCATCGAGGCGCGCCTGCGCAAGGACACCGAGAAGAAGATCAAGGCCGTGTGCGTGGTGCACAACGAGACCTCCACCGGCGTCACCTCCGACATCGCCGCGGTGCGCAAGGCCATCGATGCGGCCGGCCACCCTGCTCTCCTGATGGTCGACAGCATCTCGGGTCTCGCGAGCGCCGATTTCCGGCACGACGAATGGGGCGTGGACGTCACCATCAGCGGCTCGCAGAAGGGCCTGATGCTGCCGCCGGGCATCAGCTTCAACGCGCTCTCGCCGCGCGCGCTCGAAGTCTCCAAGACCGCAAAGCTCCCGCGCGCCTTCTGGGCCTGGGACGAGATCGTCGAGATGAACAAGGACGGCTACTGGCCCTACACGCCCAACACCAACCTGCTCTATGGTCTGTCGGAATCGCTCGACATGATCCTTGGCGAAGGCCTGGACAACGTGTTCGCGCGCCACCAGCGCTGGGGCGCCGGCGTGCGCGCCGCGGTCAATGCCTGGGGCCTGCCGATCCAGTGCGCGGACCCGGCCGTGTACTCGCCCGTGCTCACCGGCGTGATCACGCCCGAAGGCGTCGATGCCGATGCGCTGCGCCGCCTGATCCACCAGCGCTTCGACCTCTCGCTCGGCACGGGCCTGGGCAAGCTCAAGGGCCGCATGTTCCGCATGGGGCACCTGGGCGACAGCAACGACCTGACCCTCGTGGCCATGGTCGCGGGCGTCGAGATGGGCATGAAGCTCACCGGCATCAAGCTCGCGGGCAGCGGCGTGCAGGCGGCGATGGACCACTTCGCGAATCACGCAGCAGCGCCCGTCGGCTTGCAGAAAGCCGCCTAGGCGTACACCCACCCGGCCGCAACGCGTCGCTCGAACGATGCGGCGGCCTCCACCTTGCCGGACTCCTCAGGCCGGCACGCATCGGACCCCCAACACCACGGAGACAAAGATGATGCAAAGACGTTCCCTCATTCAAGCCGCGGGCGCAGCGGCCGCCACGCTGGGCGTGCCCCGGCTCTTCGCGCAGGAGTGGCCCTCGGGGCCGGTGCGCATCGTGGTGGGTTTTCCGCCGGGCGGCGGCACCGATGCGCTCGCGCGCGTGGTCGCGCAGAAGCTCACGATCATGTGGGGCCAGCAGGTCATCGTCGACAACAAGGGCGGCGTCGCGGGCGTGCTCGCGGCCGACTATGTGGCCCAGCAACCCAGCGACGGCAGCACGCTGCTGATGGCGCACATCAACAGCCACGCGCTCGCGCCCAGCCTGCAGCCCAAGCTGCGCTACAACGTAGAGCGCGACTTCGTGCCGATCGTGCTCGTGGGCGTCACGCCCAACCTGCTGATCGCGAATCCGGGACAGAAGGCGCTGACGGTGAAGGACATCGTCGCCGCCTGCAAGGCCGCGCCCGGCACGGTGAGCTTCGGCTCGGCCGGTGCGGGTTCGGCGCAGCATCTGGCACTGGAAATGTTCAAGCTGCAAGGCGGCGTCGATGCGCTGCATGTGCCTTACAAGGGCAGCGGCCCGCTGCTCGCGGATCTGATGGGCGGACAGATCCAGTACAGCTTCGAGACCATGACGGCCGCCACGCCGCATGTGAAGAACGGCCGCGTGATCGCAGTCGCCCAGACGCGCACCAAACGCGCCAAGGGCCATCCGAACGTGCCGACGATGCAGGAACAAGGCTTCGCAGGCTTCGAGGCCACCACGTGGTACGGGCTGGTCGGCCCGGGCAAGCTGCCGCCTGCGATTGCGCAGAAGGTGAATCGCGATGTGAACACGGTGCTTGCAATGCCCGATGTGCAGGAGCGCCTGGACACCTATGGCGCCGAAGACGGCGGTGGTTCACAGGAGAAGTTCAAGCAGTTCATCAGCACTGAAATTGCCAAGTGGGCGAAGGTGGTGAAGGACGGGAACGTGCACGTGGAGACCTGATGTGCTGCGTTGCAACTGACAGAATCGCCGGATGAATCCATCCATGACCGCCCTTGCCGACGCCCTGGTCGCTGCACGCCGCAGCAACCGCACCCTCGATGCCGCCCCTTGGACCGACGCGCTGCAGGACGCCAGCCAGGCCTATGAAGTGCAGGACGCCGTGGCCGCAGCGCTCGACTGGTTCGGCGACGACGGTGCCGTGCCCGGCCACTGGAAATCAGGCGGCGGCTCGCGCAGCGTGACGCTCACGCATGCGCCGCTGCCGCCGTCCGGCGTGCGCCAGAGTCCGGCGAATTTCGACGACCTCGTCTTCCACACGCCCGGCATCGAATCCGAGATCGCACTGCGCCTTGGCCAGGACGTGACACCCGCACAGGCCGCGAAGATCGATCACGACAACGCGGCCTCGCTCATCGACGCCATGGCCGTCTCCATCGAAATCGTCGATTCGCGCTGGCAGGACCTGGCCTCCACGCCCGCCTTGCTGCGCCTCGCCGACTCGCAAGTCCACGGCGCGCTCGTGCTCGGCGAATGGCAACCCTACGCCGCCATCGATTGGGCCTCGCAGCGCTGTGAAACGCGCATCGGCGACGGCGAAGTCGTGGTGCGCGAAGGCACCCATCCGCTGGCCGACCCCGCCTGGCTGCTGCCGATCTGGCTGCGCCACATCACGCGCCACGGGCAGACCGCGCGCGCCGGCACGGTCGTCACCACCGGCTCCTGGGTCGGCGTGCTGCCCTGCCGCCGCGGCGATCAGGTGACGGCTGAATTCGCCGGCATCGGCGCAGTGCGCTTGCGCGTGTAGCGCCCGTCTCCCACACCCGAGCAGGCCACCAGGAAATCGAGCACCGCACGCACCCGCGCGGGCAGCGTGCCGGCCTTGCCGATGTACACCGCGTGGATCGGCTCGGCCTCGGCCGGGTTGAACTCTTCCAGCAGCGGCACCAGTCGCCCCGCATCGATGTCGTGCTGGATGTGATACAGCGACAGCCGTGCCACGCCGGCGCCTGCAATGGCGAGCTGCCGCAGCGTCTCGCCGTCGCCCGCGCGCACCGGGCCCGCCACGGGAATCGTGATCGTCCGGCCGTCGACGCGCAACGGCCAATCGGGCGCGTTGCGGCGGTAGGTCCAGCCGAGCCGGTTGTGCGCCTCCAGCTCCTGCGGCGTGCGCGGCGTGCCGTACTTCGCAAGGTAGTCGGGCGAGGCCACGATGGCCTGGTTCGTCTCGCCCAGGCGCCGCGCCACCAGGTCTGAAGCCGGCAATTGGCCCCAGCGGATCGCGATGTCCGCGCGCTCGTCCATCAGGTCGACGATGCGGTCGGTGAGTGCGATGTCGAGCGTGATCTGCGGATGCATCTCGAGCAGGCGCGGCACCAGCGGCACCAGCTTGTGATGTCCGAACGACACGCTCGCGTTGATGCTCACCCGCCCACGCGGCGCCGCACCGGCGGCGGCACAGCGCTCCGCCTCGTCCATGTCGGCCAGCACGCGGGTGCTGCGCTCGTAGAAATGCAGCCCTTCGGGCGTGAGCTGCAGCTTGCGGGTGGAGCGGTGCACGAGCTGGATGCCCAGCCGCAGTTCGAGCCGTGCCACCAGCTTGCTGATGGCCGAGGGCGTCATGTCCAGGAGGCGCGCCGCCGCGGAGAAACCGCCGGATTCGACCACCTGCACGAAGGCTTCCATTTCACCGGAGCGGTTGACGTCGAGGCGTGGCATGGGGACTCCTGTCTGTGATTTCAAATCACAAGTGCGTGTACCGGCGGCATTCTAGTCACAGACCCGGAATGTCTTCACAGTACAGGGCATCATGCCAATCGCTCTACTTGCCCTCACCGCCGGTGCCTTCGGGATCGGCACCACCGAGTTCGTCATCATGGGCCTGCTGATGCAGGTGTCGACGGACCTTCATGTCTCCATCACGATGGCGGGCCTCTTGATCTCGGGCTACGCGCTCGGTGTCGCGGTCGGCGCGCCGGTGCTCACCATCGCCACGCGCAAGCTGCCGCGCAAGACCGTGCTGCTCGCGCTGATGGCGATCTTCACGCTCGGCAACCTGGCCTGTGCGCTCGCGCCCAACTACGAAATGCTGATGGCCGCGCGCGTCGTCACCTCGCTGGCCCACGGCACCTTCTTCGGCGTCGGCTCGGTGGTGGCCACCGGGCTCGTCGCGCCCGAGCGCCGCGCCTCGGCCATCGCGATCATGTTCACCGGCCTCACCGCCGCCACGCTGCTCGGCGTGCCGGCCGGCGCATGGCTGGGCCTGCAATTGGGCTGGCGCTCGACCTTCTGGGCAGTGACCCTGATCGGCGTGCTGGCCTTCGTGGTGCTCGCGGCTTTCGTGCCCCGGATGAAGGGCGAGGCCAAGCCGGCACCGCTGCGCGAAGAACTGGCCGTGCTGGCGCGCCCGCAGGTGCTGCTGGGTCTCGCGATGACGGTGCTCGGCTTTGCCGGCGTGTTCGTGGTGTACACCTACATCCAGCCGCTGCTGACGCAGATCACCGGGCTCTCGGAATCGGCCGTGTCGCCGGTCCTCCTGGTGTTCGGCGGCGGCCTCGCCGTCGGCAACATCCTCGGCGGCAAGCTGGCCGACCGCGCACCGATGGCCGCCGTGCTCGGCACGCTGGTGGCGTTGGCGGTGGTGCTCGGCGCGATGCAGTTCGCCATCGGCACGCCGTTCACCGCGGTGGTCTTCGTCGGGCTGCTCGGCGTGGCCTCGTTCGCGACCGTGGCGCCGATGCAGTTGCGGGTGCTGGAGAAGGCGTCGGGCGCCGGCCAGAACCTGGCGTCGAGCCTCAACATCGCGGCCTTCAACCTCGGCAATGCGCTCGGCGCCTGGGTCGGCGGCGTGGTGATCGACCACGGCCCGGGGCTGCGCGCACTGGGCTGGGTGGCCGCGCTGCTCACGCTCGTCGGGCTGGCGATCGCCCTGTGGAGCCGCTCGCTCGACCGGCGCGCAACCGGCCGCCCCGTGGCCGATTGCGCCTCGGCGCAAGCCTGATCCTTTCAGCTATTTGGAGATCAGCCGGCGCGCGAAGAACGAAAGGATCTCGTCCCGCGCCGCGATCGTCGGCTGGCCCGCTTCATCGATGAGGTGGGCCGTCACCACGCTGTGCGGGCTCGCGACCACCTGTTCGAAAAACGAAGGCAGCGACTCCTGGTTGGCTGCGCTGTCGGGCAGCACCCGCGCGACGAAGCGGCTGCCGAGCGCTTCGGAATAGGCGGCAAAGCGCTGCGCGGTACAGAACCTGTCGCCTTCGAAGCGGTAGGCCATGACGGTCAGGTCCTCGCGGTCAAGGCGCTGCTTCACCGCCGAGATTTCCTCGGGCGAGATCTCGATGCCGGCCGGGTTGTCCAGCGGCAATGCCGGCTGCGACAGCACCGGCGCCAGCACCGAAGGCTCCAGCATCATCGTGAGCGCGAAGTTGCCGGTGAAGCACATGCCGATGGCGCCGACGCCCGGCCCGCCGCATTCGCCGTGCGCCAGCCGCGCGAGCGAACGCAGCCACTGCGTCACAGGGCTCGACTTGTTGCCCGCGAAAGCGCGGAACTCCGCGCTCACGCAGGCATGCTGGAACACGGCCTTGCCCTCCTCCGCATCCGCCACCGCGCCATCGCGGCCGAACAGCGAGGGCATGTACACGGTGAAACCCGCATCGCGCACCCAGCGGGCAAAGCGCGCAACGTGCGGGCTGATGCCGGGCATCTCCGTCATGACGATCACCGCCGGCCCGGAGCCTGCGATGTAGACCTTCTTCGTGGCGTCGTCCAGGGTAATCTCGCGGCGCTCGAAGTCTTCGAGTGGATCGGTTTCATTCAGGTTGCGGGTCGTCGGCATCGGGGCTCCTGCGGGTCTTCATGTGGATCGGAGCGTCCATTACACGTGGCGAGGCGCTAGACTGACAGTGTCCAATTCGACATTTATCAGGCGTTTCAAGCCATGCATGATTTCACTGTCCTGGTGCTGCCGAGAGCCTTCGCCACCAGCGTCTCCATCACGCTCGACGTGCTCGATGCCGCCGCGGGGCTGGCTCCCGGCCTGAAGATGCCCCGGCCGACCTGGCGCGTCGTGTCGCCGGACGGCGGCATGGTGCCGCTGAGCAGCGGCGTGCAGGTGGCAACCTCGGCGATTCCCGCGCGCCCGCGCCCCGACGCATCGACCTGGATCGTCCCCGGCCTCGGTGTCGACCGCCCCGCCGATCTGGCCGTACGCCTGGCGGACGACTGCGCCACCCGCGCCATCGCCGCCGTGCGCCGCCACGCCGCGCGAGGCGGCGCGGTGGCCGCATCGTGTTCCGCCGTGTTCCTGCTGCAGGCCGCAGGCGTGCTGCAGGACCGGCGCGCCACCACCACCTGGTGGCTCGCGCCGGAGCTCCGGCGCATCGAACCCCGCTGCAACGTCGATGCGGACCGCATGGTCTGCGTCGACGGGCCGGTCAGCACCGCCGGTGCGGCATTCGCCCAGTCGGACCTCATGCTCCATCTGCTGCGCACGCGCTTCGGCCCGTCGCTGGCAGTTGCCGTCGGCAAGGTACTGCTGATCGATGGCCGCGAGGCGCAGGCGCCGTTCGTCGTGCCGTCGATGATGTCCAACGGCAGCGAGCTGATTCGCCGGTTGACGCAGCGCATCGAATCGTCGCTGCCGCGTCCGCCGAGCGTTTCGCTCCTGGCCGACGAGTTCGCGATGTCGCAGCGCACGCTGGCCCGCCACGTGCGCGCCGCAACGGGCCTCGGTCCGCTCGCGCTCGTGCAGAGCGTGCGGTTGTCGCGAGCAAGGATGCTGATCGAGACGAGCCGGATGACGATCGATCAGGTGGCCGCGCAGGTCGGCTATGAAGACGCCACAGCGCTCAGACGCCTCATGCGCAAGGCGGCGGGCGCCACGCCGAGCAAGTTCCGCACGAACCTGCTGTCGGCCTAGAGACAGGGCGGTGATCGCGCGTCACACCCGCGTCACGCCCCCTGCATTCAATCCGTGCACCCCACATACGGACGAATGCAATGACACCCGACAATCCGCCGCGCCCGCCCTCAGACGACATCGATCCCCGTGAAGCCGCCAACCGGCGCCGGCGCGACTTTCTCGAGTTCCTCGTCAAGTCCTCTTCCAGCGCGGTCGCCCTGGCCGCTGTCGGCTCGCTGGCAGCTTGCGGTGGTGGCGGCGGTGGCGGCCCAGGCTTCCTGCCTGTTCTTCCGCCTGCGCCAGCTCCCGCACCTGCACAGACACCGACGGCCGCCGCCTTCGCATTCGGGGTGGCCAGCGGCGATCCGCTGACCGATCGCGTCATCCTCTGGACCCACGCCAAGGTGCCCGACAGCACAGCCGATGTCGCTCTCACCTGGGACGTGGCCGCCGACGCGGCCTTCACGCAGATCGTGAGCAAGGGCAGCGTCACCGCGGCGGCTTCCGCCTCCTTCACCGCCAAGGTCGACGCGACCGGCCTTGCGGCGGGCAAGACCTACTTCTATCGTTTCCGCGACGCGACCGGTGCGACCTCGACCATCGGCACGACGCGCACGCTGCCGAGCGGCGGCGTGGCCTCGGTGAAGCTCGCGGTGTTCTCCTGCACGCTGTACTCCGAGGGCTACTTCCACGCGTACGACGCGGCGACCAAGACCGATGCCCAGTACGCCTTGCACCTGGGCGACTACATCTACGAATACGGCTCGGACCCGAAGAAGTTCGGCAACTCCAACATCCCGGGCAACCGCATCGCCAGCCCGGCGAACGACATCGTGACGGCGAACGACTACCGGACGCGCCACGCGCTCTACAAGTCCGACCTCAACCTGCAGGCCGCCCATGCCCGGATGCCGTGGATCACGGTGTGGGACGACCACGAGTTCGCCAACAACAGCTACGTGAACGGCGCCGAGAACCACGACCCGGCCACGCAGGGCGACTGGGTGACGCGCAAGAACATCGCGGCCAAGGTCTATCACGAGTGGATGCCGATCCGCACGCCCGACGCCACCAACCCGCTGAAGATCTACCGCCGCTTCGACTTCGGCAACATCTTCACCCTGCACATGCTCGACACGCGCATCGAGGGCCGCGATCGCCAGTACGACAACTTCGGCGATGCGGACGGCGGCATCGCCCGCTACCTCGCGGGCATCACGCCCGCCTCAACCGGCGTGCGTCCCGACGCCTCGCGCCAGATGATGAGCGTCGAGCAACAGAACTGGCTCACCAGCGGCATGAACGCATCGACCGCGGCATGGCAGGTGCTGGGCAATCAAACCATCATGGCGCGCATGTGGTTCCCGGCCTCGGTGCTGACGACCTTCACCAGCAATCCGGCCGGCGCGCCGGCGGCCATCACTGCCTTCCTCACCGCCAAAGCCACGCTGGCAGCCGCAGGCCCGGGCGCGTTGACGCCAACCCAGGCCGCGCTGCTCAGCACGACCAGCAACCCGCGGCTGCCCTACAACCTCGATTCGTGGGACGGCTATCCGGCCCAGCGCGAAGCGATCTTCCAGGCGGTGAAGACGCAGGGCAAGCGGCTCGTCACGCTGTCGGGCGATTCGCATGACGGCTGGTTCACCAACCTCACCACGCTCGCCAACGAGAAGGTCGGCATCGAGTTCGCGGGCACCTCGGTCTCGTCCACCGGCTTCGAGTCGGTCGGGCTCGGCACCGTGGGCAGTTCGATCGACGGCAGCGTCCTGGTGCCCCAACTGGGCAACGCGGCAATCGGCGCCGGACTGGGCCTGATCGACGACGTGAACTACTGCGACACCTCGCGCCGCGGCTACATGCTATTGACGATGACGGCTGCGCAGGTCAAGGCCGAGTATGTGTTCGTGACGAGCGTGAAGGAGCCGACGTACACGGCCTCGGTCGGCAAGACCATCACGGTCGCGGCGACGGGTTCGGGTATGGCGGCGCCGGTGATTGCCTGACCTGAGTGAGGAGCAGGCCTCGGTCCGCTCACACTCGTGGAGGGCGTACGGCGGTCGCGCGCGGATTCCGTTCCTGACAGAATCGGGCCGCCCAAAAAAGAGCCGCCGTGACACATCCTCCCATCTCCGTTCGGCGCGCACGCGCAGCCGACGCGCACGCCCTCGCCGCCTTGTCGATCCAGGTCTGGCTCGCCACCTACACCGAAGGCGTGAGCGATCTGTTCGCGCGCTATGTGCTGGCGGAATTCACGCCTGAAAAGTTTCTCGCGCTGGTGAATGCGCCCGATGTTTCGCTGCACGTTGCCGAGGTCGATGAACGCCTTGTCGGCTATGCGCTGGTGCGCTCGGGCGTGTCGCAGCCCTTGGTGCCCGAAACCGATTCGGAACTCTGCACGCTGTATGTGCAGGAGTCGTTCACGCGGCATGGCGTGGGGTCCGCGCTGCTGCGAGCGGCGCGCGCTGGCAACGATGGGCTGTGGCTTATGGTGAACGTGCAGAACCTGCGCGCCTGCCGCTTCTACGAAAAGCACGGCTTCGTGGTTCGCGGCAGCACCGACTTCGTCCTCGGCGAAGGCAGGCACAGGAACCATGTCCTGGCAATGCCGCAGGCCGCATCTAGCGGGGCCTGATCATCCGCGCGCTCGCCGTCGATCGCGCCAGCAGCCGCCCCTCTGCATCGCTCAGATGCCCCTCCAGGAACGAGATGGTCTTGCCGAGCTGCACGACCCTGCCCTCTCCGTACAGGAGCCCGGGCGAAGCCGCCGCCAGAAACGACACGTTGAGATCGATCGTGGCCGAGAACGCGCCCGCGCCGTTCATCAGCCACAGCGCCGGCCCCATCGTGTCGTCGAGCATCGCACCCAGGATGCCGCCCTGCACGGCGCCCGCCGGATTCAGGAAGTCCTCGGTCGCAACGAAGCTCATGCGAACCCAGCCCTTCGCCGTATCGAACTCGAGGATGCGCTGGCCGAACAACCGCGCGGTCGCGGAACTGGGAAAACGCTGCATCAACGGGTCGGGCGTCATCGAGATCCTTCGCTCCGCAAGGCGGGTCGAAGAATGCTAGGCGGCCGCTGCTGACAGCGTGGTGTCAGGAGGCAGCCCACCGGCGCCCCCTGCCCGCTACATCTCGCTCAGCACACCGAAATCGCTGTCGCCCTGCTGCACTGCATTCACCAGCTGCACCCGGTTGCGTGCGGCAAAACGGCGGCGCAGCTGGCGCATGTGGTAGTCCACCGTGTGCGCCGACAGGTCTAGCCGATTCGCGATTTCCTTGTCGCTGCGACCCTGCAGCAGGTGCTGGAGGATGTACTGCTGCGTCGTCGAGATCTCGATGCGCGCGCCGCCGGTCTCGCTCGCCATGCGCGAGTGGCGCGACAGGTATTCATGCAGGCTCAGGCCCAGCGTGAGCGCCTGCCCGACGACTTCGTCGGTGATCCAGCTGCGGCCCCGCTCGCTCGACTGCAGACTGATGACGGTGTACTGGTTGACGTGCGTGGGCGAGGCCAGCCGGAACATCAGCCCGCTGCGGATGCCGCTCGCGAGCAGGTCGTCGACAAAGCGCTGCCGCCGGCCCGCCGCGTCCTCGGTCGCGGTGGTCGCCGCCGAAGAAATCGGCATGGCCTCCAGTTGCTCGACGTCCCACACCAGCGGCAGGCTCGAAGCCGGCACGCCCTGCTGGCGCAGGTCCATCTCGTAGAGGCGGTGCGAGAAATAGCGCTGCACCCATTCGGGGTTCGCGTAGGCGGTGAAGAAGCTCAGGGGCCACCAGCGTCCGCGCAGGAAGGTGATCGTGCCGTAGCCGAGCCAGTCGAAACCCAGCGCGTTGAGCATGCCCTGGATCAGGTAGCGGCGCTCCTCATGGCTGCCGGCGTCCAGCAGTTCGCCGACGATGCCCGGCACGCCTTCCGCATGCCGGTCCGCCGACGGCGGCAGGTACAGCTGCTCTTCCGAGTAGAGCTGCGGAAACGGGCCACCGGTCGGCAGCTCGGGCAGTTCGGGCGACTCGCTCGAAGGCGCGGCCACGTCAGTGTCGTGATTCCGCGTCTGCGACAGCGATGAGGCCGCGGCGCGTTGCAACAAGGTAGCAAGAATCATGGGATGCCTGTTTGAAATGCCGCATGCATTTGTTAACGCCGCGGAGTTGGGGGCCAAAGTACCAAAGGGTGTGGGTGTCGCCTTGTAAATTCTTAGCTTCAGGTACGCATTCGTATCACCGGATTCGGGGAAGGCGGGCCGAGACATCGCAGCCTCGCCACAACTGAATACCTTTGCATGACCGATGCAACACGTGCATCAATCCCGCATGAAATGAACGCTTCACAGAAGCCCGATGCGCTGGCATGCTGATTGCTCCCCGTCAGTACAACAACAGCATCCGAGGAGTCCCGCCTTCGATGGAAATCCTGGCCGCTTCCCGCTATTGGCGCGACGCCGATCTCACAGGTCTCCAGTTCACCGCCAACCGACTGCTGCATCGCGAGATCCGGCCGCACCGGCATGTCGGCTTCACGCTCTCGGTGTCCGATACCGAACTGCATGTGCGCGGCGGCAACCGCGTGACGGTCGTGCCGCCGGGCACGCTGCTGCGCATCGCGCCGCAGGTCTGGCATTCGGTGCAGGCGCGCAGCGCGCCATGGCGCGAGGACGCGATGTATTGCAGCTCCGCCGTCGCACGCTGCATCAGCGCGGCGCACGAAGGCACGCCCGCGGCCCGCGCGGAAGACGATGCGGGCATCTCGATCTTTCTCGATCCCTCGGCGGCCTTTGAATTTCTCGAATGCCACCGGCTGCTTCACGAATCCTCCGGCACCGGCAACGAAGAAGACATCGCGGCCGGCCGCGCCCTGCTGCGGCAGCGTCTCGCGCAATGGATTCCCCTGCAGCCCACGCCTGTGCGCGTGGTCGACAGCGGCGACGAGCGCATGAACCGGCTCTACGAACTCATCGCCTCGGGCTTCCAGCAGCGCATGACGCTCGACAGCCTCGCCGAGGCGGCGGGCCTGCATCCGGTGCACCTGCAGCGGCGCTTCAGGGGCGCGCTCGGGTTCACGCCGCACGAGATGCTCGTGGGCCACCGCATCGAATACGCGCGCGATCTCATCGCGGGCGGCGCACGCGTCACCTACGCCGCGCATGCGGCCGGCTTCACCGACCAGAGCCACCTGCACAAGACTTTTCTCGGCACATACGCTGTGCTGCCCGGCGACTACCGCAGGCTCTCCGCACTCGATGCGTTGCAGCCGGCCTCGGCGCGCAACGGCATCGTCGGCTAGAGCGGTCGGCACAGTCCAGGTGCGTCGCATCGCGGGCTAGCCTCTCTTCAACTGCAGCTTCACATGCGCCGCCACCGCGGAGATGGTGGCGTCGATGCAGCGCTGCAGCGGTGCGAAGCCGTCGTTCGGTTCGCGTGTCGCTTCGTTCATGTAGATCGGGCGGCGGATCTCGATCTGCAGGCTGTGCCGCTCCTGCGCCGGGTTGCCGATTTCCGCGATCAGCGCCACGCCCTTGTAGGGATCGTTGCGCGCCACCGTGTAGCCGTGCGCGCGCACCGTGGCTTCGACCACGTCCAGCAGCGCGGGCTCGCAGGTCGTGCCTTCGCGATCGCCGAGCACGAAATCCGCGAGCGGCCGCGTCGATTGGATGCGCAGCTTTTCATACGCGTTGCCGGGCATCGAATGCAGGTTGAGGTGCCACAGCGCGCCGAAGTCGGCCACCGCGCGGCGCACGGCGGTCGAGAGCGCCGCGTGGTACGGCTTCCAGAACCTGTCGATGCGCCACTGCACCGCGGCGGGCTGCAGGGGCTGGTCGTACAGCGGCTGGTCGGCCGCGATGCGGCTCCACACCAGGCCGTAGCCCAGGCGCGATTTCTCGCCGGGCTTGAGCGGCGAAGGCCAGGGCCCGTCGAGCAGTTCGGGGTCGAGGTCGTCGATGGCCCGATTGGGGTCGATGTAGGCCCGCGGAAACTGCGCACTCAGCAAGGTGGCGCCATGCTGCGGCGCGGCCGACCAGAGCGCGGCGACGTGCGTGTCCTCGGCCTGGCGCAGCTGCGCGAACGGCACGCGGGTGACGAAGTCCGCGGGGTAGCAGGTGCCGCTGTGCGGCGAATCGCACACCAGCGGCAGCCGGGCCACGCCCGATGGCGGATCGACGACCACGACGACCGGATCGCTGTCCTGCATGTCGTGTGCGCCGGTCACAGCTTGATGTTCGCCACCTTGGCGATACGGGCGTACTTGTCCATCATTTCGCGGATCTGCTGCGCGAACTGCGCCGGCGTGTTGGCCATCGGCACGCCCGAGATCTCGATCGTGCGCTGCTTGAACACCGGGTCCTGCATGGCCTGGTGCGCGCTGGTCATGAGTTTCTCGATCACCGGCGCCGGCACGCCCGCGGGCGCGACCAGGCCGAACCAGCCGCCTTCGCTCATCGCCTCGAAGCCGAGCTCGCGGTAGGTCGGCACATCCGGCAACAGCGGTGAGCGCTGCGGCGACAGCACCGCCAACGCGCGCAGCTTGCCCGACTTGATGTGCGGCAGCGACGACGGCAGGTTGTCCGTCATGGCATCGACCGTGCCCGCCAGTGCGTCGGTGGCCGCCTGCCCCGCGCCCTTGTACGGCACGTGCGTGAGCTTGATGCCCGCCAGATCCATGAACTGCTCGACGTTGACGTGCCCGAGCGAGCCGTTGCCGGGCGAAGCGAAGGTGAGCTTGCCGGGCTCGGACTTGGCCAGCGCGATGAACTCCTGCATGTTCTTCACCGGCAGCTTCGGGCTCACCACGAACACGCTGGGCACCGACATCACGTTGGTGATCGGCTGGAAGTCCTTCACCGGGTCGTAGGGCAGCTTGGTGTAGACGGCCGGGTTCGCGCCATGCGTGCTCACCGTGGCCATGCCGATGGTGTAGCCATCGGGCTCCGCCCGCGCCACCGCCGAGATGCCGATCGTGCCGCCCGCGCCGCCGCGGTTGTCCACCACCACCTGCTGCCCGAGGATCACCGACATCTTCTCGGCCAGCAGCCGCGCCACGAGATCGGTCGACCCGCCGGGCGGGAAAGGCACGATCAGCTTGATCGGCTTGTCGGGGAAGGAAGAAGCGGCGTGTGCATCGACGCTCACCATCGGCAGCCCGAAGGCAACGGCGGTGATGGCCAGCAGGAGGTCTCGGCGGTTGTTCATTGTTATTAAGTCGAAAGGAATATCGGGGTGGACGATGCACATCGGAGGTGCCCTGAAGTGCGGCGATTATGTGAAGCGACCCCTTGTGTTTGGGGTGACAATTGCGCCGCTTGCTATGACCAGTGCGCATAGCGGGCCACCCACTCCACCCATGCGAATCCGTTCACCGTCGCTGCACGAGCTGCATGCCTTTGCCAGCACCGCGCGTCTGGGCAGCTTCTCGAAAGCGGCCGACGAGTTGTGCGTCACGCAGGGTGCCGTCAGCCGTGCGGTGGCGCGGCTCGAAGAAGAACTGGGCGTGCGCTTGCTGGACCGCCACGGCCGGCTCAGCACGCTCACCGATGCGGGCCGCGCCTACCTCGACAACGTCGCGCCGGCGCTGCAGCAGCTTGATGCCGCCGCCGATGCCGCCAGCGCGCAGCACGGACCGCACACGCTGCGCCTGTCGGTGCCGCCGACGCTGGCCACCAAGTGGCTCATTCCGCGGCTGCCCGACTTTCGCAAACGTCACCCCGAGGTCGCCATTTCGTTCGCGCCTTATCGACGCGACGATCCGCTGGACATGCCCGACATCGACGGCTGGATCCGCGTGCGCACCGGCGACACGGCATGGCATCCGGCGGGCATCCAGTCCGACTACCTCGTGGGCCGCGAGATCGTGCCGATCTGCCGGCCCGAAGACCTGCGCGGCCCGCATGCATTGCACACGCCGCAAGACCTGCTGCAGCGGCCGCTGCTCTTTCACGCCAACTACCCCGACAACTGGCGCCTGTGGTTCGACACGCAGGGGCTGCACGACACGAGCCCGCGCCCCGCCGCCGACTTCGACCAGGTCGTGATGCTGGTGCAGGGCGTGATCTCGGGCCTCGGGCTCGCGGTGGTGCAGCGCTGCCTCATCGAAGACGAACTCGCCGCGGGACGCATCGCGATTCCCATCGACCGCGCGGCGCTCACGCCGCGCGGTTACTACGTCTGCGCGCCGAAGGGGCGGCGCGAGACGCGGGGGATGCGGGTGTTCAGGGATTGGGTGCTGGCGCAGGCGGCTGCGCCAGACCCGTCTCGTACCGCGGCTTAAGTACTCGCGCTCTTGCCCTGCCCCGGGCCGTCCTTCTTTTGCCCGAGCTTGCTCAGGTCGATCAGGCCTTCGGGCACCTGCTTGCCGGTACCGCCACCGGTGGCGCGGAAGCGCACGGTCTCGTCCGGAACAAAGCGGCCGAATGCATCCACCTGCCGACCCGCAAGAATGGCGTCCAGAGGGATCACGTGCGAGCCGTCCGTGGCCACCTGCACGCTGTCGCGTTCCGTTGCATAGACATAGGCGGCGCTCTCACTACCATCGCGCTCGAAGGGCGCCGGCATGGGTTCGATCGCAGCCCACTTGGCGCCGGCCATCGTGGCGTGAACGCCATCGGGGCCCGACACTTCCAGCCCGCCAGCGTCGATCACGCGCCCGGGCGCGGGCCCGGCCACGAACTGCACCTTGCCGGCCTCGGGCCTGTCGGGCGCTGGACGCTGTGCGGCGTTCTGGCGACCGGTGCGCGCCAGCTTGAGCGCTTCGCCCTCGTGGTACTTCCGGGCCAGCTCACCGCTGGAGACTTCCAGCGGATCGAACCCGATCACCGAGCCGTCCGGGTTGGCCAGATGCTGCGGATCGGCTGGAAACTTGTCCACGGCATTCAAGCGGTCTGTCAGATCGCCCGCGGAGCGCGCGGTGCGCTCATTGAGCAGTTCACTGCCCTCGCCGGAATAGGTTCGCGTGTTCAGGTTCAATTCGAGCTTGTTGCCCGCAAACGGATGCCGGGGCATCACCAGGGCCAGGCGGTCGCCCACCAGGAACGGCCCCTTGACGTCGACGAACGTCGACTCGCCTGCCGCATCCCGAAGCTCACGCACCGCAGTCACTTCGCTGGCGGCCGTCGCCATGCGCGGATGAAGCGTCGCGCCATCGGGCAGGTCGACCAGCAGATGCGACTGGTCCGGATCGGGCGCACGGGAGTTGCGGTAGATCTTGATCACCTGCCCCTCGCCGAACGGGTACACGTCGGCGGAACTGTCGTGGCCCAGCATGTCGCGGCCCGTCATGCCGAGCACCTCCGCCCCCGTCATCTGCCGCCGCGTGCCGTCGGGCTCGACCACCGTCAACCGGCGGGCCGAAAGCTGTTCTCCGTCGCTCGTCCGCAAGGTGACCGGCTCCCCGCCTTCCAAGTCGACGCTAAGGCCGCTGAGGCGCGCTGCGTTCTTGCTCGCATCCACCCCCAGGTCCGCCTCGGTGAAGATGCTGTCCAGCGTTCTGCCGGGCAGCGCCTCGGCATAGCCCGTGTGCATGCCAACGCCCTTTTCGCCCGCACGCTTGGGATGCGGAATGTCCGCCAGCCCCTCTGCCTGTGCGTAGTCCGCAATACGCTGGCCGGCTGCGTCGAGCGCAGTGCGCAGCCCCGCTTCGTCGAGCCGGCCCACGACCGCCGCAGCCAGCTCGTCGCCGCCGGTGCGCAGCGGAATGACGGTGGCACCCGTGGACGCGAGTTCGTCCGCGAGCAGCGAAGCCATCGCCTTGAAATGCGCATTGGAGCCGCCTGCGCGGCTCTGCATCGCCTGGTTGAGGCCGCTCAGGTTGGCGATGTCGGCGGACACGTAGAAGCCGTTGTCGTCCGAGTTGGCCACCTGGTCCTGCAGCCGGAGCACCGTATCGGCCTTGACGCCGGATTGGCGCGCGTCATAAAAGCCCGTCACGCTGTCCCGGGGTGCATGCCCGTACTGCCTCAACCCGGTGAATTGGCGGGCGTCCAGGCCCGCGGCGTGGGCCGCATCCGCAAACTCCTGCAGCCGAACCGCTTCGGGATCGATGCGCGCGTGCTCATGCGTGCCCGACGCATAGCGCGTCGGCAGCGCCGCCGCCGTCAGTCCGTGGGGGGTGTCGGATTGCGTCGCGCTGCGCGTTGCGCCTCCAGCGCCGTCTTCGCCTGCTGGCGCTCCTCGTCGACCTGCTGCTGCAGTTCCTGCAGGCGTTGCTTGCGTTGTTCCGGATTCAGGCCGGTCAACCCCAGCCGCTCGTCCCGTGTCTGTTGTGACATGTTGATTGCTCCTGCGAACGCCTTGATCGGCCTCTGTGAAGATGTGGTTCAGGGTCTTGTCGGGCGACACCGATGTATACCCGATGCGAAGGCCGACGCCGGTCTCGCCCGGGTGCTTGGGATGCGGAATGTCCGCCAGGTCGTGGTCCTTGGCGTACTGCGCAACCTGACGCTGCGTGGCATCGACCGCGTTGGCGAGCGTGGGCTCGTCGATGCCCACGACCGCCACGCCGAGTTCCTTGCCGCCGGTGCGCATCGGCACCACGGTGCCACCGGTTGCATCCAACTGGGCGGCAAGGATGTCGGTGAGCCCGCGGAAGTGCACGTTGGCCGCATCGGCCACGTTGTTCATCGCTGCGTTCAGGCCACCCAGGTTGGCCATATGGGCCGACACGTAGTGCGCGTCTTCGCCGCTCTCGGCAACGCGCGCCTGTGTGCGCGAGACCGTGTCGGCCTTCAGGTTCGAGAGCCGGGCGTCATAGAAACCGGTGACCGCATCGCGGTGAGCCAGTGTCCAGCCGCGCATGGCGTCCGCCTGCGAGTCGGTCATGCCCAGCTCGCGCGCCAGGGCGTCGTAGCTCTCGCGGGCCACACTGTCGGGATCGATGGCGCGCGTGCCTTGTGGCAGGTCTGTCGTGCCCAAGACCAGCGGATCGATCCAGTTGCCTTCCCCGACGCGCGCTCCCTGGTTGCGCACCTCGGCACCAAGCGGCGCATCCACGCGCTCGCCGCGCCCAGTCGGCGCGAGCCAGAAGCGCTGCTGCGTGTCGAAGTTCTCGCCGGTGTGCACGCGCCCGGTCGAGACATCCATCAGCGGCAGCTGCGGCCTCGCGGTGACGAAATCGCCCTTGCCCAGTTCGATCTTCTCGCCCAGCGTGATGGTCCCTTCCATTGCATGCACGCGCGCGCCCAGCTTTTCGCCGAGCTGCAATGCCAGCGACTGGGGCACCGGGGCCTGCGGATCGACCAGCTTGCCGGCGCGGCAGATGTAGAGCGCCACGTCCTGCCCTTCCGGGTAGCCCGCGGCGCGCATGTCGGCCGCGATGCGCTCGGCGCTGGGCACATTGGCCTCGTCGGCCATCACCACGAACGCCTTCTCGGGCACGGCGACCTCGATGTCGCGCGCCGGCACCGGGCGGCCATCGACCGTCGCATCACCCTCGAGGTAGTTCAGGTCGGCGCGGCGGTGCACCAGCGGCTGCGATTGCCATTCCTCGGGCCCGAGCCAGCGCTGCGGGCGCTCATCGGCCGCGATGCGGCTGTCGAGCAGCGAGCGGTACTCCGTCGTCCCCGCACCGTCCTCGGCATAACGGCCCACCGGGGTCTTGAAGATGGCGATGTAGCGCGTCAGCGTTTCCCCGTCGACGTCTGCGGTTCCCGGCGGTGCCTTCTGGTGCACCACCGTGATGGGCCCTTCGCCGGACATGCGCTCCTGGCTCTTCAGGCTCGGCACGTTGGCATCCTTGGGCCAGCCCAGCTCGAGCACGTCCTTGGGCGCGCCGGCATGCACGGCGGCATAGAAGGCGTCGATGTGCTCGCCCTTTTGCGCCAGTTCCTGCACGGCCATCGCCATCAACTGCTTCTTGGCTGCGGTGTTGACCACGCCGCCGGGGAAAGCAGACTTGGAAGACGTCCGCGCCCGGCTGAGGTAGGTCGAGAACTGCCAGACCTGGCCGAGATCGCCCAGCGCCTCGCGGCTCAGTTCGCCCGCCGGCTTCGCGCCCGGGTAGCTTTCCGACGGCCGGATGCCGATGAAGCTGTCGCTGACCAGCGGCCCTCGGTGCACGGAGATGATGCCCAGCGGCCGGCGTGCCAGGTTCGAGCCGGGTGCCGGATAGATGACGTAGGCGATGCGGCTGCCGTCCTGGACTTCGGCCGTCCACTTCTTCGCCATCTCGTCCGCGCCCAGCTTGGTGAATTCGGGGCTGAAGCGCAGCTCGTGCGTGAGGTACGGGAGCACGTCGCGCGCATGCTGCACATCGAAGCGCACGAGTTCGACCGCGCGGTCCTCGATGCCCAGCGTGAGTGGATCGATCGGCTCGTCGCCGACGCGCGCACCCTTGTTGCGCACCTCGGCGCCGAGCGGCGCATCGACGCGCTCGCCGCGGCCGTTGGGCGCGAGCCAGTAGCGCTGCTGGGCCTCGAAGTTCTCGTTCGCGTGCGTGCGCCCGTTCGAGACATCCATCAGCGGGAGCTTGGGCTTCGCGGCCACGAAATGGCCTTCGCCCAGGTTTGTCTTCTCGCCCAGCGTGATGGTGCCTTCCACCGCATGCACGCGGGCACCCAGCTTGTCGCTCAGCTGCAGGGCCAGCGATTGCGGCACGGGCGCCGCCGGGTCTGCCGTCTTGCCGGCGCGGCAGATGTAGAGCGCCACCTCCTGCCCATCGGCATAGCCGGCCGCGCGCATGTCGGCGGCAATGCGCTCCAGGCTCGGCACGCTCGCCTCGTCGGCCATGACGACGAATGCCTTTTCGGGCACAGCCACTTCGATGTCGCGTGCGGGTACCGGGCGACCGTTCACTGTGGCGTTGCCCTCCAGGTAGTTGAGGTTGGCCGGGCGATGGACCAGCGGCTTGCCTTGCCATTCCGCCGGTCCGACCCAGCGGTAAGAGCGCGTGTCATTGCGGCGCTGGCCATCGATCAGCGAGTGATAGGTCTTGGTGCCAGGGCCGTCATCCGCGTAGCGGCCTACCGGCGTCTCGAAGATCGCGACATAGCGGGTCGGCGTCTCTCCGTTGGGCAACTGCGGTCCTCGTTCCTGCACCACAGCCAATGGTCCGCCGCCGGCCATGCGCGCCTGGCTGTCGAGGCTCTTCGAGTTGACGATTTCGTCCCAACCCAGCGTCGGTACCTCCTTGGGCGCCCCGGCATGCACGCGCGCATAGAAGGCGTCGATGGGCTCCTTGCGGTTCGCCAGCTCGGCCAGCGCCGCATCCATCACCAACTTTTTCGCGGCCGAGTTGACCACGCCATTGGGGAACGGCGATTTGCCGGTGCGCGAGGTCGCCCGGTCCTCACTGAGGTAGGTGGAGAACTGCCACACCTTGCCGCGAGCGAGCAATTCCTGCTCGCCCAACGCGCCCGCTTTCACCTCCCCGGCGTAGTGGGAGGGATCGCGCGTTTCGATGTAGTTGGCCCCGACCAGGTCATCCTTGTGCACCGCGATGATGCCGATCGGCCGGCGCTCTGCGGCCGAACCCGGCGGAGGGTAGATCACGTAGGCCAGGCGCGTTTTATCGACCTCGATCTCCTTGATCCATTTTTTCGCTAGGCCATCGGCGCCCAGCTGCATGTAGTCGGGGCTGTACTTCAACTCGTTCGCGAGGTAGGGCAACACGTCGCGCGCGTGCTGCGCGTCGAACGGCACCAGTTCCACCGCGCGGTTGAACGGCAGCGGTTCGGCAGCATCGTCCTTGATGCCCAGGTGCAGCGGATCGATCGACTTGTCCCCCACCGTCGCCCCCTGGTCGAGCACCTTCTGCGAGAACGGCGCCTGGGCCTCCTGCGCGCGCCCGCCCGGTTCGAGCCAGAAGCGCTGCTGCGCATTGAAGTCCGCATCGGCCACCACCGGATGCGGCGTCTTCTGCGAAACGTCGGTCAGCGGCAGGTTCGGCCGCTGCACCACCGGTGTGCCTTCGACCGTGTTCCTCGCGCCGAGCACGATGTCGCCATCCACCGCATGCACGCGCGCGCCGATCTTGTTGCTCAGCTCACGCGCCAGCGTTTCGGGCACCGGTGCATTCGCCTGCTTCGGCGTTCCGCCTTCGCAGAGGTAGAGCACCACGTCCTTGCCTTCGGGATAGCCCTTGGCGCGCAGGTCCGCGGCGATACGCTCCGCACTCGGCGGGTTGCCACGTTCAGCCATCACCAGGATGCTGTCGGGCGGCACTGCCAGTTCGATGTCGCTTGCCGACACCGTTTGCCCCTTGACTGTGGCTTCGCCTTCGAGGTAGTTCAGGTCCGCCGGACGCATCGGCGCCAACAGGCTGCGTGCCCCCTCCACCTTGTCGAAGGCCTCCTCGATCTTGCTGCGCCACTTCAGCGTGCCCTTCCCCTCGGGCCCGTAGAGGCTCGCATCGGTCTCGTAGATGTAGATGTGGCGTGCCGGTTCGCCGTCCGGGTAATCGGCGCTCTTGAACGGCGAGCTGTCCTCGTAGCCGACGGCAATCGGCCCGCGGCCGACCGTCTGCGATTCCTGGCTGAAGGAGCTCGCCACGTTGAACTTGTGGCCCTTGAGCAAGGTCGTGACGCCGTTCGAATCGGTGACGAACGGCGCGCCGCCGCTCACGCGCGAATAGAACGCCTCGACCGGCGCGCCCTTCGCTTCCTCTTGCCGCATCACGTCCTTCATGAACTGCATGCGCGCGGCCTTGTTGATCACGCCGCCCGGGTAGCGGTCCTTGTTGGCACCGAGGTAGGTCGAGAACTGCCAGACCTCGCCGCGGGCCTGCAGCGCCTCCTTGCTCGTCTGTCCCGCCGGCTTGCTGCCGCGGTAGAGCTCCGGCGGCAATGTGTTGCGGTAGCTGTCGCCGATCAGCGCTTCCTTGTGGACCGAGATCAGGCCGATGGGTGCATCGGAGGCCGGCGTCGAACCCGGCGCCGGATAGATCACGCGCGCATACCGCGTGCCGTTGGCGATCTCGCCAAGCCACTTGTTGATCATTCCCTCCGCGCCGAGCGAGTTGTACTCGGGGCTCACGCCCAACTGCTTGACCAGCAGCGGGAAAACCTCCTGCGCGTTCTCCGCGGTCATCGGGCGCATGTCGACCACGCGGTCCTCGATGCCCAGGTGCAGCGGATCGATGGCCTTGTCGCCCACCCTCGCGCCCTGGTCGAGCACCTTCTGCGAGAACGGCGCCTGGGCCTCCTGCGTGCGGCCGCCCGGCTCGAGCCAGAAGCGCTGCTGCGCGTCGAAATCCGCATCGGCGGTCACCGGGTGCGGCGCCTTCTGCGAAACGTCGGTCAGCGGCAGGTTCGGCCGCTGCACCACCGGGGCGCCATCGACCGTGGTCTTGGCACCGAGCACGATGTCGCCGTCCACCGCATGCACGCGCGCGCCGATCTTGTTGCTCAGCTCACGCGCCAGCGATTCGGGGACCGGCGCATTCGCTCGCGCCGGCGTTCCGCCTTCGCAGAGGTAGAGCACCACGTCCTTGCCCTCGGGATGACCGGCCGCGCGCAGGTCGGCCGCAATGCGCTCGGCGCTGGGCGGATTGCCGCGCTCGGCCATCACCAGGATGCTGTCGGGCGGCACCGCCAGCTCGATGTCGCGCACGGACACGGGACGTCCGTTCACCGTCGCCTCGCCTTCGAGGTAGTTCAGGTCCGCCGGGCGCGGGGCCGGGCGTGCCGCGATCGGCGTCGCCTCATCCGGCTGTCCGGCCAGCAAAGGCCGCGAGCCGGGCTTGGCGCCGGGCTTCAGCCCCGCCAGCAGGTTCACGATGTCCTCGGCCACGGGCTGGCGCAGGAACTTGCCATCGCCGACGGCGGCCTCTTTGCCGGTCATGTGCTTCTCGCGCAGCGCCGTGAGCGCCGCACCGTCCTCGGTGCTGAGGTGCGTCTGCAGCTTGTCGAGGAAGGTATTGAGCTGTTCGGTGCCGCCCTTGGGCACCACCGGTGTCGCGCCGTTCAGCGAGCGGTCGAGCAGCTTGGGGAACCACTTGGGAACCTCCACGGTGCGCGTGTCGTCCGGCGACACCCGGAAGTCCTGCATCTGGCCCTTCTTGACCGACTTGGCGGCCGAGGGCTCTTTCACACCGAGCTGCGCGCGGAACTCCACGCTGGTGCCGAGCACGCCCACGTCGAACAGCGTCGGCAGCGCGGCCACCGCGGTGAGGCGCTTGGAGAGGTCGGCGTTGGGCCGCCCCCTGCCGCCCGTCATGGCATCGAGCAGGTTGCCCGTGCCCACCAGGTGGTGCGGCGACGGGGCCGAGCGCTGCAGGCCGGCGGGCAAGGCGCCGTAGACGACCTTCTTGACGCCGTAGACGCCTCGCTGCAGGGTTCGTTCGAGCCGGTTGTCGGCAAAGATCACCCAGACGTTGCTGGTCGACTCGTTGGGCACGCGGCGCTGCTTGCCCGTGAGGTCGGTGAAGGCCTCGGTGAGCGGCTTGCCCGGCACCGAGGTGCGGTGGTGGTTGCCGCCGCGGTTGGGCACGAAGAACAGTGCCTTGTCGGGGTCGCCGCTCACGTGGCCCTGCTTGATCAGCGCCTTGAAGCCGGCCGCATCAGGATTGGCGAGGAAGTTGCGCACCGCGACCGCCGCCGGATCGCGCACGAAGCCAGGCAACCGGTCGGGCACCACGACCTGCACGCGGTACTTGGCATCGCCGAAGGTCTTCTTGAACTGTTCGAAGAAACGCGTGGGCACCACGTCGCCCGCGCCGACCGCGTCGTTCAGCAGCATCTGCGAGCGCCGCTCGACCGAAGGCGTGACCGGCAAGGGGTTGCCCACCAGCTTCTTGACGACCGGCAGCAGCGGCGCGATGCGGAAGTCCTCGATCACACGGTCGAACATCAGGCTGCTGGGCACCTTCACATGGCCGTCGGGCGAGCTGGAGGCCTTGCCGCCGAAGAAGTCCTTCTCGCCAGGGGCCAGCGTCACCTTCTCGCCATCGAGCTTGACGCTGATCTCCAGCTCCACCACGCGGCCCGAGCCGTCGGCGGCCGGCCCGATGTCCTTGGCCGAGCGAATGTTGACGCCGTAGCCCGGCGTTCCTTCCTTGCCGAAGAGCTCGGTCTTGGCAGTCTTGATCAGGTCCTTCGCGAACACGGTGAAGATGGTGTCGCGCGACATCGGGCTCAGGCCCCACTGCAGCATGCTGGTGCGCCGGTACTCGTCGGGCCGCACGGCCACCGACAGTTCGCGGCCCAGCGCGTCGCGGATCGGCACCGTGGAGCGGAAGCGGATGCTGTCCATCGCCCCGGTGGCAATGGCGCGCAGGTTGGAGCGGGTGCCGATCCCGGTGCTCACCGACTGCAGGGTGGGCGACGCCAGCGGCACGTACTCGCCCACGTTCAGGCGGCCGCGCACGGTTGCGCCCAGGCGCATGTCGATGCGCGACGAACGCGCGGCCGCGCGATCGGCGGCCACCACGGCCGGGTCGGGCCGGGTGCCGGAGCCGTACAGCGCCACCATCTCGGAGCCGCTCAGGTACGACATGCGCTGGTCGTAGCCGTCGTAGGCCGGCCGCGCGAGCGGGTCGCCGGGCAGGCGCTCCTTCGGCGGCTTGGTGGCCGTCACCACGATCTCGGGCGGCTGTCCCTCGCTGCCCGGCTGGCGCGCGATCTTGATGTCGTCGAAACCCGCGGCGCGCATCCGCACCTGGATGGCGGCGTCCTGCGCTTCCTCGCGGTCTTTGGTCTCCTGCGTCTCGTCGCCCTTGCGCTGCACGCCGCCGTCGTTGTCGCTTTCGCTCGGGGTCTTGCCGGTGCCGGCGGTCTTGCCCCGCGTGTTGCCGGCGCCGCTGGCGGCCACGCCCTCGGCGGCCGAAGCCACGGCCTTCTGGGTATCGATCGCCACGCGGAACTCGACATCTCCGCCGGGCGCCATCGCGTCCGACGCGCGGGTCTGCACGTCCAGGCCGGTCGTCAGGTCGTCCAGCTTGACGCCGCCCACCTTCAGCGTGGTGGCATCGCTTCCTGCCAGCCCTGGCAAATCGTTCACGGGCGCATCGATCTTCACCGGCGCCATGGCGATCGGCTCCACGTCCGGCGTGCCGCGCGGCACCGTGGGCGTGGGTGGTTGCTGGTTGGCGGCATCGTTGGCTGCCTGCGCCTTGGCCTTTGCGCGGGCGGCCATCATCGGGTGCAGCGCAATGTTGTTGAGCGTGCCCGGCAAGGCCTGCAGCGAAGCGGCGATGAACTCGCCCTTGTTCATGCCCCGGCCCTCGTTCAGGTACGAGATGAGCTCGCCGGTGCCGATCGACCCCGCGCCATCGGTCAGGAACTGGCCGGAGAAGCCGGCGTAGGACATCTTCTGCGTGACCGTGGAGGCATTGGTCGCGGCGTTGGTCGCACCACTGGCGGTTGCGTTGTCCACATTGGCCGCGGCCGCCGGTGCCACCTTCCACAGCGGAATCGCACCCGAGACGCCGCCCGTGAGCGGTGCGGTCACCAGCCCCGCCGCAGAGCTGACGAAGGTCGCGCCGATGCGCTTGTTGCCCTCCTCCGTGCCCCACTTTCCGTCGAGGCCGACGCGCCCGCTTTCCACCGTCACGCGGCCCACGCCGTCCACGGCCTGCGAGGTGATGCCGGCACGGGCGCCGACCACGGCGCGGCCGCCGATGTTCAGCACGCCCTCGCTCTTGACGAACGCCTCCTTGGCCAACAGCTTGGCGCTTACCGTGGCGCTGGTCTTGATGCCCGCGCCCACGCCGGTGGCGGTCACGATGTTGCTCGCCGCGTCGATGGCCTCGTCCTTCAGCGTGAACTTGACGTCGTCCCAGCTCGCATTGCCGGTCACCGCCTTGGCCTCGAGCGTCCAGAGCGAGGTGTGGCCGTCGGCGTAGATGTCGCGTCCCTGCGCGGCGGCGACGACGTCGCCCGTCGTGTCCCAGACTTCGCTCACCAGCATGGCCGCGCCGAAGCCCACCGCCACGTTGCCGCCCGAGGCAATGGTGGCGGCAATGCCCGCCGCGGCGGTGACCGTCATGCGCACCGCCTCGTCGACCACGCTCCAGGTGCCGTCGGCGTCCTGCACCTTCTGCGCAAGCTCGGCCGACTTCACGTCGTAGCCGTCCATCAGGGCGTCTTCCTGGGTTGAATACTCCGAGACGGAAATCTTCCCCGCGGCGAGGTCCTTGCGCAGCTGGTTCGCCTTGTCGAGCTGGTCCTCGGTGTAGTCCTTGGCGTCGTCGGCGGAGTCGCCCCACATCGCGCCCCAGGCATCGCGCACGAACGTGTGCTTCTCGATGCCCTGGTTGATGCCCTCCAGGTCCTTGCTGATCTGCGCGCTGTCGTTGTCGCCCACGCCCATCTGCTCGCCCTTGACGGCGTAGTTCACGTTCATGGCCGACAGCCGCTGCCGCCCCTGCTCGCTGGCCGACAGCAGCGACCTGATCTGGTCGCTGCGGTACTCCGCGGCGCGCACGCTGCGCTGGTCCTGGTCGGTTCCCAGCGCATCGAGCTTCTGCTTGAGCTCGGGATTGCGCTTCTCCCAGTCCTTGATGTAGGCGTCGACCGCCTGCGCCCTGTCGTCCAGCGCCTGCCCGGAGAGGTGCTTGATCTTCACCTTCAGCTGCGCGTCGGACTCGCTGTTGTCCTTCGCATACTCCTCATTGGCCTCCTTCATCTTCTCGGGGTCGGCCCGGTCGGCCGCCGACATGCCCTGCAGGTGCTGCGTGTACTTCTTGTCCGCGCCGATCTGCAGATCCTTGATCTGGCCGTCGGTCACGTTCTTGCGCAGGACGTCGAGCGTGGCCTGGTCCTCGCCCTCCCCCGGGCCCTTGAAGTTCTCGGAGAACAGCGTCGGGTTGGCCTTGACCCAGGCGTCCTTCTTCTGCTGCAGCCGGTCGAGGTCGCCCTGCGACAGGTGGACGCCGGCCTTGGTGCTCGCGCTCAGCGCATCGCTGTAGCGCAGGTCGCTGGCCACGGCGTCGTCGCTGGTCTTGTTGCGGGCCAGCCAGGCATTGCGTGCGGGGAGCTCCTCGGGCGTGAGGTACTCGTCGCCGTACTTGTCCATGTCCTTCTGCTGGTAAACGAAGGCCTCCCAGGCCACGTCGTTCTCCTGCTTGGAGTCGGAGAAGATGCGCGTCGCGGGCACCTGGCCCTCGGCCTTCATCTTGTCGGCCGTCTTCTTGTCGATGCCCTGCCACATCCAGACGTCGTCCTTCCATTTCTGGAACTCGGTCTGCAGGTTGGTGTCCGCGTTGGCCTTGGCGGTGTCGTTGATCTGCTTGTCCAGCCCGGTCTTGGCGAGCGTCACGTCCTTGTTGGCGAGGTCCACCAGCCGGTCGACGTTGTCCAGCGCCGCGAGCTTGACGTCCAGCACGGTGGCCGCATCGGCTTTTTCCTGGCTGCCGGGGCGCGCATACGAATGGTTCTGGTAGGCGATGGCAGCCTGCTTGTCGAGCACCACCTGCTGGTTCTTGGTGAGCGCGGCCGTATATTGCGCGCCGGCGATCGTCACCTCGCCCTTGGCGGCGTTCTGCTTGTCGACCAGCGCCTTGCGCTCCGCGCGCAGGTCGGTCGTCGACTCGCCCATGTGGTTGTAGATGCGGATGTTCTTGTCGATGTCCGCGATCTGCGTGTCGTAGCTGGCGGCAAAGGCGGCCTTGTTCTCGGCCTGCTTCTGCAGGTAGGCCAGCCCGCCGCTCTTTTCCACGGCCACCGGCTGCTTGGTCTTGGGGTCCGTGTCGTGGACCGTGTAGGTGGACTTCTCGTTGATGACCTGCCGGTCGATGTCGTCGTGCTGCCAGTCGTGCGACTCGACCACCACGCGGTCGGTGATGGGGTCGTACATGGTGCGCGTCTCGACGTCGCCGTTGTCGGAGGTGGGCTTGGTCACCTCCACCGTGCCCTCGGGCAGCGCCGCCAGCACCTGGTCTTCGGTCAGGCCCATGCTCTTGGCCACTTCGGCCAGGGGCTTGTTGTCCTCGAAGATCGCCTTGCGCGCGGTTTCGCCCGGGCCGCTCTTGTCGTCGGGCTTGCCTTCGAGCACGGTGCGGTGCCCGCTCGCCGTGGTGGCCACGGCCTGCACGGTACCGTCGCTGGCCACGGTCCGCTCCAGCGTGCTGCCGTCCTTGTTGTAGGTCTTCACGGTGGTGGTCACGTCGGACACCACCAGCTCCTGGCCCGGCTTGAGCGGCTTGCCATAGTCGACCGTGGGGTTCAGCGTGAACAGCTGCTCGGGCGTGCGGCCCACGGCCTCGGCAAAGTCCAGGTAGCCCTCGCGCTCGCCCACGGGGCGCGTGATCTTCGCGCCGGTCAGCGAGGTCGTGGTGTCGACGCGCAGGCCGTTCTTGTCGACCACGCTCTCGGTGCGGGTGCCGGCCTGCGGGTCGATGGTGGTCGTGGTGGTCGTGCCGGCCTTCTCGTCCTTGGTCACGTGGCTGTAGCGGCCCTTGCTGTCTTCCGTCGCATCGATGGTCTTCTTGCCGCCGGGCGCGGTGGGGTCGGCAATGCTGCCCTTCACCGTCACTGTCTTTTCCTTGACATCGTGCGTGTAGGAGAGCGAGGAGCCGCCCTTGGTCACGGTCGTGACCTGCTTGTCGCCGTCGGGCAGGCCCGACACGATCCCGATGCCCGAGGCGCTGGCTTCCGAGATCACCTTGTCCGCGCCGATGTTCCGGTCCTTGGCGATCTGGTCGACGGTCTTGCCGTCGGCAATGGAAGACAGCGTCTTGCTGACCTCTGGCGTCACCACGGTGGGCTTGGGCTGGAACAGGCTGTTGAGCGGTGCGGCAGGCGTCGTGCCGGTGGTGCCGAACGATGAGGCCGTCAACGTGGAAGGAAAGGTCGTCGGCGCCAGCAGCAGGCCGTTGCTGCTCGTCGGAAATTGCGGGCGCGGCTGCACCTGCAGCAGCTGCAACAGCGGCGAGTGCAGCGGATCGGTGGCGATCGGCGTCGTCGCCTGCACCGTGGGAAACGGCTGCGTCACGGTCTGGCTCGGCGGCGGGCTGCTGTAGAACTCGGTCTGCGCGTCGGTGCCGACCGCATCGGCGAATTTGGTGTTGGCCGTGTTGGCCTCGGTGCGCAGCTTCGTGGCCGTGGCCTGTGCGTTGGAAAGGTCGGTGCGCTCCTTGTCGGTGATGATCGACTGCGGCTTGCTCGCGGGCGGCGTCAGGTCGACCACCTTGGCCTCGGCGTCCTGCGCCTTGCTCTCCTTCTCCTGCGAGTCGAGGTAGAGCTTGGAGAGGTCGTCGGTCGTCTTCGCATCGTCGCGGCGGGTCTGCGCGTCCTGCACCTTCTTTTCGGTGTCCGGGGAGGCCTTGGCCTCGGGGCTTTTCTGCTGCTCCTTCTTCTGGTCGACCTGGGCCTTCAGCAGCGTGACGTCTTTTTCCTTCAGGTCCGCTTCGGCACTCGCGCTCTTGGCGCGCGCGTCCTCGAGCTTGGCATCCTGCTGGGCCTTCTTGGCCTTGTTGATGTCGGCGAGGTCCTTGGACTTCTGGGCCTGCGTCTCCGCGGCAGCGGCCTGGTCCTTGACCTTCTGGGCCTGCTTCTGAGCATCGATGGCGCGCTGGCGCGCCGCCTCGGCCTGGCGTTGCGCCTCGCGCAGTTTCTCGAGCAGCGCCTCCAGCTGGCGCTGCAGTTCCCGTGCGCGCGCCGCGGCATCCGACTCGGGCGAACTCGCGGGCTGCTGTGCCGGATTCACGGGGTTGGGAACGTTCACCGGCACGCGTACGCTGCCGCCTCCATCCGCAATCATGACCATGGGGTGTTCCTTTCGATCACAGGTTCTTCAAGATTCATTCAGTGCCCTGCGCCCAGCGCAGCAGCTTGGCCACGGGCGCATACAGCGCGCGCGGGATCGGCTGGTCCTGCGGCACCTCTTCGTAGATGCGCTCGGCCAGGGAGGGCTCGAATTCGGTCGGGATCAGGCCTTCGCTCGCAAAGCGCCGGATCTGCGCGGCGACCTCGCCCTCGCCGCGCGCAATGACGCGCGGAAGGTCGGTCTCGCCGAGGTACTGCAAGGCGATGGCGATGCGCGGCGAATGGATCACCGCCGACGCCGCGCGCACCCGGTCGTTCAGGCTCGCGTACACCGCCTCGAAGTAGGCCGAGCGGCGGCGCGAGCGGTTGATGGGGTCGCCCTCCATCTCCTTGTATTCCTGGCGGATCTCCTCGATGGACATCCGCTGCTGCTTCATGAACTCGTGGTGCTCGTGCACATAGTCGACGGCGGCCATCACCGCGTAGATCACCACCGCCCAGCCGAAGGCGACCAGCACCATGTGGGCGGCGGCCGTCATGATTCCCTCGGGCCGCGCGTAGCCCAGCTTGAGCGCCGTATCGACGAAGCCGCGCACCACCACGAACATCAGCAAGGCCAGCAGCGCGGTCTTGGTGCACATCTTCAAGAGGTTGATGAGGCTGCGCGTGGAGAAGATGCGGGTCAGCCCCTCAGCCGGATTCATGCGGTTCACGTCGGGCTTCAGCCGCTCCCAGGCCGCCACGCCACCGACCTGGAACAGCGAGCCGACGATGCCCGCCGCCGCGGCAATCGCCATGATCGGCAGCGTTCCCCAGACCAGCGTTTCGCCGGTGTGCAGCAGCAACTCGGCAAAGCGGTCTTCAGGCGCGGTCAGCAAGGTGGTGCTGGTCGCATGCAGCCACAGCTCCCGCAGCAGGCTGTAGATGAGGTGGCCGCCCAGCCACAACGACAGCACCACCACCACGAACACCACCGTGGAGGCCACGTCGGTGCTGAACACCACCTCGCCGCGCTTGCGCGCATCGCGCAGGCGCTTGGCGGTGGGGGCCTGGTCTTTTTCCGACATGGCGGGCCCGCTACAGCGTGGACCTCAGGAAATCGAGCACGCCGTTCTCGGGCCGCAAGAATTCCTGCAGCGACTCGTACACGAAGAACAGGAACAGCAGCATCATCAAGTGCGCGAGCAGGCTCTTGAGCGGCTGGGCGAAGACGAACACATTGAGCTGCGGTGCCACCCGGCCCACCAGGCCCACGCCCAGTTCCACCAGCAGCAGCACCACGATGACCGGCGAGGCCAGCTTCACGATCCACAGGAACAGCGTGTCGCCCTGGCGCACCGCAAACTGCTCCAGCACCAGGCCCACATTGGGGAAGAAGGAGCCGACCGGCCAGATGCGGTAGGAGTCGACGATCACGCCCAGCATCGCGAGCAGCCCGCCCGCCGACACGAACAGCGTGATGACCATCCAGCCCAGGAACTCGCTGGTCGCGCCGTTCTCGTGGCCGGCCACGGGATCGAAGAACGAGGCGTTGCTGGAGCCCGTTTGAAAGTCGATCAGATCGCCCACGCTCTGGATGGCCCAGATGAAGATGCCGAAGCCCAGGCCCAGCATCACGCCGATCAGCGCCTCCTTGCCCGCGATGAGCACCCAGGTGGCCATCGATGCGGCCGGCACCTCGCCCGCCACCGGCGACATGAAGATCGCGAGCATCAAGAGGATGCCGTTGCGCACCGTGCCGGTGATCATGCCGCCCGAGAGAAAAGGCACGACCGCGAAGATCGCGAACAGCCGCGGCAGCGTGAGCACCACCGCCGCGAAGAACTGCTCCATGTTGCCAAGTTCGAAGCTTTCCATGATCGGTGCTCCGGGCCTACGCTGGCCGCCGCATGGCCCAGGCCTGCGCGGTGCTCTCTTCGTTGGTGTCTTCGAGGCGCTGCTCCTGCAGGTGCAGGTGCTCCGAACGCGCGCGCTGCTGCATCTGCTGGGCCTTTTCCAGCTCGCCATGCGCCGCGCGCAATTGCCGGCGGCTTTCTTCCAGCACCTGCTCGCGCTCGGAATGCGCCCGCGCGGCCTGCGCGGTGACCTGGCCGGCCTCGGCGATCTGCGCATCGAGCGCGCCGCTCCATGCGCCTGCGCTGCGAAACTCCGCCACGCTGACCTGGCCGCCCGACAGCGCGCCGCGTGTCGCTTCCCAATGCCGCAGTTTGTTCTGCACCTGCTCCTGCTGGGCGGCCTCGGCCTGACGCAACTGCGCCTGGCTTTCTTCGGCGGCCGCGCGGTCGCGCGCGACCACGCCCATCGCGGCGGTCTTCTGGCGCTCACGCACATCGGCAAGAAGCTTCCAGTCAACGCTCATTTCGTGCGCTCCGTACGGGGTGCCTGGCGCAGCAGTGCAGCGACCGACTGCTCAAACGGCTGGCTGGTCTTCGGCGGCTGCGAGAGAAAGTCCAGCATCGCGGGTCGCGCCTGGATCGCCTCATCGGCCAGCGCATCGCTGCCCGGCCGGTATTCGCCGATCTGCACCAGCAGTTCCATCTCCTGGTACTTGGCCAGCAGGCTGCGGAAATGCGCGGCCGCAGCACCGTGCTCGCGCGTGGTCACCAGCGGCATCACGCGGCTGATGCTCGCGAGCACGTCGATGGCCGGATAGCGGTTGGCCGCCGCGATCTTGCGCGACAGCACGATGTGGCCGTCGAGGATCGAGCGCACCTCTTCAGCGATGGGATCGTTCTCTTCGTCGCCTTCGGTCAGCACCGAGTACACGGCGGTGATCGAGCCGGTCTTACCCTGCCCCGCGCGCTCCAGCAGCTGCGGCAGCATCGAGAAGATCGACGGCGGATAGCTGCGGCGCGTCGGCGGCTCGCCGCTCGCCAGGCCGATCTCGCGCTGCGCGCGCGCAAAGCGTGTGAGCGAATCGACCAGCAGCAGCACCTTCTTGCCCTGGTCGCGAAAGTGCTCCGCGATGGTGGTCGCCACATAGGCGGACTTGATGCGCTCCATCGGCGGCCGGTCGGAGGTGGAGACCACCATCACGGTCTTGGCCAGGCCTTCGGGGCCGAGGTTGTGCTCGATGAACTCCTTCACCTCGCGCCCGCGCTCGCCGATCAACGCGATCACGTTGACCTCGGCCGTCGAGCCGCGCGCCAGCATGCCGAGCAAGGTGCTCTTGCCCACGCCGGGCGGTGCGAACACGCCGATGCGCTGGCCTTCGCCCACGGTGAGCAGTGCATCCACCGCGCGGATGCCGGTGGCCATGGGCGCATCGATCATGCGGCGTGCGAGCGGGCTCACCGGCTCGCGGTGCACCGGCAGCCGCGTGTGGGTGGCCAGCGGGCCGAGATCGTCGATGGGCTGGCCCAGCGCATCGAGCACGCGGCCCAGCAGACCCGCGCCCACCGGGCAGACATGGCCGCGCCCGGTCGGCACCACCTCGGTCAGCGCCGAGATGCCGGTGATCGGGCCAAGCGGCGTGAGGATGGCGGTGTTGTTGCGAAAGCCGACCACCTCGGCCAGCAGCGGCGGTTCACCCGGCGTGACCAGTTCGCAGAGTTCGCCCACATGGGCCTGGATGCCGGTGGCGTCGATCAGCATGCCGACCGCCTTGCTCACCCGCCCGCGCATCGCCACGGGCATCACGCGGCCGAAGACCTGTTCCAGGTCGGCGACGATGCTGAGCGCCGCGTCGGAGGCGATGGACTGCTGTGTGCTCATCGTTTGGCCTCCGCGCCGTCACCGCGCTCGACCGCACGCCGGAATGCTTCGAGCTGCGCATCAACGCCGAGCTCCAGCGTGCCCGAGGCCGTCTGCACCACGCACGCGCCGATGGCGAGCGCCGGGTCGGCCACGATGCTCACCGTCATGTTCCATTGCGCCTCCGCCCTCAGCCGGGCGAGCACCTCGCGCATCGAGGCCTCTTGCGCGGGCGCCACGCGCACGCTGATGAAGGGCTCGCTGCGGATCAGCGTATCCACGCGCAGCAAGGCCGCTTCGAACAACGCCTCGGGCGGCGCATCGCCGATGAACTTGCCCACGGCCTTGACCACGATCTGCGCCATCGCGCTACGCAGCGAATGAAGCTGCCGCTCGGCCGCCATGCTCTCGGACACCAGCTGCCGCGCGTACTCCGCCCTGGCGCGCTTGAGCCCTTCCTCGTAGCCCTGCTGGCGGCTCGCCTCGGCGTCGTGCAGCGCCTGCTGGGTGATGCGGCGCGCTTCCTGGCGCGCGGTGTCCACCACGGCCGATGCATCGAGCAGCGCCGCGTATTCGTTTTCCTTCAACACCTTCCGCTCGCTCAGGAGCTGCAGGTTGTCGGTGGTGATCAGAAAAGCCAGTCCCATTGCGGCAGTCTTTCGGGAACGATGCACGAGAGCATCAGTTCGTTGAGTTGCAGGGCCTGGCGCGGCTCGAAGGCCGGAACGCTCAAGGCGGAGATGCGGCGCGGCAGCTTGTGCTTCAGGCGCTGGAGCACGAGGTCTCCTTCGGAGGCGGCCGCGCCCAGCAGCATGCGGTAGCCGCGGTCGAGCACCACGCGGCCGGTGGCGATGGGCCGCTGCTGCACCACGGCGCTGTCCATGCGCAGCTCGGTGAGCTGGGGCACGCGGTCGAGCACGAAGTCGACCGCATCGCGGTCGAAGCGGCGCGCCTGGCGCCGGATCTGCAGGCCCGCGCCGCCGCGCACTTTGAAGAGCGGCAGGTGCGCGCAGAAGCCGAGGTAGGCCGCCAGGCGGCGCAGCGACGCCGCATCGAGCAGCGCGAGGCGCTTCAGGCGCGAATCGAAGTTGTAGTCGGCCGCGGCATGCGTCTGGACCGGACCCTTCGTGTGCTCCCGCCGCAGCAGGTCGGCCAGCACCGCTCGGCCCGCCGGGCCCATGCGCGCCACCGAACGGTGCTGCACCGGCCAGTTGCCCGGCAGCCAGCTCGGATGCAGGTCGGCCTCGGGGTGCAGGTTGAAGCGCATCACCAGGCGCACCAGATCCATCGGGCCGGGCATGGCCGCGGAGGGGGTGGGTGCGGTGGTCGGTGCCGGCATCGATGGGTGGGTGAGCGAATCAGCGCTTCAGGACCTGGCGACGCATCCAGGTGCGCCAGTCCTGGCCTTGCCGGCGCAACAGGGTCGGCAGCGCCATGAGGCAGATCGCGGCCAGCAGCAAGAGGCCCAGCAGCACCATGGCGGTCTGCGTGGAGAACAGGCCGAGCACCATCGGCTCGCCGACCGGGGCGCCCGTGGAGGTGGTGCGTGCGATGCGGCGCGCCTCGAACAGCGACAGCGACACCTGGTCGTGCGTGAGGCCTTCGATGCTGTGCGCCACCATATCCTTCACCGCGGGTGCCAGCAGGCGCAGGTCGACGTCGGGCCGGTGCTTGATGAACACCGCGGCGGACGAGGGCCGGATCTTCTCGCTCAGCGGGTCGTTGGCCGGAATGACCACGTGCACCCGCGCGTCCACCACGCCGTCGATGCTGCGCAGCGTCTGCGACAGCTCCTGCGACATGGCGTAGATGTAGCGCATGCGCTCCTCGGAAGGCGTGGACACCAGGCCCTGCTTCTGGAACACCTCGCCCATGCTCACATAGCGCTCGGCCGGCAAGCCCTGCACGCGTAACACGTCGAGCGCCTGGCTCAGGCGGTCTTCTTCCACCTCGACCTGCCAGTTGGCGCCTTCGAGCTTGGTCTTGGTCGCGCCGATGCCCTCCCCCGACAGGGCCGCGACGATCTCGTTGGCCTCCTGCTCCTTGAGGTTGGAATAGAGCGCGACCTTGCAGCCCGCCAGGGCCAGGAGCAGCACGAGCGCGGCAAGCCAGCGCAGGCTCGAGGGCAGCTTCATTGCTGGTTCTTCAAGAGGCTGCCGAACAGGCTGGTCGCGGCGCTGGCCAGCCCGGTGGAAATATGCATTCGCGCGAACATCATGTTCGCTTCCATGGCGTGATCGGTCATCACGAACATGGTCTTGATGGGGTCGGCGAAATCGATGGATTCGAGCATGCTCTTGCGCATGTCTTCCATGGAACGCACGTTGCCCGACAACTGCGCGGCGAGCGACTTGGCCGCATCGCCGATCGCGCTCGGCGCGCTCGTGCCGGCCGGTACATGCGTGCCCTGCATCATGTTGGCGAACATGCGCGTCTCGCCCGGTTCGAAGTGCGAGGGGCGCACCGTCGTCTGCTGCGCCTGGGTGGCGTTGGCAGATGCGGCGGATGCCGAAACTTCGGGTGGCGGCGCGCTGAGCGCGGCGGAGGCAATGGGGTCGGTCATGGTTCACTCTCCTCGCAAAGAAAAAAAGGGCCGCGCGAAGCCCGTCGGCTTCGCGCATGCCTCACCGTCAGTTCTGCTTGGCGGACTGGCGGATGTCGTTGCCGGTGGACTTGGCCACTTCGGTGCCGGCGGCGTTGGCGCCGTTGACCGTCTGTGCCGTTGCGGCTGCGCCGGAGATGGTCGCGCCCGCAGCCATGCTGACGCTCATCAGGCGAGCCTGGTCGGCCGCGGCTTGCTGCATTTGCTGGATCGAGGTGTCGACTGCGCTCATGGTGAAACTCCTGTTGAAGGTTGAGGTTTTTTCAGTTGCGGATGAAAGCGCTTCGCCCTTCGGCGAAGCCATTCCATGCGGCGCACCGCGGTGCTGCTGCGCATGAAATCGGGGAACGCGAGATGATGAAAAACATGCGCTTCACCTCGCGGGTTTCTTGTTGGGGGTGCCGCCACTCAGCACCAATCCGTCGGCATCGATGCTCTTCAGTTCTGCGCCCGAGCGCAACACCGAGCCTTCGTAGTAGCGGTTGCCGTTCGACAGCTGGATGTGGCGCAAGCCGTTGCTGTCCTCGGTGATGCTCACCATGCGCGCGGGCAGCACGCTCTGCCAGTTTTCCCACCGGGCGCGCACGTCGTCGTCCTTGTTTTCGGTCTTGGGCTTCTCGCGGTACTGCACCTTGTCGGAGACCAGCACCGAGGGGTGCAGGTCTTCGCTCAGGCGCCGGATCTTCTGCCGCACGGCCGCGTCTTCCACCGTGCCCGTGAGCACCAGCCGGCCCTGTCCCGAGTAGGTGACGGCCACGCCCGGGTCGTCGACATAGCGGCGCGCCTGCTCCACCATGTCTTCGGCCGAATGCACGTTGACGCTGACCTTGCTGCCGAAGCGCGCCATCGCGTCCTCGAGCGTGCGGCGGCGCTGCTTCGATTCCACGTAGCCCTTCACGCCGAACTGTCCGCCGGGCGCCGCGATGACCTCCACCTCGGGGAACGGCACGAGCGCCTTTTCCACCTCGGCCAGGTTCACGCTGTTGCCGCCTGCCCCGCCGTTGCGATCGCCCCCCAGCGACATCGCCGCAATGCCGAGCACGGCCAGGATCGCGACCACGCCGCCGACCCAGAGGCCCAGCCGCTGCGTGCGCGAGGCCGGCTGGCCCGCCAGCGCGCTCTCGTCGGGCAATGCGCCATGCGCCGGCGCGAACATGCGGTCTTCCTGCGCATGCGTCGGATAGGTGCGGTCGAGCTGGAAGTCGATCTGCCCCACGCTCACGATGTCGCCGGCCACCACGCTCTTGCGCGGCTGCTGCATCTCTTCGCCATTGAGACGCGCCGAGGCGGTGCCCAGGCGCTGCATCGACACCACGAGCTCGCCCACGGTGAACGCCAGGTGCCGCGGCAGCACGTCGCCGCCGGGCAGCATCACCTCGCACTCGCCACCGGAGCCAAGCACATTGATTCCGGGCTTGAGCACAATGGTGCGGCCCTTCACCGCACCGCTCAGGAAGCGCAGGCACCAGCCGGCGGCCTGCGCCTGCATGCCCTGCGGTGCGGGTGCTTCCGCGGGAGTTTCTGCGGCCGGCTCGTCGTCGAACGGAATGTCGCCATTCATCGGTTCAACCTCCGGGCTCGGGCAGGGGCAGCGTCGGCACCGAGGCCGTCGAGCCGGGCGTGACCAAGCGCGGCGTCAACAGGTAGAAGCGCTCCATGTTGTTCTGCTTCTTGTCGGTGTAGCGAAAGAGCCCGCCCACGCCCGGGATGTCCTTCAGCAGCGGCACGCCCGTGATGGCATTGCTCTTCTCCTCCGACGAGTAGCCGGCGATCAGCAGGC
Source organism: Variovorax sp. RKNM96 (assembly GCF_017161115.1). Taxonomy (GTDB): domain Bacteria; phylum Pseudomonadota; class Gammaproteobacteria; order Burkholderiales; family Burkholderiaceae_C; genus Variovorax. Next base: position 3,419,882 of record NZ_CP046508.1, on the reverse strand, counting down.
TCGCGCCCTCATCCACCAGCGCCTGCGTGTTGACGGTGCGGCGCCGCACGATCGGGATCTTGTCGACCGACTGCGGGCTCAGGTCGCCATCGACGATGTCGATGGACATCATCACGCCGCGGCCTGTCTTCTCGTCGATGATCAGCGGCGTCACCCGCACGGCGGTGCCGGCGGTGATGCTGAAGAGGCCTGCGTCCTGGAAGCCGTCCACGCGCACGTAGAACTCGCTCAGGTTCTCCAGCACGGCCTCGGTGTTGTCCAGCGTCATCACCTTCGGGCGTGCCACGAAGTTGGCGTTGCCGTTGGTGGCCAGCGCCGTCACACGGGCCAGCAGGTAGTTGCGCGCACTGTTGCCGATGGCCGCGGTGAACATGCCGCCCAGCGGCGTGAGCGGATTGCCGGTGGTGTCGACGCTGCCGATCTGCCCCGCCTCGCTGCCCGTGCCGCCCCAGGTGAGCGGCCCGCGGTCGCCGCGGCCGGTCTGGAAGTCGGCATGGCGGCCGTGCAGGCGCCAGTCCACGCCCAGGCTCGTGAGATTGTCGGAGCTGATGTCCATGATGGTCACTTCGATCTCGACCAGCCGAGGGCGGGTGTCCATCGATTCAATCAGCTTCGCGTACTGCGCCATCTTGTCGGGCATGTCGCGCACCAGCACCGCATTCATGCGGGTGTCGGCCTGGAACTGCGGCAACTCGTTGCCCACGATGCTGGACATGCCGCCCAGCGTGGTGCTGTCGCCGCTCTGGCCTGCGCCGGCAATGTCGATCTTGGGCGCGTTGATGGTCTCGCCGCTGCGCAGCTTGATCTGCCGGTTCGGCCCCACCGACATCGTGCCGTTGGTGCCGCGCCCGCCGGAGCCGCCGCCCGAGGATTGATTGCCCGTGCTGCGGCCATAAAGACTGCGCAACACATTGGCCACGCCCGGAATCACCGTTTCCTTGCCGGAGCGGTTGATGCGGAAGTCCGAAGCCCAGGCGTACTTGAGCGGAAAGAGCCGGATCTCGGCGCCCTCGGCCATCGCGGTCTTCTGGTCCGCGAGCTTCACGGCCTGGCGCACCATTTCGACATAGCGCCGCGGGCCGGTCACGTAGACGCTGGCGTCGCGCTCGCTGATGCTCAGCGGGTAGCGCTCGTCGGAGATGTGCAGCCGCACCAGCGTCTCGGCAATGCGCCCGGCGTTCTCGGCCGCGATCGGCAGCACCTCGCTCTTGGCATCGGCGGCGAGATCGACGAAGAGGAACGCGCCGTCGTAGTACCAGGTGAGCCCGTTGACCGAGCAGACGCTGTTGAGGATGTTCTTGGCCGGCCCGTCGAACTTGCCGCTGATCACGCCGTTGACCTTGGGGTCGATCACCGCGGTGATGCCCTGCGACGAGGCCAGCTCGCGCAGGAAGTCGTTCAGCGGCTTCTCGTTGGCGATGATCTGGAAGGGCTTGTTCTGCCAGCGGAACTCCGCCGCCATGCTGTGCTGCACGACCAGCAGCATGAGCATCGCGCAGCCCAGCAGCATGAAGGCCTGCCGGCGAACAAGAAGAAGGCGTGCGGCAACGGTCGTCATCATCGTTGCGGCGGTCACGACAGCGACGTCAGCGACAGGAACGCGCGCTCGGCGAAGCGCATCACGTCGCGCCCCAGCCAGCCAGCCGTGACGATGATCGCCACCATCACCGCGATGAGGCGCACCGACTGGCCGATGCTCTGGTCCTGCACCTGCGTCACCGCCTGCAGCACCGCCACGACGAGCGACGACAGCGTCGCCACCACCACCACCGGCAACGAGATCCACAGCACGAGCATGAGGCCCTCGCGCGTGATGTCCAGGATGTTCTGCGGTGTCATGGCGGATGCTCTCTCCCTCGGAAAACGGGTTGCGGTGCGGGGCGCGGTACAAGTTGCGGTGTAGGTCGCTGTACAGGTTATGAAGGGCGTTCATCAATCAGTGCGCTTGGGGATTGGTGATCCATCCCACCGGTTGCAGGGCCACGTCGTCGTCGATTTCCTGGTACGACAGCACCGCCAGTTGCGGTGCCACAGGCTCGATCAGGTTCTTGATGTAGCGCCGCACATCGGACGACGCGATGGCCACCACGCGGTTGGCGGTGGAGCCGAGCACGCGGCGCAACTGCTCGCGGATGTCCTGCGTGACGGCCGGGCTCAGCAGCAGCAGGTTGCCGCGCGGCGAGCGCTCGATGGCGTTCTGCACGCGGTCCAGCAGGCTCGACTCGAAGAGGATCGCCTCGAGCTGGCGGTTGGCACCGACATAGCGGCTCGTGATGTAGCGCCCGAGGTGGATGCGCACCAGCTCGGTGAGCGCAATGCCGTCCTGCTCCTTCGCAGCCCACATCGTCAGGCTCTCGAAGATCGCGTGCAGGTTGCGAATCGGAATGCCCTCCTGCAGCAGCCGGCGCAGCACTTCGGCAATGCGCTGGGCCGAGGCCACGCGCAGCACTTCGGCGGCGAGCTCGGGCGCATCGCGCTGCACCGAATGCAGGAGGCGCTGCACTTCCTGCAGGCCGATGAGGTCCTTCACGTTGCGGCGCACGGTGTGGTCCACATGCAGGCCCACGACCTCCGCGCCGGTCCACGTCGTGAGGCCCGGCTCGGGGCCCGGCACCCACACCACGCGCGGGAACGGGCCGAAGGGCTCGGCGACTTCCGCGCCCGGCGGGGTGGTGACGGCTTGCGCCGGATCGACGAGCAGCCAGTCGGGCTTGAGCGTGCCGCGGGCCACGGCCACGTCGTGCACCAGCACCTGGTATTCGTTGTCGCCCAGGCCATCGACGTAGTTCAGTTGCAGGCGCGGAAAGATCGGGCCGAGGTCGGACTCGACCGAGGTCTTGACGAGCGAGAGATGCTGGTCGAGCACATAGCGGTCGACCGAGCTGCGCAGGCCCGAGGACAGGCGCACCGCGAGCGGCGCGGCAATCGCGTGGTCGGTGTCGGTTTCTTCGGCGGCCACGCCGCCGCCGTGCGAGATCCAGCCCGGCGTGTTGCGCTGCTGGCGCAGCATGCGCATTGCAAGGCCCAGCCCGATCAGGATGGCGGCCAATATGCCGAACACCCACTTCGGAAACCCCGGCACGATGAGGAAGCTGGCCACCGCCAGGCCCGCGATGATGAGCGCGCGCGGATGCGCCATCAGCTGGTCGCCGATCTGCTGCGCGAGCTGCGAGTCGCGGCGGTCGCCGGTGCTCACGCGTGTGATGACGATGCCGGCGGCGATCGACACCAGCAGCGACGGAATCTGCGACACCATGCCGTCGCCCACCGTGAGAATCGCGTAGCGTTGCAGCGCGCCGCCCAGCGTCATGTCGTGCATCAGCGTGCCGATGGCAATGCCCGCGAGGATGTTGACCAGCGCGATCACGATGCTGGCGATGGCATCGCCCTTCACGAATTTCATCGCCCCGTCCATCGCGCCGTGCAGCTGGCACTCCTGCTCCAGCAGGCGGCGCTGCTTCTGCGCCTTGGCGGATGACAGCACACCAGCGCGCACGTCGGCATCGATGCTCATCTGCTTGCCAGGCATGGCATCGAGCGCGAAGCGCGCCGCCACCTCGGCCACGCGCTCGGAGCCCTTGGCGATCACGATGAACTGCACGATCGCGATGATGAGGAACACCACGCCGCCGACCACCACGTTGTTGCCGACGATCAGCTTGCCGAAGGTGTCGATGATGTGGCCCGCATTGGCGTGCAACAGGATCAACTTGGTGGACGCGATGTTCAGCGCAAGGCGGAACAGCGTGGTGAAGAGAAGCAGCGACGGAAAGGTCGACAGCGACAGCGCCGAAGGCACGTACATCGCAACGATCAGCAGCACCAGGCTGATGGCCAGGTTGCTCGCGATGAGGAAGTCGAGCAGCGGTGTGGGCAGCGGCAATACGAACAGCGCCACCACCACCACGAGCAGCGCAGCGAGCAACAAATCGTTGTAGCGACCTGCATTGCCAAGCAGGTCACGAAAACTTCCGCGGTACTGTTGAAGAGATCGCGAGGAATTCGCCATTGCGTCCTTGCTCAAGTGGAATCTTGGAGTTGTTTTCCGATGCGCACTGCCTCCAGTTGCACAACGAGCGTGATGAAGAGTCCCACGTCGCGTTGCACTCTAAGCGGCGCCCTCCGATCACGGCAACCACGAGTTCTCGTAAGTACGAATGACCTGTGGCGCGCGCGGCACTACGCGTTCCCGTACTACCTGCGCCCTGCCCCTTTCGCTAAGCTGCGCCGACCCGATGCGAAGCTGTTCGCGTTGTTGCTCCAAGGTATGTAGACAGTGACAGAACGTAGCCATTGTTCGAACGAAAGCATGCATGCCGAGCCACGCCGTTGAAGCGGTGACGGAACTCGGCGAGGCCCGCGCATTGCCTCGCGCCGATGCGGCAAATGTGCGAGCGCTCAATCGTCTCTATGCCGCTGCGCCGTTGCATGGCGTGGCGGCGCGCGGCACGAGCTACCGGCTCGCGTGGCACCACGATGCGGCCTTCGGCCACACGACGCGCGAGCGCTACAGCTTCAGGCTCGGCGCGCACGTGGGCCATCTCGCGATGGATGCGCCGAGCATGCAGGTGCTGCTCGGCGAGCGCCGCATCGACCTGTTGCCGCGCGACCTGCGCTACATCCTGCTGGCCGACGCGTTGCACCCGGTGATCGACGCGCTGGAGAAAGCGCTGCGACTGCATTTCGAATGGCAGCCTTCGGAGGCCGAAGCGAGAGAACCTCGCGATGCGCGAGAAGCCCGCGAGCAGCCGCTCGTGCACTGCGACCCCGAGCGCGCGGCCTTCTTCGTGGCCACGCCGTCGGACGGCGGCGCGATGCTCCGCGGCTTCGTGCAGTTCGACGATGCCGCGACGCTCGACGCCCTCGTGCCACCCACCACCGGCCCGTTGCATGCCGTGCGCACCAGCGAAGCCTTTCACACGCTGCGCATGCCGGTGAGCTTCCAGCTCGGCAGCACGCCGATCCAGCTGCGCGAGATCAGCAGCATCCGCCCCGGCGACATCGTCGGCATCGAGCAATGGAGTTCTTCGGGCGGCGGCATCGTCGTCACCGCTGCGCTGGGCGGCCCGACCGGGCTCTTTCTCTCGGCCGTGGCCGAAGGCTCGCGCATCACCGTTCAGCAATCGAGAGACAGTGCCATGAAGCCAGACACGCCCGCCGACCCTGCGGCCGCCGCAGACAACAACGTCAACCTGCCACTCGACCGGCTCGATGCGCTGGAGGTGACGCTGCGCTTCGAGGTGGGCGACCTGTCGCTGTCGCTCGGCGAACTCAAAAGCATTCGTGCAGGCCATGTGTTCGACCTGGCCGAGCCGCTGAACCGCAGCCCGGTGCGCATCCTTGCGCACGGCAACGTGCTGGGCAAGGGCTACCTGGTGGCCGTCGGCGATCGGCTGGGGGTGCGAGTGTCGGAATTCGCCCCTGGCGAAGTCTGAGCAAGGCAAGCGCAATGCAAGGAGGAATCCCGGAGCCACTCACCCTCGTCGCGGTGATGGTCGCGTTCGGCTTCGCGACCTTCGCGGCGCTGATGGTGACGAGCTACACCAAGCTGGTGATCGTGTTCGGCCTCCTGCGCACCGCGCTCGGCCTGCAGCAGACGCCGCCGAACATGGTGCTCAACGGCATCGCGATCATCCTGACGGTCTACATCATGGCGCCGGTCGGCATGGACATCGGCGACACGCTGCGCACCCGCAACTTCGGCGTCAAGGGCGAGAGCATGGGCGACATCATGGCGGTGATCGATGCGGCCAAGGTGCCGGTGAAGGAGTTCCTGCAGAAGCACACGCACGAGCGCGAACGGCAGTTCTTCCTGAAGTCGGCCTCCAACATCTGGCCCAAGGCGCGGGCCGAGCAGTTGAAGGACGACGACTTCATGGTGCTGGTGCCGAGCTTCACGCTGAGCGAGCTGACGCGCGCATTCCAGATCGGCTTCATCATCTACCTGGTGTTCGTGGTGGTGGACCTGATCGTGGCGACGGTGCTGCTCGCGCTGGGCATGTCGATGATCGCGCCCACCACCATCTCACTGCCGTTCAAGCTGTTGCTGTTCGTGATGCTGGACGGATGGACGCGGCTCGTTCACGGGCTTGTCCTTTCGTACCGCTGAGTTCGTCCACGAGCCGATCAACCGCAGCCTCGGCCTTTCGCATCGATTCCGCGAGTTGCTCGCCGCCGAACTCGTCGCACTCGACCGCTGCCTCATGCACATCGGTGATGCCGATGTAGCCGAACACCGAACGCACCGAGGCTTCCGTATGGTTCAGGTGCGCAATGCGCCCGCCCGGGTCGTAGCCGTGGTCGCCGCGCGCACCGAGCAGCACCATGCGCTTGCCGGCGTCGGCGAGCATCGGCCAATAAGGCACTGCGCCGCGCGCACGGTCGAAGCCGAAGGTGCGGCCCACGCGCACGACGTTGTCGATGTACGCCTTGAACTGCGCAGGCACGCTGAAGTTGTACATCGGCAGGCCCACCACGATCACATCGGCGGCGACGAGTTGATCGACCAGGCGGTCGCTTTCGGCGAGCACGTCGGGCATCCAGGGTTCGCGGTCGGCCGGTGCAGTGAAGGCGGCGTGGATCCAGCGACTGTCGACGTAGGCGGGCGGGTGCTGGCCGACGTCGAGGCGGTCGATGCGGTCGCCGGGCCGCGCCGCGCGCCAGCGCTCGATGAAGCGTGCAGAGAGGCGCCGCGTATGCGAGCCGTGGGGGTCGGTGCCCGAGAGGCCCGGGCGGGCGCTGGCGTCGATGTGAAGCAGGTTGAGGGTCATGTCGTTCCTTCGGTGAATGGATGAATTGATCTACGCTGTATTGCGCTGTCAGAATGACTGCACAGGCCTTGAATCTATGGATATGACCGGCCCTTCACAAACGATCATTTCTCCCTTTATGCAAGAGATTGGCTCATCCATTCGCCCGCCGCGCCGCCTGCCGCCTCTGCTGTCGCTGCGGGCCTTCGAGGCCGCTGCTGCGCACCTGAGCTTCCAGCGCGCGGCGCTCGAGCTGTCGGTCACGCCCTCGGCCATCAGCCACCAGGTGCGCGCGCTCGAAGACACGCTGGGCCAGCCGCTGTTTCGCCGGCTCACGCGGCAGCTCGCATTGACGCCCGCGGGCCAGCGGCTCTTCGACGATCTGCGCATGGGCTTCGATGCGCTGGAAGCGGGCGTCGACCGGCTGCGCCGGCCTGCGGCTTCGCAGTCGGTCACGCTCACCACCAACACGGCCTTCGCGGCACGCTGGGTGCTGCCGCGCATGGCGGTCTTCCGCAAGGCCTGTCCCGGCATCGAGCTGCGGCTGCATGCAGGCGACACGGTGGTCGACCTCGCACGCGGCGATGCGGACATCGCGGTGCGCTCGGGCAGCGGCAACTGGCCAGGATTGGTGGTGAGCGAGCTGATGGCCGAGCGCTATGCGCCGTTGTGCAGTCCGATGCTGGGCCTGCGCCGCAAGAGCGACCTGCCGAAGCACCAATTGATCCACTGCGACTGGCAACCGCAGGCGCTGGCGCCGGCGCTGTGGTCGCGCTGGTTTCGCGAAGCGGGCATTGCACAGCCGCGCGGCCGGTCGGCCAGGGCCGCGGGCCTGTCGTTCTCGGACGAGACGCACGCGATGCTTGCCGCGCTGGCGGGCCACGGCGTTGCGCTGCTGAGCCTCACGCTCGCGGCCGAGGAGCTGCGCAGCGGCGCGCTGGTGCAGCCCTTCGGGCCGGCGCTCGATACGGGAAGCTACTTTCTTGCGACCGCGAACGGGCGGGAGAACGAGCCCGCGATCCGTGCCGTGTGGGAATGGATCGAATCGCAGGCCACGTCCGAGTGATCGCGGCTGATCAACCCAGCGGATCGGTGATTTCGCGAAGCGCCATGCGCTTGTAGGCCTCCACCAGCGCCGCGCCCTCGGCCGCATCGACCGCGATCGCCAGGCGGATGGTCGCCTCGCCCATCTCCCAGATCAGGAAGGCGGCCTGCTCGACGCGCTTCGTGTCGGCGCGGCCGCGCACTCTGTGCACCTTGAGCATCTCATCGGCCAGCATTTGCCCGCAGGCGCGGCTTTCCGCGACCTGCAGGGTGAGCAGTTGCCGGTCGACCTGCATGCCGCTCCAGATATCGCGCATGACGGGGCGCTCGTTGACGATCGCGTAGTACACGTCCACCAGCGCCGCGAAGGACGACTGCAGGCTGGCGAGGTCTGTCACGTCCTTGAGGCCGTCGCTAATGCACTCGCGGCTGCGCGCATTGATGCGCTCGGCCAGCATGCGGATCAGCGCGGCCTTCTCGGGGAAGTACTGGTAGAGCGAGCCGATCGAGATGCCGGCGGATGCGGCGACCTCGCTCATCTTCAGCTGGTCGCTGCCGCCGCGCACGATCAGCTCGGCGGCCGCCTCGAGGATGCGCTCCACGCGCGCCTTGCTGCGCTCCTGGATCGGGCTCTTTCTGGCCGAAGGCGCCTCGGCGACGGCCACCTGCGATTGCAACGGTGCACTGCGTGTCATGGCATGGCCCAGGGGTTGACATTCAAAATGTGAGTAACTATCATTTTTTACGTGAGCTTTACTCACATTATCTCAAGGAGTCCGAAAATGGCAATCAGCAGCAGCACCCGGGATGATGCGCATCCCATTTTGGTTCTCGGCGCGAACGGCAAGACCGGCGGGCGCGTTCTGGACCGGCTCCGCGCCGCCGGGCACGCTGCGCGCGCCGGCTCGCGCTCGGCGCAGCCACCCTTCGATTGGGAAGACAAGGCCACCTGGGCCGCCGCGCTCCAGGACGTGCGCGCCGTCTACGTCGCCTACCAGCCCGACCTGTGCGTGCCGGGCGCCGTCGACACGGTGACCGCGTTCTACGATGCCGCCGCCAAGGCCGGCGTCGAAAGGATCGTGCTGCTGTCGGGCCGGGGCGAACCCGAAGCGCTGGATGCAGAAAAAGCCCTGCAGGCCACCGCGCTCGACTGGACCATCGTGCGCGCCAGTTGGTTCTTCCAGAACTTCAGCGAGAACTACTTTCTGGACGAGATCGTCGCCGGCGCGATCACCCTGCCCGAAGGGCTGGCACCGGAGCCCTTCATCGACGCCGACGACATCGCCGACATTGCCGCCGAAGCGCTGGTGGACAGCCGCCACAGCCGCAAGCTCTACGAGCTGACCGGCTCCCAGGCCTTCACCTTCCCCGAAGCCATCGCAGAGATCGGCCGTGCGACGAATCGGCAGATCGACTGCCACATCATTTCGATGGACGACTACGCCAAGGTCCTGTCCGAAGCCGGCCTGCCGCCAGACCTTTCCTGGCTCGTCATCTACCTGTTCACCACCGTCCTGGACGGCCGCAACACGCCCATCGCCCACGGCGTGGAGCAAGCGCTGGGCCGCCCACCGCGCACCTTCGCCGACTACGTTGCGCGCACGGCCCCGACCGGCGTGTGGGGAGCCAAGTGATGATGGGCAAGACGGCCACGGTGCTGATCCTGGCAAGCGCCTTCTCGACGGCGATGGTCGCCGGCATCTTCTACGCGTTCTCCTCGTTCGTGATGCCCGCGCTCGCGCGCATCCAGAACAGCGAAGGCATCCACGCGATGAACGCAATCAACGTCACGGTGATCACGCCGAGCTTCATGCTCTTCTTCATGGGCAGCGCCGTGCTGGGCATCGTGCTCGGGGGCTGGTCGCTGTTCTCGATCTCGCAGCTGGACTCGCAACTCGTCCTGCTCGCCTGCCTGCTCTACGTGGTCGGCTGTTTCGGCGTGACGATGGTCCTCAATGTGCCGCTCAACAACCAGCTGGCAGCGACATCGCCCACCGATGGCCATGTGTTCTGGCAGACCTACCTCAAGACCTGGACGCTGTGGAACAGCGTGCGGACGGCCTCCTCGGCACTCGCCGCGATCGTCTTTGTTGCGGCTGCGCTGAAGCGGACCGCAGCATAGGTGCTTTGCAGCTTGCACCTGCGCGTGGAACATGGTTTCATCGAAAGGAAACAGGGAGTAAGTAGAAAACTGTTTCAGACTTTTCAGGAGAGGTTCGAGATGAAGCACCATGACTCGCGCGTGTTCGCGGCACTGGCATTGCTGTCCACCTGCATGGCATCGATCGATGCGCGTGCTGCCGACGGCACCATTCATTTCACGGGCGAGATCGTCGCCGCCCCGTACGAGATGCGCCTCGCGGCGCACGCGCCGGCAACGGCGCCAACGGTGGCCCACCGCATGAGCGGCTCGGGCCCCGTCGCCGAACTTTCCTTCGTGCAGCAACGCGTGGACCGGCCCAGCGGCACCGTGCGAATCGACGGGCTCGGCGCCCTGCCCCTGCGCACCGTGTTCACCGATGCACAGGGCCGACAGCATCCTTTCGATCCGTCACAGGCGCGCGCAATCGGCCAAGACGGGGGCAAGCTGTCCATTGCGGCGCAACAGCAGCCGCCCGCAGGCCGCGTCGCGGCCGCGATGGTGACGGTCAGCTACAACTGACCGCGCACCGGCGCAACGTCAGGCCGCACGAAGCTGCTCGCGCAGCTTCTGGCCGATCTCCGGCCGTTCGAGGAACGGGTCGGCCGGATTCTCGATCGCCACGATGTTCTCCATGCGCGCGCGAACATTGCCCAATGCCTTGGGGTGGCTGAACACGTAGAACTGGTTGTCGCTGATGGCGTCGAACACCTTCGCCGCGACTTCGGCCGCGGTGATCTTGCCGCTGCTCACTGCCTTGTTGCTCATGGCCTGACCGATGAGCTGGCTCTTGGTGAGCTCGGTGTCCTTGGGCGCATTCGGGCGGTTGCGCTCGCTGCTGGTGATGCCGGTCGGCACGAAGTACGGACACAGCAGGCTCGCGCCGATCTGGTCGGTGACCAGCGTCAGATCCTGGTACAGCGTTTCGGTGAGGCTCACGACCGCGGCCTTGGCGGCGTTGTAGATGCCCATGTTGGGCGGCGTGAGCAGGCCCGCCATGCTGGCGGTGTTGGTGATGTGGCCGCGGTAGCCCGGGTCCTTGGCGGCGGCTTCGAGCATCATCGGCGTGAACAGGCGCACGCCGTGGATCACGCCCCAGAGGTCCACGCCCAGCACCCACTCCCAGTCGGAGACCGTGTTCTCCCACACGAGCCCGCCCGCGCCCACGCCGGCGTTGTTGAACACGAAGTGCGGCGCGCCGAAGCGCTCTTTCACAGCGGCGGCCAACGCCTCCATTTGCGCGGCATCGGACACATCGACCTTGCGGGCCAGCACCTGCACGCCGGCGGCTTCCATCTCGGCCTTGGCCTTGTCCAGCGCGTCCTGCTGCACGTCGACCAGCACGAGGTTCATGCCGCGTGCGGCGCCGATGCGCGCGCATTCGAGGCCGAAGCCCGAGCCTGCGCCGGTGAGAACGGCGGTCTTGCCCTTGAAGTCCTGAATCATTTGCCGGTGTCCTTCTTGCGTTGAATGTCTCTGACGTTGGAAGCGCTATTGAAATACGGAACGCGCCGCCGCGCAGTCACGAAGGTGCCCCGGCCGCGTGCGTTTCAGGCCTCTGCTTTCTTCAGTACATAGCCGATGCGCGGAAAGTGCACATGCACCGTGCCGATGCGCGCGTCGCTTCGCGCCAGCGTGTAGTGCGTGCGCGTGGCGGCCACCAGCGTGCCCGCGGTTTCCTCCAGGCCGAAGCTCTCGGCGCGGATGGTCACGGCACCGCCGAGCGCGATGCCGTGGTCGTCCTGGAAGGTGCTGTCGGTCAGCAGCGTGTGCGGTGTCGCGGCCTTGGCGACGGCGATGGCTTCGTCGGAGGTGAATTTCTCGGGCGCACCGTGGCCGATGGCGGCCATGCGGTCCATCCAGTCGACCACCGCGGGCGTCAGGTCGAGGATGGTGCGCACCGACTCGATGCGCCGCGTGTACCAGAGCGGGTGATAGACCGAGAAGTCGGTGATGCTCGGCACCTCGCCCAGCAGGTAGTGCCTGTCGTCGAGCATGTCCGACAGGCGGCGCAGGTACGACTTGTAGGCGCTGGTGGCATCGGCCGGGCGCAGGCGCGTCATGTTGCCCGCGCTCATCTTGCCGCGGTCTTCGCCGAAGGCCTTGGCGGCTTCGGGCGGCGCCTTGGCGAACACTTCAGCGGCGCCCTTGGGCTGCAGGTTCCAGGCCATCGCGGCCCAGAACAGCGTGGTGTCGGCCCACTGCGCGAGGATGCGCGACAGGCCCTTCTCCGGCTCCGGGTACAGCGTGGGCTCGGGCTGCAGATGCTCCAGCACATCGGCGATGAGCGCGCTGTCGCAGTACATGTCGGCGCCGATCTGCAGGAACGGCGTCTTGCGGTAGCCGCCGGTGAGCAGCTCCACGTCGGGCTTGGGCATGATCGGCGGGATGAAGACCGACTTCCAAGGCAGCTTCTTGGCGCCGAGGATGAGCCGCACCTTCTCCGAGAACGGCGAGGTGGTGTAGTGGTGGAGGATCAGGTCGGCCATGGTTCGTTTTTCCTGTGGGGTGTTCTTGTATGGTCAGCGCGGCTGTGCCCGCTGGATGATCGAATCGAAATCCGTGCCCGCGCCCAGCGTGCCGAAGGCATTGCCCCAGTCGCCGCCCAGTCGCGATGCGCAGAACGCGCCGACCACCGCGGGCGGTGCGGTCTGTGCCAGCAGCGAAGCCTGCACGGCGAGCGCCACGTCCTGTGCCAGACGACGCGCCTCCACCTCGGAGGCCATCGCCTCGATGCGCGCGGGCAGCGCGTCGGCCAGGCGGTCGAGCGCGGCGTGCTGGCCGCGGGCTGGCGCCAGCTCCTTCGTCAGCGCCGCAACCGCATCGCCCTTGCGCAGGCCCCGCAGCAGGTCGAGCGCCATGATGTTGCCCGCGCCTTCCCAGATCGAGTTGAGCGGCATCTCGCGGTACACGCGCGCCATGATGCCTTCGCCGCCCTCTTCCACATAGCCGTTGCCGCCCAGGCACTCCATCGCCTCCTGTGCGAAGTGGCTGCCGCGCTTGCAGATCCAGAACTTGGCGACCGGCGTAAGCAGGCGGGCCATCAGGCGTTCGTGTTCGTCGTCCGGATGGTCGAAGGCGCGGGCCAGGCGAATGGCCAGTGCGGTCGAGGCCTCGCTTTCGAGCGCGAGGTCGGCCAGCACGTTCTTCATGAGCGGCTGTTCGATCAGCGGCTTGCCGAAGGCGTTGCGCTGGCTGGCGTGATTGATGGCGATGCTCAACGCCTGCCGCATCAGGCCACTGGTGCCGAGCGCGCAGTCGAGCCGGGTCATCGTGCCCATCTCGAGGATCTGCGGAATGCCGCGCCCCTCCTCACCCACCAGCCAGGCGCTGGCGCCATGGAACTCGACCTCGGAACTGGCGTTGGCCTTGTTGCCGAGCTTGTCCTTCAGGCGTTGGATGTGGATGGCGTTGCGCGTACCGTCGGGCAGCACGCGCGGCAGGAAGAAGCAGCTCAAGCCCGCCTCGGCCTGCGCGAGCACCAGAAAGGCATCGCACATCGGCGCCGAGAAGAACCACTTGTGGCCGGTGATCGCATAGCGCTCGCCCCAGGCATCGCTGCCGTCGCGGACAGCCTTGGTGGTGTTGGCTCGCACGTCGGAGCCGCCCTGCTTCTCGGTCATGCCCATGCCCATGGTCACGCCGGGCTTGTCCTTGAAGGATTTGAGCGCCGGGTCGTACCAGAGGCTCGTGAGCTTCGGGCCCCAGTCGGCGTAAACGGCCGCATTGCTGCGCAGCGCGGGCGTGACCGCGTAGCTCATCGAAATCGGACACAGCATCGACGGCTCCAGCTCGGTGAAGAGCATGAAGCCGGCCGCGCGCAGCACATGCGGCGAAGCAGAAGTACCCGCCCACGGTGTGCCATGCAAGCCGGCGCCAACGGCCGCGGACATGAGCACGTGGTAGCTCGGATGGAACTCCACCTCGTCGATGCGCCGCCCGAAGCGGTCGTGCGTGTGCAACTCGGGCGTGTGGACGTTGGCCAGGCGCGCATGCGTCTGCATCTCGGCCGAGCCGATCGTCACGCCCAGCTCCTGCAACGGCGCCACCTGCAACTGCGGCGCATTGAACTTCAACGTATCGCGCAGCGGCCGGTTGGTCTCGAACAGGTTGTAGTCCGCGAGCGGTGCGGGCTGGTTGAACACCTCGTGCGTCGAATTCATTCGAATACCTCCATGCTTCGCATTGCGGTGCACGCTTGCTTGGGGCGGCCCGGCGCGGCGCGCATGACCGGCCTCCTTGCCGTGCGTTCAGTTCATTCGAAGCAGGTCAGATCAGCTTGACCAGCTGCTTGCCGAAATTCTTGCCCTTGAGCAAACCCAGGAAGGCTTCAGGGGCGGACTCGATGCCCTGCGCGACCGATTCGCGCGGCTTGAGCTTGCCCGTGCCCACCAGCGTACCCAGTTCGGTCAGCGCCTCTGGCCACACTTCCATGTGCTCGCTGACGATGAAGCCTTCGATCTTCAGCCGGTTGATGAGGATCAACGCCGGGTTCGCCAGCGGCAGCGGCGCGCCGTCGTAGCCCGCGATCATTCCGCACAGCGCCACGCGGGCGAAGGCGTTACAGCGCAGAAGCACCGCATCGAAGATGTAGCCGCCGACGTTCTCGAAGTAGCCGTCGATGCCGTCCGGGCAGGCTTCCTTGAGCGCGGCGCTCATGGACTTCACGTCGGGGTGCTGGCGGTAGTCGATGCAGGCGTCGAAGCCGAGTTCGTCGGTCACGTACTTGCACTTGTCCAGGCCACCCGCGATGCCCACCACGCGAAGGCCCCGTGCCTTGGCCAGCGCACCGAAGGCGCTGCCGACCGCGCCGCTCGCGGCCGTGATGACCACGGTTTCGCCGGCCTTGGGCGCAATGATCTTCACGAGGCCATACCAGGCCGTGACACCCGGCATGCCGACGGCACCGAGGTAGTGCGACAAGGGCACGTGCGTGGTGTCGACCTTCTTCAGCGAACCGGGCTGCGAGGCATCGACCACGCTGTATTCCTGCCAGCCGCCGAAGCCGACCACCTTATCGCCAACGGCGTACTTCGGGTGCTTGCTCTCGATCACTTCGCCCACCGTGCCGCCCTGGAACACCTGGCCCACGGGCTGGTTGGCGGTGTAGCTCTTCGAATCGTTCATGCGGCCGCGCATGTACGGATCGAGGCTCATGTAGTGGTGGCGCACCAGCACCTGGTTGTCGGCGAGCGCGGGGGTCTCGACAGTCACCAACTTGAAGTTGCTGGCAACGGCTTCGCCATCGGGGCGGTTGTCGAGGTGGATCTGCTTGTTCGTGGGCATGTGTGTCTCCTGGAAATTCGTTCAGTCGGTCGAAGGCGGCCGCATCTCGTTCGCGCTGGCGGGGCCTGTAGGCAGGCGGCGCTTCACGTACTTGAAGGTGCCGGTGGCATGAGCGCACACGCGCTCCTGCTCGTCGTAGATCTTGGCTTCTGTGAAAGCCAGCGTCGCGGTGCGATGAATGAGCGTGCCGCGCGCGTGCAGCGGGCCGACCGAAGGCTGCATGAAGCTGGTCTTCATCTCGATGGTGACCACGCCGGTCTCGGGCGCCACGCTGCGCGCGGCCGCCGCCATGGTGATGTCGAGCAGCGTCATGCAGGCCCCACCGTGCGTCACGTCGAAAGTGTTCAGATGCTCGGGCTTGGCGGTATAGATGATCTCGGACTCGCCGCCCTCGAACTTCGTGAGTTCGAAGCCCAGGTGGCGCGCAAACGGAATCTGGCTCGTATACGAGCGGATGTTGATGTCGGAAGAAGGAGAAGAAGCGTCTGTGGTCATTGGATCTTTTCGTGAGACACCGCGAAACCGGCTTTGCCGGGCCGCTGGTGTCGCCCCCGGCGAGGGGGAAGGCGCGCGCGACACGAAGTGCGCGCAGCCTGGGGGAGAACTTTACGCTGCGCCGAGGACCACGCTCACGCCGCCGTCCACCGCCAGCCACTGGCCGGTGATGTGCTTGCCGGCATCGCTCGCGTACAGCAGCGTCAGGCCCTTCAGATCTTCGTCGTCGCCCAGGCGCCCGAGCGGTGCCTGCGCGGCCATCTTCTCCTCGCCCAGCGACTTGATCAGGCCCGCCGCCATCTTCGTCATGAAGAAGCCTGGGCAGATCGCGTTCACCGTGATGCCGTACTTGCCCCATTCGGCCGCCAGCGTGCGGGTGAAGCCGATCACCGCAGTCTTGGAGGTGTTGTAGGCCAGCGTCTGCATCTCGGGCGGGTTGCCGTTCAGGCCCGCGATCGAGGCGATGTTGATGATGCGGCCCGCCTTCTTCGGGATCATGTAGCCGTTGGCGATCTGCTGCGACAGGATGAAATAGCCGCGCACGTTGAGGTTCATCACCTTGTCCCACGCCTCGACCGGATGGCTCTCGGCGGGCGACCCCCAGCTCGCGCCGGCGTTGTTGATCAGGATGTCGACCGCGCCCATGCGCTGCAGCGTCTCGTCGGCCAGGCGACGGGTGTCTTCTTCCTTCGAGCAGTCGGCGGCGATCCAGCGTGCGTCGATGCCGGCAGCCTGCAGCTCGGCAGCCGCCTGCTCCAGATCGTCGGCCTTGCGCGAGCTCAGCATGATCTTTGCGCCCGCTTCGCCGAGCGCATGGGCCATCTGCAGGCCCAGGCCGCGCGAGCCGCCGGTGATGAGGGCCGTCTTGCCTTTCAGGTCGAAGAGCTGTTGGGTGGTGCGTGGCGTCATGTCTGTGTCTCCGGAGTCGAGGTGAAGAAAGAAGAAGATTCGTGGCCCGAAGCCGCTGCGGCAAAACTGCGAAGCGACAACCCTATGAAGCGGCGTCCGCGATCTTGACGGCCGCGACCTTGCCCGATGCCACCGCTTTTTTCAGCTGGCGCCAGTCGGCCAGATTGACGTCGGCATAGGCCTCGGCGAAATCGGCGAGCGCGGTGTTGAAGGTCTTG
Source organism: Variovorax sp. RKNM96 (assembly GCF_017161115.1). Taxonomy (GTDB): domain Bacteria; phylum Pseudomonadota; class Gammaproteobacteria; order Burkholderiales; family Burkholderiaceae_C; genus Variovorax. Next base: position 3,403,041 of record NZ_CP046508.1, on the reverse strand, counting down.
GAACGCCCGAGGTAGCCGTCGATGGCCCAGGCGTCGCCACCCTTGGCATGCGCGCGCGCCAGGCTGTAGCCGCAAGCCTCGGCAAACTCCAGCAAGTCGATGGGCTTGAAGTCTTCGAGCTTGTACGAAGCCTTCATGTCGCGCAGTTGCCGCACATAGAAGCCGCGTCCGCCCTGCGCTTCGGCCCAGCCCAGGAAAACGTCGCTGGCGGCCTGCGCCAGCTTCTGCCCCTGCACCACGCGCTGGCCGGGAGAGCCCTGCTCCGCCGGCGGGCCCAGGTGGGTTTCGAGCACCGAGTCGCAGGCTTCCTTGCATTGCAGGAACAGCGGATGGACGCCATCGGCCACCAGCAGCAACAGGAAGCAGCGCCGCCCCACCGAGCCGACGCCGGGCGTGAGCACCGTGACGTCGTGCAATTCGTAGCGGTCGAACAGCCGCTGGCGCTCCGGCGGCAGGCTCGCGCGGTATTGCGCGAGAAAGGCCGGCAAGCCGGTGCGAAAGCGCCGAATTTCGCGCGCCGTCGCCTTGGCGTCGTGGTACACGAACGGCGGCTGCTCGCGCATCATCAGGCGGCCGTCGACGATCTCGGTGGCACCTGCGGCGAACACGCGCGAGGTGCTGCGGCGGGCCTTCTTGATGACCGCGAGTTCGGTCGCGTCCTGCGCGCCGAGCTTGAGCAGCGTCTGCGAAGTCAGGCGCGCGTACCAGGCATCCAGCGTGTCCATCTGCGCGAAGCGGCGCATGCGATCGCGATACGCCTCAGCCAGTTGCCGGACCGCGTCGCGCCCGACGCGCGGCTTGAACTTGCGATCGCGCGCGGCCACGACGAACGAAGTGGCCAGCCGGCGCACATCCCAGTCGAACGGGCCTTGCAGGGTTTCGTCGAAGTCGTTGATGTCGAAGACCAGCGAACGCTCGGGGCTGGCGAAGAAGCCGAAGTTCGCGAGGTGCGCATCGCCGCACAGCTGCGTGGCGATGCCGCTGTGCGGCAGCTTCGCCAGGTCGTTCGCCATCAGGCTGGCGGCACCGCGGTAGAAGGTGAAGGGGCTGACCAGCATGCGGCCGTGGCGCACGGGCACCAGTTCGGGCACGCGGCCGCGGTTGGAATCTTTCAGCCAACCGAGCGGATTGCGATCCTTGGCGTCGGGCTTGGGTGACTCTGCCCACTGGTCGAGCGCGCAGCGCGTGCGCTGTGCGCGACCGAACGCCCGCCGGTCGGCCGGTGAGGCCTTCGCGTCGGGCGCGCGGGATTCAGACTTCATAGTCCATGCACTGCCGCGCTTCGCGCACGGCACCGATGAAGGGCTTGAGCGCCACGTGCTGCGGATGGTCCGCGTAGGCCGCGAGCGCGGCCGCGTCGGTGAATTCCGAATACAGCGCCAGATCGTAGGTGGCCTCCAGCCCGGGCTGGGCGATGGCCACCTCGAAACGGTGCGTGCCGGGCGAGAGCTTCGCGCAGGCATCGAGCAGCGCCTTGGCCTTCAGCAGGTTGGTCGCCTTGTCGGCGCCCTCGGCGTGCTCCTTGAACTTCCACATCACGATGTGCTTGAGCATGGTCTGGCCTTCTTCCCTGCTCACTTCTTGTCGTTCAGGCGCGAGCGCACGTAGATGAGCACGACGCCCACCAGCGCGACCACGCCGCCGGGCACGGCCATCGACCAGCCGAGCGCGGGGTCGGTGCGGCCCGTGGCGATGCCCAGGATCACCAGGAACAGGCCGCCGTAGATCAGGATCCAGATCCACTTCTCGAGCCGGGCGTGCGGCTTCGGGGGTTTGACGGGGGTGGGAGTGTTGGGGGCGGCGTTGGCCATTGTCAGAAAGCGTCCTCGGGCAAAGCGGTACAGGTCGGGTCACGGCTCTCGACCACATTGAGCCAGGCGCCGATTTTCGGCAGCTCGTAGTGGAAGAAATAGTCCGTGGCGCCGATCTTGCCAGCTGTTACCGCCCTCGCCTTTTCTGCGTCGATTTCCAGGGCCCGCCGCGCCACGTCCAGCCAGAGCCAGGCCAGCACCGTGTGGCCGAAGGCCTGCATGTACGGCACGGCGTTGGCCAGCGCGTCGGCCGGGTCGCCGGTGGACCAGGCCGCTTCGGTCGCACTGCCGATGCGCTGCAGCGCCGCGCCCAGCGCCTTGGCATGCGCCGCGAGCGCGGGCACCTTGGCCGTGCGGCCGATGGTCTCGGTGATGCGGCCGGCCAGCAATTGCAGGCCGCGGCCCTTTTCCATCAACACCTTGCGGCCCAGCAGGTCGGCCGCCTGGATGCCGTGGGTGCCTTCGTGAATCATGTTCAGGCGGTTGTCGCGCCAGTACTGCTCCACTGGAAAGTCGCGCGTGTAGCCGTAGCCGCCGTGCACCTGGATCGCAAGCGAATTGGCTTCCAGGCACCACTCGCTGGGCCAGCTCTTGGCGATGGGCGTGAGCACCTCGAGCAGCAGGCGCGCGTCGTCGGCGGCCTGTGCGTCGCCGGTCTTCTGCGTGTCGACCAGCCGGGCGCAGTACAGCTCCAGCGCCAGCGCGCCCTCGCAGTACGCCTTCTGCGCGAGCAGCATGCGGCGCACGTCGGCGTGTTCGATGATGCGCACCTGCGGGCTCGCGGAATCCTTCGTCACCTGGCTGCCTGCGCCGGCTTCGGGCTTCTTCACGAGGCGGCCCTGCGGCCGGCCCTTCGCGTACTCCAGCGAGGCGTAGTAACCCGCCATGCCGAGCATGGTCGCAGCCGTGCCCACGCCGATGCGGGCCTCGTTCATCATGTGGAACATGCAGTGCAGGCCCTTGCCGGGCGCGCCGACGAGGTAGCCCACCGCGCCCGCCTTGCCATCGACCGGGTACTTGCCCTCGCCGAAGTTCAAGAGCGTGTTGGTCGTGCCGCGCCAGCCCAGCTTGTGGTTCAGGCCCGCCAGCGCCACGTCGTTGCGCGCGCCGGTCAGCTCGCCCTTGGTGTTGACCATGCACTTGGGCACGATGAACAGCGAGATGCCGCGCGTGCCCGGCACCAGCTTGCCGTTTTCATCGGGGATCTTGGCGAGCACGATGTGCACGATGTTCTCGGTCAGCTCGTGGTCGCCGGACGAGATCCACATCTTGTTGCCGGTGAGGCGGTAGCGTGGGCCGAGCGGATCGTTTTGAAAGTCCGCGCCGTCGGGCACCGCGCGCGTGGCCACGTCGCTCAGCGACGAGCCGGCCTGCGGCTCCGACAGGCACATGGTGCCCGCCCAGCGGCCCGCGAACTCGTTCTTGGCGAACACCTCTTTCTGCATCTCGGTGCCGTGCACCATCAGCAGGTTGGCGTTGCCACTGGTGAGCATGTTGGAGCCGATGCTCACCGAGGCCATCGCGAAGAAGCTGTTGGCCGCGGCCGACAGCGTGTAGGGCAGCTGCATGCCGCCGATGTCGTAGTCCTGCGCGGCGCTCATCATTCCCGACTCGACGAAGGCCTTGTGCGCATCGTGTGTGGCCTTCGGCAGGATGACTTTCTCGCCGTCGAAATGCGGCTCCTGCGTGTCGACCGTGCGGTTGAACGGCGCGTATTTTTCGCGCGCGATGCGCTCGCAGGTGTCGAGCACTGCATCGAAGGTCTCGCGCGAATGGTCGGCGAAGCGCTCGCTCTGGTTGAGCGACTCGGCATCGAGCCAGTCGTAGAGCAGGAAATCGAGGGTGGGACGCAAGCTCATGGGGTGTCTCTTCTTGCTACTTCTTCGAGGATTCGGGCAATTTCGCGATGGTGCCCTGCGCGAGTGCGCAGAGCTTTTCGACGCCGCCGGTCACCGCGAAGATCTCGCAGGTGCAGACGGCTTGCGAGCTGCCGGTGTGAACGGCCTTGGCGCGCGCGATCAGGCGATCGCCGACGGCCGGCCGCACGTAGTTGATCTTGAATTCGGAGGTCACCACCGGCACGCGCAATGCGGTGCCGCCGGCAAAGGTCAGCGCGTTGTCGGCCATGTAGCTCACGATGCCGCCGTGGGCGAAACCGTTCTGCTGCTTGAGCTGCGCGGTGAGCGGCAGCTGGAGGTCGACGCTTCCTGGCGACAGTGCATGCATTTCCGCACCGATCAGCACGCTGAAGGGCTGCGAGGCCAAGACGCCCCGCCCCATCGCCAGGAGGGCTTCGGGCGAGACCTGGTTGTCACCGCCCGACATGCTTACAACACCTCGAAGACGCCCGCGGCACCCATGCCGCCGCCGATGCACATCGTGACCAGCACCTTCTTCGCGCCGCGACGCTTGCCTTCGATGAGCGCGTGGCCCGTCAGGCGCTGGCCGCTCACGCCGTAGGGGTGGCCCACGGCGATGGCGCCGCCGTCCACGTTCAGGCGGTCGCCCGGGATGCCGAGCTTGTCGCGGCAGTAGATCACCTGCACCGCGAAGGCTTCGTTCAGCTCCCACAGGTCGATGTCGTTGACCGTGAGGCCCAGGCGCTTGAGCACCTTCGGGATGGCGAAGACCGGGCCGATGCCCATTTCGTCAGGCTCGCAGCCGGCCACGGCAAAGCCGAGGAAACGGCCGAGGGGCTTCAGGCCCTTTTGCTGGGCGTACTTCTCGTCGACCACCACGCAGGCGCCGCCGCCGTCCGAGAACTGGCTGGCATTGCCCGCCGAGATCAGCCCGCCGGGAATGGCCGAGCGAATGCCGCTGATGCCTTCCTTGGTGGTGCCGGCGCGGATGCCTTCATCGTTCTCGATGGTGACTTCCTTGGTACGCAAGCCCAGCACCGGGTCGGCCACGCCGGCCAGCACGGTGATCGGTGCGATTTCGTCCTTGAAGCGGCCGGCTTCGAGTGCTGCGGTGGCCTTTTGCTGGCTCGCTGCGCCGTATTCGTCCATCGCGTCGCGGCCGATGTTGTAGCGCTTGGCGACCTGCTCGGCCGTCTGCAGCATGTTCCAGTAGATCTCGGGCTTGTGCTTCACGAGCCACGGGTCGGCCAGCATGTGCTTGTTGGCTTCGTTCTGCACGCACGAGATGCTCTCGACACCGCCGGCCACGTACACGTCGCCTTCGCCCGCGATGATGCGTTGCGCGGCGGTGGCGATGGTCTGCAGGCCCGAGGAGCAGAAGCGGTTGATCGTCATGCCCGAGGTGGTGACCGGGCAGCCGGCGCGCAGCGCGATCTGGCGTGCGATGTTGGAGCCGGTGGCGCCTTCGGGCGTGGCGCAACCCATGATGACGTCATCGACTTCGGCGGCTTCGATGCCGGCGCGCGAGATGGCGTGCTGAACGGCGTGGCCGCCGAGCGTGGCACCGTGCGTCATGTTGAAGGCACCCTTCCAGCTCTTCGCGAGCGGCGTGCGGGCGGTGGAAACAATGACGGCGCTGGTCATGGTGAGGTCCTTTGAAGATGGAAGGGAAAAGAAGTTGTCGTCATTGCGCCGGAGCAGCGTTGGTGTTGCTCAGGAGCTGGTGATAGAAGCCGATCATCTCGCCGTAGTTGGAGATGGCCAGGCGTTCGTTGTTGCCGTGGAAGCGCGCGAGGTCTTCGCCCTTCACCCGGAACGGCGAGAAGCGGAAGACGGCGTCGCTCACGAGGCTGAAGTGGCGCGAGTCGGTCGCTGCCGTCATCAGGCCCGGGGCCACGACGGCGTCGGGGAAGGTCTGGCGCACGGCCTGCTGGATCGCGCGGTAGCCGGTGCTGTCGGTCGGCGACACGGGCGACGGCTCGGAGTTGCCGGGGTACTGCTTGATCTTGATGTCGTCGTTCGCCAGCGACTTGCGCAGGTGCGCCTCGACGCTCGCGATGGTGTCGCCCGGCAGGATGCGGAAGTTCACGGCCGCCTCGGCGCGGCCGGGCAGCACGTTGTCCTTGTTGCCGGCGCGCACGATGGTGAGCGCGGTGGTGGTGCGCAGCATGGCGTTGCTGCTCGGGCTCTTCTCGAGCTGGCCGCGCACCAGCGGCTCGGTGAGCCACAGGTTGGAGAGCATCACGCGGTTGACGCCGCTCATCTCGGGTGCCAGCGCGCCGAACATCTGGCCCGCCACGCCCTGAATGCCGCCGGGCATCGGGTTGGCTTCGAGCCGCGCGAGGGCCGCGCTCATGCTGCCGATGGCGCTGTGCTGCGGCGGCATCGACGAGTGGCCGGGGGCCGTGTCGAGCGAAAGGAAGAAGGTGCCGTAGCCCTTCTCGGCCAAGCCGATCAGCGCCGCGGGCTTCGAGAGTCCAGGGAGCACGCCGTCGAGCACCAGCAGGCCTTCGTCGAGCACCCAATCGAGGCGCACATTGCGCGACTTGAGCAGCTCGGCAATGGGCAGCGCACCGCGCAGGCCGCTCACCTCCTCGTCGTCGCCCATCACGAGGTAGACGGTCTGCTTCGGCTTGAAGCCGGTGCCGATGAGCAGCTCGATGGCTTCCATCTGCGCGAAAAGATTGCTCTTGTTATCGAGCGTGCCGCGGCCCCAGACGAAGCCGTCCTTGATCTCGCCGGCGAACGGGTCGACCGTCCAGGCCTTTTCGGTGCCAGGGGCGATGGGCACCATGTCCTGGTGCGCCATCAGCGCGATCGGCTTGGCCGACGGATCGGTGCCGGCCCATGTGTAGAGCAGCGCCTTGTTGCCCACCACTTCCTTCTTGAGGGTGGCGTGGACCTTCGGGTACTGCTGTGCGAGATAAGCATGCAGCTTGTCGAACTCGGCCGCGTTGGCGGCCGGGTCGTCGAGGCCCGACACCGTGCGGAACGTGATCGCCGTCGAGAGCCGCTTGGCGGCTGCCTGCAGGTCGATGTCCAGCTTGGGTGCGGGCGCCACCGCCAGTTGCTGAGATGGCGTGGTCCAGGTCTTGACCGCCACGGCGGCCACCAGCAACAGGATTGCCAGCAGCAGCCCGAGGAAGATGCGTTTCAACATGGGCGGTCTTGATCCCGGTTCAGTCTCAGCTGAAGGACTTGCCTTCGGCCACCAGCTTCTGAATCAGCGGCGCGGGCTGCCAGAACTCGGCGTCGTCGCGCGGGTTCTTCGCAAAGCGCTTCATCGACTCGGCCACGTTGTAGAGGCCCACCTGCGATGCGTAGTGCATCGGGCCGCCGCGCCAGATCGGGAAGCCGTAGCCCGTGAGGTACACCATGTCGATGTCGCCGGACTTCGAGGCGATGCCGTCTTCCAGGATGTGCGCGCCTTCGTTGACGAGCGCATACACCAGGCGTTGCACGATCTCTTCGTCGGAGATCTTGCGCGGCGTGATGCCCAGTTCCTTGCGGTGGTCCTCGATCATCTTGTTGACGAGTTCCGAAGGAATCGCATCGCGCTTGCCGGCCTGGTAGTCGTACCACCCTGCCCCGGTCTTCTGGCCGAAGCGGCCCAGTTCGCAGAGCTTGTCGGCCGTGCGGCTGTACTTCATGTCGGCGCGCTCGGTGGCGCGGCGCTTGCGAATGGCCCAGCCGATGTCGTTGCCGGCCAAGTCGCCCATGCGGAACGGGCCCATGGCAAAGCCGAACTTCTCGACGGCCTTGTCCACTTGCTGCGGCGTCGCGCCTTCATCGAGCAGGAAGCCGGCCTGACGCGAGTACTGCTCGATCATGCGGTTGCCGATGAAGCCGTCGCACACGCCCGAGACCACCGAGGTCTTCTTGATCTTCTTGCCGATGGCCATGACCGTGGCGAGCACGTCCTTGGCAGTGGCCTTGCCGCGCACCACTTCGAGCAGCTTCATCACGTTGGCCGGGCTGAAGAAGTGCATGCCGACCACGTCCTGCGGACGCTCGGTGAACGAGGCGATCTTGTCGACGTCGAGCGTGGAGGTGTTGGAGGCCAGGATCGCGCCCTTCTTGGCCACACGGTCGAGCTCCTTGAAGACCTTTTCCTTGACGCCGATTTCCTCGAACACCGCTTCGATGATGAGGTCCGCGTCCTTCAGGTCGTCGTAGCTCAGCGTGGTGCTCAGGAGCGCCATGCGCTGCTCGTACTTGTCCTGCTTGAGCTTGCCCTTCTTGACCTGGGCTTCGTAGTTCTTCTTGATGGTGGCGACGCCGCGGTCGAGCGCCTCCTGCTTCATCTCGAGAATCTTGACGGGGATGCCCGCGTTCAGGAAGTTCATCGAGATGCCGCCGCCCATGGTGCCGGCGCCGATCACACCCACGGCCTTGATCTCGCGCTTGGGCGTGTCTTCGGGCACGTCGGGAATCTTGGAGGCGGCGCGCTCGGCCATGAACAGGTGGCGCAGCGCCAGCGATTCGGGCGTGAACATCAGCGCGGTGAAGAGGCGGCGCTCTTCGGCCATGCCTTCGTCGAACTTCAACTTCGTCGCAGCCTGCACGGCGTCGATGCACTTGAGCGGCGCGGGGTAGTTCTTGGACATGCCGCCCACCATGTTCTTGGTGAACTGGAAGTAGGCATCGCCTTGCGGGTGCTTGCACGGCAGGTTGCGCACCAGCGGCAGCGCTTCACCGGTCTTGCCGGCGACGCTCTTGGCGAAGGCCACGGCTTCGTCGAACACCGACTCGGCCGAAGCAGCGAGCTTGTCGAACAGCTTCTGGCCCGGCAGGCTCGCGAGCAGTTCGCTCTTCACGGGCTCGCCGCTCACGATCATGTTGAGCGCGGTTTCCACACCGATCACGCGCGGCAGGCGCTGCGTGCCGCCGGCACCGGGCAGGAGGCCCAGCTTCACTTCGGGCAGTGCCACGCTGGTGCCGGGAGCGGCCACGCGGTAGTGGCAGCCCAGGGCCAGCTCGAGGCCGCCGCCCATGCACACGGAATGGATGGCTGCGACGATGGGCTTGGGGGAGGCTTCGAGCGTGAGGATCACGCTCAGCAGGTTGGGCTCTTGCAGCGCCTTGGGCGTGCCGAATTCCTTGATGTCTGCACCGCCGGAGAACGCCTTGCCGGCGCCGGTGATGACGATGGCCCTGACGGCGTCATCGGCATTGGCCTCGGCCAGACCATCGGTGATGCCGATGCGGGTCGAGAAACCGAGACCGTTGACCGGAGGGTTGGTCAGTGTGATCACGGCGACATCGCCGAGCACTTTGTATTCAGCCGTCATGCTGCGTTCCTTGGTGTGTGAAGAAAAAGAAGAAAAAGCACGAGTGTTCTTTTTCGGAAGATTCTAGGCTTTTGTCGCGACGCAACAATGGCATGCAGTCGCTGTCGAGACATGGGGATCCGGAGCGTCGTCCGAATCCCCCGAAGTATCAAACTTCCAGCCACTCTTTGCGAGTGGTGGCATCGGCGCGGAGGCTATCGGGCGTGCCGTCGAACACGATGCTGCCGTGGCCCATCACGAGCGCGCGGTCGGAGATCTGCATCGCGATGGTGAGCTTCTGCTCGATCAGCAGCACCGAGATGCCCTTGTCCTTGAGCGTGCGCAGGTACTGCCCCACCAGCTCGACGATCTTGGGCGCAAGGCCTTCGGTGGGCTCGTCGATGATGATCAGGTCCGGGTCGCCCATCAGCGTGCGGCACAGCGTGAGCATCTGCTGCTCGCCACCCGAGAGCACGCCCGCTTCGGTGTGCTGGCGCTCCTTCAGGCGCGGGAACATGTTGTACATGTCGTCGAACTGCCAGCGGCTCCCCTTGCCCGTGCCCTTCTGTCCCAGGAGCAGGTTCTGGTGCACCGTGAGCTTGGGAAAGATGTCGCGGTTCTCGGGCACGTAGCCGATGCCCAGATGGGCGATCTCGTAGGCCTTCTTGCGCAGGATGTCCTGGTCCTTCCAGCGCAGCGTGCCCTCGGCATGCACCAGGCCCATGATGGCCTTGGCGGTGGTCGAGCGGCCCGAGCCGTTGCGGCCCAGCAGCGCGACGATTTCACCGGGGCCGACGTCGAACGAAACGCCATGCAGCACATGGCTCTTGCCGTAGTAGGCGTGGATGTCGTGAAGCTTCAGCATGTCAGGTTTCCCGCCGGGCCGCCCCAAGGGAGACCTCGCCCCCTCGGGGGGCAATGAATACACGAAGTGATGAATGTGGGGGCATCAGTGTCCCGCCCCCTGTGCGTCGGCCACCGAGGACCCGAGATACGCCTCCTGCACGCGCGCATTCGCGCGAACGGCGGCGGGCGTGTCGAAGGCGATCACTTCGCCATACACCACCACCGCGATCTTGTCGGCGAGGCCGAAGACCACGCCCATGTCGTGCTCCACCGTCAGCAGCGTCTTGCCGACCGTGACCTGCTTGATGAGAGAGATGAAGTGCGAGGTTTCGGTCTTGCTCATGCCGGCCGTGGGTTCGTCCAGCAGGATCACGCCCGAGCCGCCCGCGATCGTCACGCCGATTTCCAGCGCGCGCTGCTCGGCATAGGTGAGGTTCACCGCATGCACGTCGCGCTTGCGCTCCAGGCCGATCTGCTTGATGAGCTCTTCGGTGCGCGCGTTGGCGTCGTCGAGGTTCGAGAGAAAGCGCAGGAAGGTGTACTTGTAGCCCAGGCTCCACAGCACGCCGCAGCGCAGGTTCTCGAACACGCTCAGCTTGGGGAAGATGTTCGTGATCTGGAAGCTGCGGGAGAGCCCCAGCCGGTTGATCTCGTAGGGCTTCTTGCCGTCGATGCGCTCGCCGTTCAGCAGCACCTCGCCGCTGGTGGGCGTAAGGCGGCCGCTGATCAGGTTGAACAGCGTCGACTTGCCCGCTCCGTTCGGGCCGATGATGGCCACGCGTTCGCCGGCGTTCACCGCCAGGTCCACGCCGCGAATGATTTCGGTCTTGCCGAAATTCTTGCGCAGCGCCTTCAGTTCCAGTGCGTATTGCGCGCTCATTTACGCCGCCTCCCGACGTTTGATTTCTGCTTCGATTTCTTCTTGGGCATGGCCCCACACGCGCACGAAGCGGCGCCGTGCCACTTCCAGCGCACCGAGGCCAATAGCCAGGATCACCGCCGCGCCGAGCCAGCTGCCGACACCCGCGGTGTTGAGCGCCACACCGAAGAAGTTCAGCGTCGGGCCCATCGCCGCGTTGAGCTGGATGTGATAGATCATCTCGATGAGCGCTGCCGCGCCGACGACGACCGGAACCAGTGCCACCGCGAGCGCAAGGTACAGCCACCAGAAGCGGTTGAACTTGCCGAACTTGGCCACCCGCAGGTTCATCATGATCAGGCTCGCGATGCCGCCGGGGGCGAACATCACCATGAACACGAACACCAGGCCAAAGTACAGCTGCCAGGCCTTGGAGAGTTCGGACAGCAGGATCGATGCGAACACCAGCAGCACCGCGCCGATGATCGGCCCGAAGAAGAACACCGCGCCACCCAGGAAGGTGAACAGCAGATAGCCGCCCGAGCGAACCGCGTTGAGGCTGTCGGCCGCGTTCACGATCTCGAAGTTGATCGAGGCCAGCCCGCCGCCGATGCCGGCGAAGAAGCCCGCGATGATGAACGCGAAGTAGCGCACGCGCTGCGTGTTGTAGCCGATGAATTCGACGCGCTCCGGGTTGTCGCGCACCGCGTTCAGCATGCGGCCGAGCGGCGTGCCGGTGAAGGCATACATCAGCGCGGTGCAGACGAAGCAGTACGCGGCGATCAGGTAGTACACCTGGATCTGAGAACCGAAGTTGAAGCCGAAGAAGGTCGGGCCGTACACGCGGTCGGTGGTGATGCCGCCCTCGCCGCCGAAGAAGCTCGGGAACATCAGCGCCATCGAGGCCACCAGCTCGCCGATGCCCATGGTGATCATCGCGAAGGTGGTGCCCGACTTCTTGGTGGTCACGAACCCCAGCAGGATTGCGAAGAACATGCCGGCCAGGCCGCCCACCAGCGGGATCAGCACCAGCGGGATCTGCACGCCGCCCTTGCTCCCCATGTTCATCGCATGGATCGCCAGGAACGAGCCCAGGCCGACGTACACCGCATGGCCGAAGCTCAGCATGCCGCCCTGCCCCAAGAGGATGTTGTAGCTCAGGCAGATGATGATGAGGTAGCCCATCTGCGAGAGCATCGTGAGCGCCAGGCTGCTCTTGAACAGCAGCGGCGAAATGATCAGCACGACGGCGAACAGCGTCCAGATCAGGTAGCGCCCGATGTTCCAGGGCTTGAAGCGGTAGTACTGTGTGGTTGCAGTGGTCATGGGGTCAGTCCTCCCGGGTTCCAAGAAGACCCTTGGGCCGGAAGATGAGGATCAGCACCAGGAACAGGTATGGCAGGATCGGCGCGACCTGCGAGATCGTGAGCTTGAGCAGCTCGTAGCCGAAGGTCTGGTCGGTCACCGTCATGCCGATGGCGCGCAGGCCCGTGGCCAGCGACTGGTCCATCGCGACCGCGAAGGTCTGGATGATCCCGATCAAGAGCGACGCGAGGAACGCACCGGCCAGTGAACCCATGCCGCCGACCACCACCACCACGAAGATGATGGTGCCGACCGAACCGGCCATGGCGGGTTCGGTGACGTAGGTGTTGCCGCCGATCACGCCCGCGAGGCCCGCAAGCGCGGCGCCGCCGCCGAACACCAGCATGAACACGCGCGGCACGTTGTGGCCCAGCGCCTCGACCATGTCGGGGTGCTTGAGCGCCGCCTGGATCACCAGGCCGATGCGGGTGCGCGTGAGCAGCAGCCACACCGAGATCAGCATCAGCACCGCCACCAGCATGATGAAGGAGCGCGACTTCGGGAACTGCGTGCCGTAGAGCGAGAACAGCGGGCCCTGCAGTTGCGTCGGCAGGCCGTAGGGCACGGTGGAGCGGCCCCAGGCCAGCTGCACCAGCTCGAGGATGAGGTACGAGAGGCCGAAGGTCACCAGCAGTTCGGGCACATGGCCGAACTTGTGGACCCGGCGCAGGCTGTAGCGCTCGAACGCTGCGCCCAGCAGGCCCACCAGCAGCGGCGCAAGGAACAGCGCCGGCCAGAAGCCCACGATGCCCGACAGCGTGTACGCGATGTAGGCGCCGAGCATGTAGAAGCTCGCGTGCGCGAAGTTGAGCACGCCCATCATGCTGAAGATCAGCGTAAGGCCAGAGCTCAGCATGAACAACAGCAGGCCGTAGCTGACGCCGTTGAGCAGCGAGATGACGAAGAATTCGACGTTCATCGGTCTTTCGGATGCGTGAAAAAGAAAGAGGCCCGAGTGTTGAAGTCGGGCCTCGACCAGCTAGACGGAGATCAGGAAGCCGCTGCGCCGGGTCGCTTCATCTGGCACGTCGTCGGGGTGCTCGAGACGTAGGGCTCGTAGTACTTCACCGGGGCCAGCGTATAGCCGGTGTTCTCCGGGCTGTACGGGTTCTTGGCGTCGGCCTTCTGCCAGCGCGTGATCCACAGGCCCTGCTGCAGCTGGTGATCGGCCTTGCGCATCTCGACATCGCCGTTGAAGCTCTTGAACTTCATGCCTTCCATCGCGGCCGCAACCTTCACCGGCTCGGTCGACTTGGTGCGCACGAACGCCTCGCTCAGCATCGCGTACACCGTGTAGATGTCGGTGGTGTACATGTCGTCGTTGAAGCGCTTCTTGAACTCGCCCATCAGCGGCTGCACCGGGCCCGGTGCGTTGTAGTGGCTGTAGCCCACCTGGTAGACCTTGCCGTCCGAGGCCGCGCCCATGGCGGTCGGCGTGCCGTTGGTCACCGCGTAGTAGGTGTAGAACTTGACGTTCAGACCCGCGTCGTTGGCCGACTTGATCAGAAGCGCCAGGTCGGAGCCCCAGTTGCCGGTGATGACCGTGTCGGCGCCCGAGGCCTTGATCTTGGCGATGTACGGTGCGAAGTCGCGCACCTGGGCGAGCGGGTGCAGGTCGTCGCCGACGATCTCCACGTCGGGGCGCTTGCTCTTCAGGTTGTCCTTGGCGTACTTGGAGACCTGCTGGCCGTGCGAGTAGTTCTGGTTGATGAGGTAGACCTTCTTGATGTCGGTCTGGTCCTTCATGAAGGTGGTGAGCGCCTCCATCTTCATCGAGGTGTCGGCATCGAGGCGGAAGTGCCAGTAGCTGCACTTGCTGTTGGTGAGGTCGGGATCGACCGCCGCATAGTTGATGTAGAGCACTTCCTTGCCCGGGTTGCGGGCGTTGTGCTTTTCGAGCGCATCGATGATGGCGAGCGCGGGGCCCGAGCCGTTGCCCTGCACCACGTAGCGTGCGCCCTGGTCCATGGCCGAGCGCAGTGCGCTGGTGGTTTCCTGGGGGCTGAGCTTGTTGTCGATGCCGATGACTTCGAACTTCACGCCGGCCACGTTCTTCTTGTTGAATTCTTCGGCCAGGAACTGGAAGGTCTTGAGCTGGTTGGTTCCCACCGCGGCCATGAGACCCGAGAGCGGGTCGAGCCATGCGATCTTGACGGTTTCACCCTTCTGGGCCAGAGCGCCGGTGGCACTCGCGGCAAGGATGGCTGCGGTAGCGATTTTCAGAGCGAACTTCACGATCTATTTCTCCTGGTCAAACCGAATCAAAAAGCCTTGCACGAGCGTACAAGCGTTCACAGCCCCTCCCCTCAGGGAATGCCCGTAAGGGGGTGGCCGCGAAGGCCCGTTTCTATCGCGCAGGCGACAGCGCATTTCTCCAATTGCTACCCGGCGGTAGATCATTGCTACCAACGGGTAGGAAATGCGTTTACAAAGACGCTTGGTACGCCGTCCCGGCGATTTCGAAACATGGCGAAAGCGATGGATTCGCGCCGAGGGCAAGGCGCAAACCGCAGCGATACCCGTAGGTATCGCGAGGATTTGCAACGCCGCCATCGGGGTGAAGACGCGCTTTCGTGTTTCGAAATCTCCGGGTCGGCGTACTAAGGGCGCTTCATCTGGCAGGTCGTGGGCGTGCTCGCCACATACGACTCGTAGTACTTCACGGGGACGTTGGTGTAGCCGGTGTTCTCGGCGTCGTAGGGATACTTGGCGCTCGCCTTCTCCCAGCGCGAGATGTAGAGGCCCTGCTGCAACTGGTGGTCGGCCTTGCGCATCTCGACCTCGCCGTTGAAGCTCTTGATCTTCATGCCTTCGAGCGCGGCCGCGACCTTGACGGGGTCCGTCGACTTGGTCTGGACGAAGGCGGCATCGAGCAGCGCGAACGTGTGATAGATCGACGACTGCGTGAGGTCGTCGTTCATCTTCTTCTTGTAGCCGGCGAGCAGCTTCTGGATCTCGCCGCCCATGTTGTAGTGGGCATAGGCCACCGTGTAGACCTTGCCGGCCGAGGTGGCGCCCATGGCCGTGGGCGTGCCGGCGCCCGGTGCGTAGTAGGTGAGGAACTTGACGTCCAGCCCCGAGTCGTTCGCCGCCTTGATGAGCAGCGAGAGGTCGGAACCCCAGTTGCCGGTGATGACCGTGTCGGCGCCCGAGGCCTTGATCTTGGCGATGTACGGTGCGAAGTCGCGCACCTGCGCGAGCGGGTGCAGGTCGTCGCCCACGATCTGGATGTCGGGGCGCTTGACCTTCAGGTCTTCCTTGGCGTACTTGGACACCTGCACGCCGTGCGCGTAGTTCTGCCCGAGGATGTAGACCTTCTTGATGTCGGCCTGGTCCTTCATCCAGGTGGTGAGCGCCTCCATCTTCATGGAGGTGTCAGCGTCCAGGCGGAAGTGCCAGTAGCTGCACTTGCTGTTGGTGAGGTCGGGGTCGACCGCCGCGTAGTTCAGGTAGAGCAGTTCCTTGCCCGGATTGCGCGCGTTGTTCTTCTCGATGGCGTCGATGATCGCGAGCGCCGGGCCCGAGCCGTTGCCCTGGGTGATGTAGCGCGCGCCCTGGTCCTGCGCCGAACGCAGCGCGGCGGTGGTTTCCTGCGGGCTCAGCTTGTTGTCGATGGCGATGATCTCGAACTTCACGCCCGACGCGTTCTTCTTGTTGAACTCCTCGGCCAGGAACTGCGTGGTCTTGAGCTGGTTGGTGCCCACCGCGGCCATCAGGCCCGACAGCGGATCGAGCCAGGCGATCTTGACCGTCTCGCCCTTCTGGGCAAAGGCGGCGGTCACGCTCACCAACAGGGCACAGGCAGCGACTGACTTGAGAGCAAATTGCATGAAGAGTCTCCTGGATGAAAGGCGGTATGAGGCGGGATGCCAGCGTACAAGTGCCCCTTTTTTCCACGCACAGGGATTGCCCGGAAGGAAGCCCGCCGAAGCGGTCTTCCTATCGCATGCGCGACAGTGCGGAGGTTCGGGGGCTGTCAGAGCGTTGGCAGCTTGTAGTCCTTGAGCAGTTCGCGCAGCTTGGTCTTCAGGATCTTTCCGGTGGCGCCGATCGGGATGGCCTCGACAAAGACCACGTCGTCGGGGATCTGCCACTTGGCGGTCTTGCCCTCGTAGAACTTCAGGAGCTCCTCGCGCGAGACTTCGGCGCCGGGCTTCTTCACCACCGCGATGATCGGCCGCTCGTCCCACTTCGGATGGAACACGCCGATGCAGGCGGCCATGGCGACAGCCGGGTGCGCGACGGCGATGTTCTCGATCTCGATCGAGCTGATCCACTCGCCGCCGGACTTGATCACGTCCTTGCTGCGGTCGGTGATCTGCAGGTAGCCCTCGGCATCGATGGTGGCGACGTCGCCGGTGGGAAACCAGCCGCGGCCCTGCGCATCGGGAATGAGCGGATCGCCGCCCTCGCCCTTGAAGTATTCCTTCACGATCCAGGGGCCTTTGACCAGCAGGTCGCCGTAGGCCTTGCCGTCCCAGGGCAGCTCGTTGCCGTCGCCGTCGACGATCTTCATGTCGACGCCGAAGATCGCGCGGCCCTGCTTCATGCGGATCTGCAACCGCGCCTCGGGCGACAGTGACTCATGCTTGTTCTTGAGCGTGCAGAGCGTGCCGAGCGGGCTCATCTCGGTCATGCCCCAGGCATGCAGCACCTCGACGTTGAACTTCTCCTGGAACGCCGTGATCATGGCCGGCGGGCAGGCCGAGCCGCCGATGACGGTGCGGTTGAGCTTGCTGAACTTCAGGTCGCCGGCCTGCATGTGGCCGAGCATCATCTGCCACACGGTGGGCACGCCAGCCGCGAAGGTCACGCCTTCGGACTCGATCAGCTCGAACACCGACTTGCCGTCGAGCGCCGGGCCGGGGAACACGAGCTTGCAGCCCACAAGAGCGGCCGAGTACGGAATGCCCCAGGCATTGACGTGGAACATCGGCACCACCGGCAGCACCGAATCGCGCGCCGACAGGCGCATGACGTCGGGCAAGGCGGCGGCGTAGGCGTGCAGCATGGTCGAGCGGTGGCTGTAGAGCGCGGCCTTCGGGTTGCCCGTGGTGCCGCTCGTGTAGCACATGCTCGAGGCCGAGTTCTCGTCGAAGCTGGGCCAGTCGTATTCGTTCGACTGCGCGCCCATCCAGCCTTCGTAGCTCACAAGGTTGGGGATGCCGCTGTCGGCCGGCAGCTTGTCGGCATCACACAGTGCAATCCATTTCCGGATCGTGGGGCACTTGGCGTGCACCGCCTGCACCAGCGGCAGGAACGTGAGGTCGAAGCACAGGATCTGGTCTTCGGCGTGGTTGGCGATCCAGGCGATCTGGTCGGGGTGCAGGCGCGGGTTGATGGTGTGCAGCACGCGGCCGCTGCCGCTCACGCCGTAGTACAGCTCCAGGTGGCGGTAGCCGTTCCAGGCCAGCGTGGCGATGCGGTCGCTGAAGAGCAACTGCTCGCCATCGAGCGCATTGGCCACCTGCCGGGCACGCGATGCGATCCCGCTCCATGTGGTGCGGTGAATATCGCCTTCGACCCGGCGCGAGACGATCTCGCCGTCGCCGTTGTGGCGCTCGACGAACTCGATCAGCGACGAGATCAAAAGCGGTTGGTCTTGCATCAAACCCAGCATCTACAGGCTCCTTGTTTCAACAAAATTCAGTGGTTTCTAGGACTACGGCGATTCACGCAATTTATGTGCGTTCGCACAATGACAGAAACCCGCAGTCTGCGGACGCCGATCTGTCGTCAGGACGACAGCCGGCGCCGCCGGCGCATGCTGTGTTCAAGGCGCGCTGTTCTGCAATTGCGTCTTGCTGGCGTCGAGCACGATCTTGCGCGGCCAGTTGGGCCAGGTCACGCCCAGGCCCGGATGGTTCGGATTGCCGGTGCGCGCGAACGCGGACAGGCTGCCCACCATCGCATCCGACAGCGCCTCGCGTCCCGGCCGGTTCGCCTCGCCAAAGGAGAACGAGAAGATGCCGGTGCCGAAGTTGTGGAACATGAACGCCGTGTCCAGCCCGTGCGTGGCGCCATAGACGGTGTTGAACGGCGCCACCTGCTGGCTCCAGTCGAAGCGGTAGTACCAGGTCTGGGTGGGCATGTACTTGGCCACCGCGTCGATCTGAGGGGGCAGGATGGCAAGGAAGGTCGCGTAGGTCGCGAAATCCGACGCCGCCTTCCAGCCGGTCAGCGGCTGACCTACCGGCAGGTAGGGTGCACTGATCAAATCGGCCTCGGTGAGCGTGGTCGGCATATCGGGATTGAAGTTGTACTGAAGCCCGAAGCGTTCGTAATCGGTGGGTTTGAAACCCCGGCCCCGCTTCGTGAAGTTGTCGAACGCGTTGCCGAACAACGTGCCTTCGTCGCGCGTGTTGCCGATCAGCATGGGCATCTTGTTGAACCGGCCGGCGACGAGTTCGGCGACCGAGTTCACGGGCAGAATCGTGCCGTCCTCGATCGGCGCGGGTGCATTGCCCAGCGGCGGGTTCGCGAGCTTGTTGTCCTTCTTCGCGGCCTCGAGCACGACAGTCAGCAACTTGTCCGGCGGCATGCCGCGCAGGTAGGCCGCGATCTGCGAATCGGTCTGCGATGCCGCCCAGGCATTGGCCGAGGCGGTGTCGGTGGCCTTGCCGTCGGCAATGGCGATCGCATTGAGCAGGCCCTTCGAATAGGTCTGCGCGATGGCCCGCGAGTAGAAGGCGACTCCGCCGCTCAGCGGCACCGCCTTGTGCAGCAGCCCGGCCGATGCAGTCGAGACGACAAGCCCCCAGGTGTTGACCGCGCCCGCCGACTGCCCCATCACCGTGACGTTGTTGGCATCGCCACCGAAAGCGCCGATGTTGGCCTGGATGAATTTCAGCGCCTGCATCTGGTCGAGCAGCGCGAAGTTGCCCGAGTCGTTCTTCGCTTCGCCAGTCTTGAGCTGCGGCAGGTCGAACCAGCCGAGCGGGCCCAGGCGGTAGTTGAGGGTCACCACGACGGCATTGCCGCGCTTGGCGAGCTGCGCGCCGTCGTAGCCCGGATCGGCCGTGTAGCCCGAGATGTTGCTGCCGCCATAGATGTAGACGATCACCGGCAGCTTGGCGGTGTCACCGCTCGGGCGCCAGATGTTGAGCGTCAGGCAGTCCTCGTCGCCCACCGGTTTGTCGAAGCCCTCGCGCACGGCTAGGCCGAAGGGTGCGTCGTTAGGCGCGGGGCTGAAATAGCGTCCGCCCTGGGCGCAGCTGTGGCCGAACTTGCTTGCGGCGCGCACGCCCTCCCAAGGCTTGGGATCGGCCGGTGGCGCCCAGCGCAGGCTGCCGACGGGCGGTTGGGCAAACGGAACGCCCTTCCAGGAATACGTGCCGGTGGCGGCGCTGTCGTCCACGCCCTCGATCTTGCCGGCGGTGGTCTGGCGCACCATGGGGCCATCGACGGCCGCGGGCGGCGCAGCGGGCGGTGCAGCCGGCGGCCCCACGGGAACGATCGGCACGAAGGAGGAGCTGGAATCCGAGCCACCGCCGCAGGCGGAGAGCGCCATGCAGGCCGCGGCGGCCATGGCTCGCGCCACCGTTGCCACCGCCGTTTGTCGGGTTGCGTCCTGGCTTTCCGTTGTCTCTGCTGTATTCATTGTTTGTCTCCACACCGGGTTAATCGGAATTCCTGCGTCGGTGTCCGGCGGCCATACTCCGGCCGACCGGACCCGCCAGAAAATTCTAGGAACGGACCGCGTTTCCCCCGCTATCGCAAGCGAGCCAATTCAATGACTTCAGGAGCCTCCATGCCGCATGCCCAGCGCCGACCGCAACGCCGGCCGGACGGCACCCAGCAGCCGGAACTGCGGACCAGTTCGGCCGCCTGGCTCGAAGGCGTGCTCTCGATGTTCGAGGCCGAAGGGCTGGACGTGCCCTCGCTGCTGCGCGAAGCCGGCTTCGACCCCGATTCGCTGCACCGTCAGAACGCGCGCGTGCCGGTCGACGAGATCTCCGTGCTCTGGCAACTGGCCGTGGCGCGCGCGGGCAAGCCGACGCTGGGCCTGCACCGCGACCTGGCCGCCACCCACAGCAAGCTGGGCACGGTCGGCCACGCCATGTCGTGCAGCGCCGACCTGGGTGCCGCGCTCACCCGGCTCACCCGCTACATGGCCGTGATCTCGGACGCGACCGCGTTCGCGATGCAGCCCGAGGCGCGCGGCTGCTGGATGGTGATGGAGCACACCGGCGGCAGCCTGCCGATCCCACGCCAGCGCGTCGAATACGCGCTGCTGACCGTTCTCATGCAATGCCAGTGGCTCACGCGGCGCGATCTGCAGCCGCTGGCCCTGGAGTTTGTCTACCCGCCGCCGACCGACGACCGGCTGCACCGGGAGGCCTTCGGCTGCCCGATCCGCTACAACGCGCCCGCCAACCGCCTCTTGCTGTCGGCGGCCGACATGGCGATGCCGCTGCCCACCTATCACCCGACGCTCGGCGAGATGCAGGAGCACCTGCTGGACGACCAGCTCAACCTGCTCGGCCAGACCACCACCAGCAGCCTGGTGTGCGCCGAGATCGCGCGCCGGCTGCCGCATGGCGAGCCGCGCCGGCAGGACGTGGCCGCGGGGCTGGGCCTTGCGGAGCGCACGCTGCAGCGGCGGCTGCAGGAGGAGTCGGTGTCGTTCCAGTCGCTGCTCGACCGCACCCGCCGGGAGCTCGCGCAGCAGTACCTGGCGGAAGACCGCCACACGCTCACCGACGTGGCCGACATGCTCGGCTTCGTCGACAGCAGCAACTTCTTCCGGGCCTGCAAGCGCTGGTTCGGCCTGCCGCCCGCGCAGTACCGGGCGCGGATCTGGGACACGCCAGCGCTGGCCCACTGAGCGCCCCCGGGCCGCGATGGCCCGCGCGGCAAGGGGTTACGCCCGGTGCCGGACAATCCGGGCATGAGCCTGCTTGCTGAAGACACGGACGTCGCGGACCTGGGATTGCGCTGGAAACCTGGTTTCTCGGCACTCGGACCCGCCTTTCTCACCCACCTGCGCCCGACGCCCCTGCCCGACCCGTACTGGGTGGGCCACAGCGAATCGGTCGCCCGCGAGCTGGGCTTGCCGCCCGACTGGCGGCAATCGGACACCACGCTCGCGGCGCTGACCGGCAGCCTGCCCGTCGCCGGCACCAACCCTTTCGCCACCGTCTACAGCGGGCACCAGTTCGGCGTGTGGGCCGGCCAGCTCGGCGATGGGCGGGCGATCATGCTGGGCGAAACCGAGGGCGGGCTCGAGGTGCAACTCAAGGGCGCGGGGCGCACGCCCTACTCGCGCGGCGGCGACGGCCGCGCTGTCCTGCGTTCCAGCATCCGCGAATTCCTCTGCAGCGAGGCCATGCACGGCCTCGGCATCCCGACCACCCGCGCGCTCAGCGTGACCGGCTCCGACGCCCGCGTGTTCCGCGAAGAGCCCGAGAGCGCGGCCGTCGTGGCGCGCGTGGCGCCGAGCTTCATCCGCTTCGGCCATTTCGAGCACTTTGCCGCCAACCAGCGTGAAGACGAACTGCGCGCGCTGGCCGACTACGTCATCGACCGCTACTACCCGGCCTGCCGCACGACGGACCGCTTCAACGGCAACGCGTATGCCGCCTTCCTCGAAGCCGTGAGCGAGCGCACTGCCGCCCTGCTCGCCCAATGGCAGGCCGTGGGCTTCTGCCACGGGGTGATGAACACCGACAACATGAGCATCCTCGGGCTCACCATCGACTACGGGCCGTTCCAGTTCCTCGACGGGTTCGATCCGCGCCACATCTGCAACCACAGCGACACCAGCGGGCGCTACGCCTTCAACCAGCAGCCGAACGTGGCGTACTGGAATCTCTTCTGCCTGGCGCAGGCGCTGCTGCCGCTGATCGGTGACCAGGAAGTCGCCGTCGCCGCGCTGGAGTCGTACAAGACGGTGTTCCCGAACGCCTTCGAGGCCCGCATGCGCGCCAAGCTCGGCCTCGCGGATGCGGCCGAGAGCGACCGGGCGCTGATCGAAGGCGTGCTCAAGCTGCTGGCCGCGGGCAAGGTCGACTACACGATCTTCTGGCGCCGACTTTCGCAGTACATGGCCAACGGCAACGCCGAGCCGGTGCGCGACCTGTTCCTCGACCGCGAGGCTTTCGATGCCTGGCTGCTAGCCTTTTCGGAGCGCCATGCGACGGCTGGGCGCGCACAGGCCGCCGACCTGATGCTCAGGACGAACCCGAAGTTCGTGCTGCGGAACCACCTCGGACAGCAGGCCATCGAAGCAAGTCAGCAAAAGGACCACTCGGGTGTGGCAACCTTGCTTGCGCTGCTCCAAACCCCATTTGAAGAACATCCCGGCGCCGACGCGTATGCCGGCTTCCCGCCCGACTGGGCCTCCACGATTGAAATCAGCTGCTCATCATGACCACTCCTGTTGAAAAAACCGACGCCGAATGGAAAGCCCTGCTCGCTGAAAAAGGCGCGGAACCCGCCGCCTTCGAGGTGACCCGCCACGCCGCCACCGAACGCCCCTTCACCGGCAAGTACGAAGCCCACTGGGACGACGGCACCTACCACTGCGTGTGCTGCGGCGCGAAGCTGTTCGAGTCGGGCACCAAGTTCGACGCCGGCTGCGGCTGGCCCAGCTTCTCGGAAGAAGCGGTGCCCGGTGCCATCAAGAACATCGTCGACCGTTCGCACGGCATGGTGCGCACCGAGAATGTCTGCGCCAATTGCGGCGCCCACCTCGGACACGTGTTCCCCGACGGCCCTACCGAAACGGGCCTGCGCTACTGCATGAACTCGGCGTCGCTCGACTTCCAGAAAAAATGAAACTGATCCTCGACTTCTTCCCGATCCTGCTGTTCTTCGGCGCCTACAAGCTCGCCGACATCTACACCGCCACCGGCGTGCTGATGGCCGCCACCGTGGTGCAGATGGCCATCATCTATGCGATGGAACGCAAGCTCCAGGCGATGCAGAAGGCCACGCTGGTGTTGATCCTTCTCTTCGGCACGCTCACGCTGGTGCTGCACGACGATCGCTTCATCAAGTGGAAGCCCACCGTGCTCTACGGCGCGATGGCGATTGCGCTGGCCGTGGCGCTCTGGGCGCTGAAGAAGAACTTCCTGAAGATGCTGCTCGGCTCGCAGCTCGAACTGCCCGACCGCATCTGGGGCCGGCTGAACGTGGCATGGATCGGCTACTGCCTCTTCATGGCGCTCATCAACGGCTACGTGGCGGCGTACTTCACCACCGAGGCCTGGGTCAACTTCAAGCTCTGGGGCTATGTGTTCCCGATCGTCTTCCTGGTGGCGCAGGGCCTGTACATCGCGCCGCACCTGAAAGAAGACAAGCCGACCGCATGACGACGAGCACCACCATTCCCCTGCCGACCGTGGCCGCGCTTGAGGTTGCGCTGCGAGAGGCGCTGGCCCCCACGCAGCTCGAAGTGATCGACGAAAGCGCCGCGCACGCCGGGCACACGGGCGCCAATGCGGAGGGCTACGGCACCCATTTCCGGGTGCGCATCGCCTCTCCGAAGTTCGACGGGAAGCCCCGCGTGGCGCGGCATCGGCTTGTGTATGATGCCCTCCAGGTTTTTATCGCACAGGGTCTGCACGCCATCGCCATCGAGGTGCTCTGAGTCGTTCCATCGGTTGCACGCGGCCTTCGCCGCGATGCCCCAGCCGTCGTTCCTCTCCCCCTTTTTGTCCGTCTCTCTCCGCTTTCCTTCACGCGCCTTTTCCTACACGCGCATTTCCTCTCCAGCCTGATATTCATTCCATGAAAAAACACATCTTGCAGGCCGTTGCGGCCGCAGCGCTGATCGGTGCCATTCCCATGGCGGCCTTGGCGCAGAACGCAGCCATCGTGAACGGCAAGCCGGTGCCCAAGGCCCGCATGGACGTCCTGGCGCAGCAACTGGCGGCCGCAGGCCGCCCGGTGACGCCGGAAATGCAGAACCAGCTGCGCGAAGAAATCGTGGCCCGCGAAGTGTTCATGCAGGAAGCGCAGAAGCAAGGCCTGGATGCCAGCGACGACTACAAGAACCAGCTCGAGCTCGCCCGCCAGGCCATCCTGATTCGCGCGCTGTTCGACAACTACCGCAAGACCAACCCGGTCTCGGACGCCGACGTGAAGGCCGAGTACGACAAGTTCGTCGCGGCCAACGGCGGCAAGGAATACAAGGCCCGCCACATCCTGGTGGAGACCGAAGACCAGGCCAAGAAGATCATGGCCGACCTGAAGAAGGGCGCCAAGTTCGAAGACATCGCCAAGAAGCAAAGCAAGGACCCGGGATCGGGCGCTAACGGCGGCGACCTCGACTGGGCCAATCCCGCGAGCTTCGTGCCCGAGTTCTCGGAAGCGATGATCAAGCTCAAGAAGGGCGAGACCACCCCGGCACCCGTCAAGACGCAGTTCGGCTATCACATCATCCGCGTGGACGACATCCGCCAGGCGCAACTGCCGAAGCTGGAAGAAGTGAAGCCGCAGGTCACGCAGCAGCTGCAGCAGCAGCGTCTGCAGAAGTACCAGGAAGAGCTGCGCGCGAAGGCGAAGGTCGAGTAAACGGCGCGCCCCGCCCCCTTATGAAAACGGCCTTCGGGCCGTTTTTCTTTGGGTCAGCGCAGGTACTCGCCGGCGGCCTCGGGTTGAAACTGCAGCGCGGCCACGCGCGCCGAGCCGTGCACGCCGGCCGGCGTGGTCCATTGCACCACCTGCCCCACGCGCGCGCCCAGCAGGCTCGCGCCCACCGGCGACATCACCGAGACTTCGCCCTCGGAAGGCTTGGCATCGCGCGGATAGCACAGCGTGATCGCGTAACGCTCGCCGCTCGCGGGATCCTCGAGCTCGACGCGCGAGTTCATCGTGACGAGGTCGGGCGATGCGTCCTGCGGCGTCACGACCTCGCTGCAGTCGAGCATCTCCTCGAGTGCCTGCGCGAGCGGATCGGCCGCGCCGCGTGTCTGCAGCGCATGCGCGGCTAGTTTGTGCAGGCGTGCGTGGTCGAGCTGGGTGAGGGTTCGTTCGAGTCGCGTGAACGAGGCGATTGGGTGCATGAGTCGCTCCTGATGAAATGAAGGCGTGTCGCAGGCCCCATCGAGGGCCCGGGTATGGCGGACGCGCCAGCGCGCGGGCTTGAAGGAGGCCCGGCGATCAGGAGGTGCGCGAAAAAGGAATGGGAGGAGGAAGGATCGCCGGGCTCAGATATGCCAGGGCGATCGGCGCTTGAGCGCCGTCATCCGCGCCGCGCCTTGCCGGCCACGCGCGAGCGCGCCCGGCAAGGCCGGCGCGGTCGGTGTGGAAGCGAAAGTGCACGACATGCGGCCGAGTCTACCGGTCCCGTTGCGAGCACCGTCACCAAAAGCCCCACCGGCCTTGCCGGATTGGGGCCGCCGCCATCGGAGGTCAGCCGACCCAGCGACGCGCGTTGCGCCAGATCTGCATCCAGGGGCTCAGTTCGCTCCGGTCGCCCGGCGTCCAGCTCATCTGGATGTTGCGAAACACGCGCTCCGGATGCGGCATCACGGCAGTGAAGCGACCGTCGGGCGTGGTCACTGAAGTCAGGCCACCCGCGCTGCCGTTCGGGTTGAATGGGTACTGCTCGGTGGGCTGGCCGTGGTTGTCCACGAAGCGCATCGCCGCGATGGCCTTGGCCGCATCGCCGCGGTGCTTGAAGTTGGCATAACCCTCGCCGTGCGCCACCGCGATCGGCAGGCGGCTGCCGGCCATGCCCGCGAAGAAGAGGCTCGGCGACTCGAGCACCTCGACCATCGACAGGCGGGCCTCGAAGCGTTCGCTCTGGTTGGTGGTGAAGCGCGGCCAGGCTTCAGCGCCCGGGATGATGTCGGCCAGCTCGGCGAACATCTGGCAGCCGTTGCACACGCCGAGGCCAAAGGTGTCTGCGCGGCCGAAGAAGGCCTTGAACTGCTCGGCCAGCTTCGGGTTGAAGGTGATGCTGCGCGCCCAGCCGATGCCTGCACCCAGCGTGTCGCCGTAGCTGAAGCCGCCGCAGGCGACCACGCCCTTGAAGTTGGCAAGGTCCGCCCTGCCCGTCTGCAGGTCGGTCATGTGCACGTCGTAGGCCTCGAAGCCCGCTTCGGTGAACGCATAGGCCATCTCGACATGCGAGTTGACGCCCTGCTCGCGCAGGATCGCGACCTTGGGGCGCGATTGCAGGATGGCGGGCGTTGCAGGCTGTGCGTTCGGCAGGAACACATGCATGCCGGGGTCCGAAGGCTCGCCGGCCGCGGCGTGCTCGGCATCGGCGCAGGCCGGGTTGTCACGCTCGCGGGCGATCTTCCAGCTGACCGAGTCCCACACCTGGTGCAGATCGTGCAGCGATGCGCTGAACACCGACTTGGCATCGCGCCAGACTTCGAGCTTGCCCTTGCCCGCGTCCATGGTGGAGCTGGCCGGTCGCGTCTTGCCGACGAAGTGGCTGTGTGCGCTGAGGCCATGGGCGCGCAGCACCTGCATCACGTCGTTGCGCTCGGCGGTGCGCACCTGCAGCACCATGCCAAGCTCCTCGTTGAACAGCGCCTTGAGCGTGAGCTCCTCGCGCCGCGCGCTGACCTGCTGCGCCCAGTTCTTGGCGTCGCCGGTTTCCATGCGGCTGTCGGAGATGCCGTCGCCTTCGGTGACGAGCATGTCGACGTTGAGCGCCACGCCGACATGGCCGGCAAAGGCCATTTCGCAGGCGGTGGCGAACAGGCCGCCGTCGCTGCGGTCGTGCATCGCGAGGATCTTGCCGTCGGCGCGCAGGGCGTTCACTGCATTGACCAGCGCCACGAGCTGCGACGGGTCGTCCAGGTCAGGCACGGTGTCGCCGCTCTGGCCGAGCGTTTGCGAGAGGATGCTGCCCGCCATGCGGTGCTGGCCACGGCCCAGGTCGATCAGTACCAGCGTGGTGTCGGCTTCTTGCGCATCGAGCTGCGGTGTGAGCGTGCCGCGCACATCGGCCAGCGAGGCGAAGGCCGTGACGATCAGGCTGACGGGCGACGTGACCTTCTTGGCTTCGTCGCCGTCCTTCCACTGCGTGCGCATCGACAGCGAATCCTTGCCGACCGGAATCGACACGCCCAGCGCCGGGCACAGTTCCAGGCCCACGGCCTTGACGGTCTCGTACAGCGCGGCGTCTTCGCCGGGCTCGCCGCAGGCGGCCATCCAGTTGGCCGACAGCTTGACGCGCGAGAGCTCGATCGGCGCGGCCAGCAGGTTGGTGATGGCCTCGGCCACGGCCATGCGGCCCGAGGCCGGCGCGTCGAGCGCGGCCAGCGGCGTGCGCTCGCCCATGCTCATCGCCTCGCCGGCGAAGCCCTTGTAGTCGGCCAGCGTCACGGCGCAATCGGCCACGGGCACCTGCCACGGGCCGACCATCTGGTCGCGGTGGCTGAGGCCCCCCACGGTGCGGTCACCGATGGTGATCAGGAAGCGCTTGGAAGCCACGGTCGGGTGCGCGAGCACGTCGATGGCGGCCTTCTGCAGATCGACGCCGGTGAGGTCGAGCGGCTTGAAAGTGCGGGCGACGGTCTTCACGTCGCGGTGCATCTTGGGCGGCTTGCCGAGCAGCACGTCCATCGGCATGTCGACCGGCTGGACTGCGGCGCCCTCGTCGGCCACCAGCAGTTGGCGCGCTTCGGTCGCCACGCCGACCACCGAGAACGGGCAGCGCTCGCGCTCGCAGAAGGCCTTGAACTGTTCGAGCGATTCCGGCGCGATGGCCAGCACGTAGCGCTCCTGGCTTTCGTTGCACCAGATCTCCTTGGGCGCCATGCCCGACTCTTCGAGCGGCACCGCGCGCAGGTCGAAGCGCGCGCCGCGGCCGGCGTCGTTGGTCAGCTCGGGGAAGGCGTTGCTCAGGCCACCCGCGCCCACGTCGTGGATCGCGAGGATCGGGTTGGCCGCGCCCTGCTGCCAGCAGTGGTTGATGACCTCCTGCGCGCGGCGCTCGATTTCGGGGTTGCCGCGCTGCACCGAGTCGAAGTCGAGCTCGGCTGCGTTGGCACCGGTGGCCATCGAACTCGCGGCGCTGCCGCCCATGCCGATGCGCATGCCGGGACCGCCGAGCTGGATCAGCAGCGAGCCGGCCGGGAACTGGATCTTCTTGGTCTGCGTGGCGTCGATGCTGCCGAGGCCGCCCGCGATCATGATGGGCTTGTGGTAGCCGCGTTGCACCGTGTCGAGGTCGCTCGTCACCGCCTGCTCGTATTCGCGGAAGTAGCCCAGCAGGTTGGGACGGCCGAATTCGTTGTTGAAGGCGGCGCCGCCGAGCGGGCCCTCGGTCATGATCTGCAGCGGACTCGCGATGTGCTCGGGCTTGCCGTAGTGGCAATCCTCGGGCCAGAGCTTGGACACCGTAAAGCCGGTCAGCCCCGCCTTGGGCTTGGAGCCGCGGCCGGTGGCGCCTTCGTCGCGGATCTCGCCGCCCGCGCCGGTCGAGGCGCCGGGGAACGGCGAAATCGCGGTCGGGTGGTTGTGCGTCTCGACCTTCATCAGCACATGGCTCAGGGCGCTATCTTTTTGATAGTTCTGCGAGCCGCTGGCCGGAATGAAGCGCTCGATGGTCGCGCCTTCCATCACCGAGGCGTTGTCCGCATAAGCGATCACCGTGTGCTGCGGGTTTTGCTTCTCGGTGTGGCGGATCATCGAGAACAGGCTTTGCGGCTGCGCCTTGCCGTCGATGGTGAACTGGGCGTTGAAGATCTTGTGGCGGCAATGCTCGCTGTTGGCCTGCGCGAACATCATCAGTTCGACGTCGCTGGGGTTGCGGCCGAGGCGCGTGAAGGCTTCGACGAGATAGTCGATCTCATCCTCGGCCAGCGCCAGGCCGAAGCCGGTGTTGGCGGCCACCAGGGCTTCGCGGCCACCCGTCTGCACATCGACCTGCGCCATCGGCTGGGCCGGCAGTTCGCTGAAAAGGCTGGCCGCCTGCGCGACGGTGGCCAGCACCGATTCGGTCATGCGGTCGTGCAGCGGGCCGGCCACGGCGGCGAGCGTGTCGCCTTCGATGACGGGCGCCTTGCCGATCAACGGGGCCTTGAGCTTGAGGTGATATTGCGTGACGCGCTCGACCCGGCGCAGCGCCAGGCCGCAGTTGTGGGCGATGTCCGTGGCCTTGGAGGCCCAGGGCGAAACGGTGCCCAGGCGCGGCGTGACGACCACCGAGGTACCCGCCTTGGCCGGCGCCTCGAAGGGCTCGCCGTAGGTCAGCAGTGCGGCGAAGCGGTCATGGCCAGCCGCATCGAGCGCGGCATCGGTGACCACGAGGTGCACGAAACGGGCCGAAATGCCCTCGATGCGCGGCTCGATGGCCTGCAGCTTCGGCAGCAGTTGCCGGGCGCGAAAATCGCTGAGCGCGCTGCCGCCCTCGAATAGGGTTACGACGGGAAGGGCTTGAGGTGCGGGCTGCGTCACGGTCGATGTGGGGCCTCGGGGGCCGCGTTGGGAATCAAGGAATCGAGGCGGATGGCCGCTGACTGGGGTCATCCGCGTTAACCCGGAATTTTAGCTTGGTGGATGGGATAATTCCGGGATGAGCATTACCTACAAAGACGCTGCAGGCATCGAAGCCATGCGCGTCGCCTGCCGCCTCGGCTCCGAGGTGCTGGACTACCTCACGCCCTTCATCAAGCCCGGCATCACGACCAACGACGTGGACCGGCTCGCCGCCGAATACATGGTCAAGCAGGGCACCACCTCGGCCACGGTGGGCTACATGGGCGCCAGCAGCGTCCCGTTCCCCAAGTCGCTCTGCACCTCGGTCAACCACGTGGTGTGCCACGGCATCCCCAACGACAAGCCCCTGAAAAAGGGCGACATCATGAATGTCGACGTCACCGTCATCAAGGACGGCTGGTTCGGCGACAACAGCCGCATGTTCGTGATCGGCGATGCCTCCATCGCCGCCAAGCGCCTGTGCAGCATCACCTTCGAAGCCATGTGGCACGGCATCCTGCAGGTGCGCCCGGGCGCCCACCTGGGCGACGTGGGCCATGCGATCCAGAAATTCGCCGAAGGCCAGGGCTTCTCGATCGTGCGCGAGTTCTGCGGTCACGGCGTGGGCCAGCGCTTTCACGAGGAGCCGCAGGTGCTGCACTACGGCCGCCCGGGCACCATGGAAGAGCTCAAGCCCGGCATGATTTTCACCATCGAGCCGATGATCAACGCCGGCAAGCGCGACGTGAAGGAAGACTTCAAGGGCGGCCAGTACGACGGCTGGACCATCGTCACGCGCGACCATTCGCTGTCGGCCCAGTGGGAGCACACGGTGCTGGTCACCGAGACCGGCTACGAGGTGCTGACCCTGTCGGAAGGCAGCCCGCCGCTGCCCTCCTTCGTCACCTCGACCAAGACCTGACGCGGCAACGCGCCCCCGGCCGTGATCGAAGCAGCCAAGATCGACGTGGCGACGCTGCGCGAAGCCTATCGCGCGAAGAAGCTCGCCCTCTTCGACACCCTGCGCTTTGCGCGCGCCCCCACCCGCAGCGTGCACACGGTGCTGCGCCAGCTCTCGGCGCTGGCTGACCAGACGCTCTGCACCCTCTGGCAGGAAGCCGATTTCGGCGATTCGCTCACGCTGGCCGCCGTCGGCGGCTTCGGCCGTGGCGAGCTGTTTCCGTATTCCGACGTCGACGTGCTCCTCCTCCTACCGCCTGAAGGCCACGAGAGCGAGATCGATCCGGCCCGCATCGAGGCCTTCATCGGCCACTGCTGGGACGCGGGCCTGGAAATCGGCTCCAGCGTGCGCACCGTCGAGGAGTGCCTGGCCGAGGCCGAGAAGGACGTCACCGTCCAGACCTCGCTGCTCGAAGCCCGCCTGATCGCGGGCAACAAGAAGCTCTTCGTTGCCTTTCGCCGCCGCTTCGTGCGCGCCATCGATCCGCAGGCCTTCTTCGTGGCCAAGTCGCAGGAGATGCGGCATCGCCACCAGAAGTTCGACAACACGCCCTACGCGCTCGAGCCCAACTGCAAGGAATCGCCGGGCGGCCTGCGCGACCTGCAGACCATCCTCTGGATGACCAAGGCCGCAGGCTACGGCAGCCGCTGGGACGACCTGGCCAAGAACGGCCTGGCCACCTCCTTCGAGGCGCAGCAGATCAAGCGCAACGAGGCGCTGCTCTCGCTCATTCGCGCCCGCCTGCACGTGATTGCCAACCGGCGTGAAGACCGGCTGGTGTTCGACCTGCAGACCGCCGTGGCCGCGAGCTTCGGCTATGAAAGCGAATCGCAGCGCAAGTCCAGCGAGGCGCTGATGCGGCGCTACTACTGGGCCGCCAAGGCCGTGTCGCAGCTCAACCAGATCCTGCTGCTCAACATCTCGGAACGGCTGCAGCCCGTGGACGAGCAGCACACGCCGATCAACGAGCGCTTCTACGAGCGCGCCGGCCTCATCGAGATCGCGAGCGACGACCTCTACGAGCGCGAGCCGCATGCGGTGCTCGAGACCTTCCTGCTCTACCAGAAGACCATCGGCGTGAAGGGCCTGTCGGCGCGCACGCTGCGCGCGCTCTACAACGCGCGCCACGTGATGGACAGCAAGTTCCGCAACGACCCGGTCAACCACGAGACCTTCATGCGGATCCTGCTGCAGCCATACGGCATCACGCATGCCTTCCGGCTGATGAACCAGACCTCGGTGCTGGGACGGTACCTGCGCGTGTTCCGCAGCATCGTGGGGCAGATGCAGCACGACCTGTTCCATGTGTACACGGTGGACCAGCACATCCTGATGGTGCTGCGCAACGTGCGGCGCTTCTTCATTGCCGAGCATGCGCACGAGTACCCGTTCTGCTCGCAGCTCGCGGCCGGCTGGGACAAGCCCTGGATTCTTTACGTGGCCGCCCTCTTCCACGACATCGCCAAGGGCCGCGGCGGCGACCACTCCACGCTGGGCGCACGCGACGTGCAGCGCTTCTGCAAGCAGCACGGCATCGCGCGCGAAGACTCCAAGCTCATCGAGTTCCTCGTGGCCGAACACCTGGTGATGAGCCAGGTGGCGCAAAAGCAGGACCTGAGCGACCCCGAGGTGATCGGCGCCTTCGCCAAGCGCGTGGGCAACGAGCGCTATCTCACCGCGCTGTACCTTCTGACCATCGCCGACATCCGCGGCACCTCGCCGCGCGTGTGGAATGCGTGGAAGGGCAAGCTGCTCGAAGACCTGTACCGCTACACGCTGCGCGCCCTCGGCGGGCGCATGCCCGACCCGGACGCCGAGGTCGAATCGCGCAAGCGCGAGGCGCTGGTGCAACTGGCCCTGCACGCCCAGCGCTTCGAGGCGCACAAGGCGCTGTGGGACACGCTGGACGTCGGCTATTTCATGCGCCACGACGCCACGGAGATTGCATGGCACGCCAAGCAGCTCTCGCGCTTCGTGCCGCCGCCGAACGTGCCGGTCGACCCCAAGGCGCCGCCCATCGTGCGCGCGCACCTGTCGCCGGTGGGCGAAGGTCTGCAGGTGGTGGTCTACACGCCCGACCAGCCCGATCTTTTCGCGCGCATCTGCGGCTATTTCGACCAGTCGTCGTTCAGCATCCTGGATGCCAAGGTGCACACCACGAGCAACGGCTACGCGCTCGACACCTTCCAGGTCGTGACGACCTTCCTGCCCGATCACTACCGCGACCTGATCAGCATGGTGGAGTCGGGCCTCGCCCAGACGCTCACCGAAGCCGGCGCCCTGCCCCCACCGAGCATGGGCCGGGTGTCGCGCCGGGTGCGGAGTTTTCCGATCAAGCCGCGCATCAGCCTGTTGCCCGACGACAAGGCGCAGCGCTGGCTGCTCAATATTTCGGCCAGCGACCGCGCGGGCCTCCTGTATTCGGTGGCGCGGGTGCTCGCGCGCCATCACCTCAATCTGCAGCTCGCCAAGGTCACGACCCTCGGCGAGCGCGTGGAAGACACCTTTTTGATCAGCGGCCCCGAGCTCCAAGGGCAGAAAACGCAGCTGGCCATCGAAAACGACCTGATGGAAGCGCTCGCCTGAAGGACGTCAAGTTGCTCGCAAATGTAAATTCCTCCGGGTTTTTAATACAAAAAGGTTCATTTTTCACATAGTGACCTTCAGAATGGCGCCATGGACCCCCTTCTCGTTCAGCTCTCCGACTCGGTTTCATCGGCCAGGACCCTCGAAGACCTGACGCGCCCGATGCTCGAAATGCTGGAGACGGTCAGCGGGCTGGAATCGACCTACCTGACGATGATCGATCTCACCAAGGGCCAGCAACACATTCTTTTTGCGCGCAATGTCGGCGAGATGCAGATTCCCGAGGGGCTGTCGGTGCCCTGGGACGACACGCTCTGCAAGCGCGCGCTCGACGAAGGCCGCTCCTACACCGGCAACGTCGCCGAGTGCTGGGGCGATTCGGAGGCCGCCCGCGCGCTCGGCATCCAGACCTATGTCAGCGTGCCCGTTCGCACCGACAGCGGCGGGCTCTACGGCACGCTGTGCGCGGCCAGCGCGACGCAATCGCCGATGCCGCCCCATGCGGAGAGCGTGCTCGGGCTTTTCGCCAAGCTGATCGGCCAGCACCTGGAGCGGGAGTTGCTGTTCCTGCGCCTGACGCAGGCCAACACCGAGCTGGCCAACCGTGCCGCGACCGACATGCTCACCGGCCTGCCGAACCGGCGCTCGCTCGACGACGCGCTCGGCCGCATGCTCGCCCAGGGCCGGCGCGACGGCACCAGCGTGCTGATCGGGTTCATCGACCTGGACGACTTCAAGCAGATCAACGACGAACACGGCCACGAGACCGGCGACGAATTCCTGCTGGCCATCGCCACCCGGCTCAAGGCCACGCTGCGCACGAGCGACATGCTCGCCCGGTTCGGCGGCGATGAATTCGTCGTGATCGGTCCCGGCCCCGCCGCGGATGCCTCCGGCGATTCGCCCGACGCGGCGGCGCAGGCGCTGGCGCGGCGCGTGATGGCCGGCTCCGCGGGCGAATTCCAGCTCTCGCGGCTGGTCATCGACTACCCCGGCGCGAGTGTCGGCGCGGTGGCGGCCGATCCCCAGGTGACGTCTGCGCGCGACGCCCTGCGGCAAGCGGACGCCGCCATGTACGAGATGAAGCGGACTCGCCGCATGGTTGCCCGGGAACGCAACACGTCCGCCTGACGCGCACGGGCCGCCCGCCATGCCGCCAAGGCGGCGGACCGGGGGCGTGGTGCGCGAAGGTTCAGTCGCCGCTCGCTGAAAAAAAGCGGCGCCGATGCGGAAAAACTGAATCCGGCCCCGCCAGTCCCTCGTACGCAACGACAGGCTTCGACGTTCAGGCAACGTTAGTTCACATACGTTGCCAACAGTGAACTGCTCCAACACAATGCTCCCACATGGAAATCGCCGAGACCATCCAGCATTACGAAGAACGCACGTGCAGCAGACAGTGGTTGGCTTTCAACCGTGGCATGGCGGCCGAATTGAGTGCCGGCCTTCCGCCGGAAGACTTGCACCAGCTCTTTTTTCGCATCGGCCGCCGCGTGGCCGACGCCCTGCCGGTGACCCCTTGCGACACGCTGGACGACCTGCAGACGCAGTTCAATGCGCGCTGGGACGGCATCGACTGGGGCTTCAGCAACCTGCGCGAAGAGGCCGACTGCGTCGTCATCACCCACGCCTGCAGCCCGATGGCGATGGCCTTCGGCCCCGAGGCGACCTCCTGGAGCACCGGCTTCTTCGAAGGCGTCTACCAGGCCTGGTTCGACGCACAGCGCATGCCCCCGTCCCTGCGCGTGCGGGCGCTCGAGGGCAATGCGCCGACGGGCCCGGTCATCGAGCTGCGGCTTGGCAGGACATCGCCATGAGCCGGGACGACCGCTCCGCGGAAGACGTCGCCGGCCTGTTCCGCAAGTTCGGCGGCGACTCTCACGCCTACAAGGAATTCAGTCCGCCCGAGGAGGCGCAGGAAGCGACCGCCTGGCCCCTGCTGTCGGGCGCACCGGTCGAGCGCGCACCGGCAGCTGCGCCGGCGCCTTTCGTCGCACCGCCTCCCGCTGCGCCGCCCGTCGCCGCACCCCAACCCGTTTTCAGTGCCCGGCCGCCTGAGATTGCGCCGGCCACCCCGGCACCGGCGGCGTTCGCTCCTGCCGCGGCAAGGCCGAACGAACTCCAGGCCCTTTTTGCCCGGCTGGCCGAGTCTCAAGACCGCGCGGCCCCGTCGGGACCCATGTCACGCTGGCGCCGGCCGACGTGACGATGGTTGTCATTCCCGTCATTTCTTCCAAGGGTGGCGTCGGCAAGACGACTTTGGCCGCGAACCTGAGCACTGCCCTCGCGGAGCGCGGGCGCCAGGTGCTGACCGTCGATCTCGATCCGCAGAATGCGCTGCGCTTTCACCTGGCGACCGATCCGCACGGTGCCCAGGAAGGGCTGGTGGCCGCCGCCGCCGGCCAGTTGCCCTGGCGGCAGGCCATGCAGCCCGCGCACGGCGGCGTGGTGCTTCTGCCTTTCGGCACCGTGGACGACGAACGGCAGATCGGCTTCGAGCACGAGCTCTCGCGCCAGCCCGACTGGCTGGCCCGCACGCTCGCGCGCTTCGGGCTGCCGCAGGACATGGTGGTGATCGTCGACACCCCGCCCGGCCCCACGGTCTACCTGCAGCAGGCGCTGCGTGCGGCCGACCTCTGCGTGATCGCCGTGCTGGCCGACGCCGGCTCGTTCGCCACGCTGCCGATCATCGAACGCATGATCGACAAGTACTGCCGTCCCCGCACCGGCTACCTGGGCAGCGCCTACGTGGTCAACCAGGTCGACCCCGGCCAGCGCCTGAATCACGACGTCTTCGCGCTGCTGCGTGCGCGCCTGCAGTCGGACCTCCTGGGCGTGCTGCACCTGGACAGCTCGGTGTCGCAGGCGCTCGCCTCGGCCCTGCCGGTTCGCGGCTACGCCCCGCTGAGCCAGGCGGCGCAGGACATCGCCGTGTGCACCGACCGATTGCTCGCGCGCATCTCCGCACATGTCTCCGCGCGGGCCGCCGCCCCGTCCGCGCCCGCATCGCCGCTGCGCCAGGAAGCCTCCCGATGAAAAGCAACACCGGCAACGCCGAATACATCCCCCGCGAAGCGCCCGGCCTGCTGCGCCTGTGGCCGGTGCGACTGGTGGGCTGGATCGTCGCGCTGGCCGCGCTGCCGGCGCTGATCATCGCGCCAATGACCTTCGAGCAGCAGCTGGTGCTGTCGGTCGGCATCTTCGTCGCGGCGCTGGTGACCAACCGCTTTCGCGGCCGCTTCGCCGGCCTGGTGATGATCGTCCTGTCGGTGGTCGTGTCCTCGCGCTATACCTACTGGCGCGTGACCGAGACCATGTACATGGACAACCCGGTCGACCTGGTGCTGGGCGTGGGCCTGCTCGTGGCCGAGCTCTACGCCTTCGTCGTGCTGCTGCTGGGCTACGTACAGACCGCGTGGCCGCTGGAGCGCAAGCCCGTGCCGCTGCCCGAGGACACGGCGCTCTGGCCGACCATCGACCTCTTCATTCCGACCTACAACGAGCCGCTCTCGGTGGTGCGGCCCACGGTGCTGGCCGCCCAGTCGATCGACTGGCCGCGCGACAAGATCAAGATCTTCGTGCTCGACGACGGCCGGCGCGAGGAATTCCGCCTGTTCTGCGAAGAGGTCGGCGTGACCCACGTCACGCGCGACAACAACCGCCATGCCAAGGCCGGCAACATCAATGCCGCGCTGAAGAACACCAGCGCCGAATACGTCGCGATCTTCGACTGCGACCACATTCCCACCCGCTCGTTCATGCAGATCGCCATGGGCTGGTTCGGCCGCGATCCGAAGCTCGCCATGGTGCAGCTGCCCCACTATTTCTTCTCGGCCGATCCGTTCGAGCGCAACCTGGACACCTTCGGCACGGTGCCCAACGAGGGCGAGCTGTTCTACGGCCTCATCCAGGACGGCAATGACCTCTGGAACGCCACCTTCTTCTGCGGTTCGTGCGCGGTGCTTCGCCGCACCATGGTCGAGGAAGTCGGCGGCATCGCGGTGGAGACCGTGACCGAGGACGCCCACACCGCGCTGAAGATGCATCGCCGGGGCTACAACACGGCCTACCTGGCGCTGCCGCAGGCGGCGGGCCTGGCCACCGAAAGCCTCTCGGGCCACGTGGGGCAGCGCATCCGCTGGGCGCGCGGCATGGCGCAGATCTTCCGCATTGACAACCCGCTCTTCGGGCGCGGCCTGCACTGGGCGCAGCGCCTGTGCTACCTGAATGCGATGCTGCACTTCCTGTATGGCCTCCCGCGCCTCATCTACCTCACGGCGCCGCTGGCCTACCTGTTCTTCGGCGCGAGCGTGATCCACGCGTCGGCGTCGATGATCTTCGCGTTCGCGCTGCCGCACATCCTGCATGCCAACCTGACCAACAGCCGCATCCAGGGACGCTTTCGCTACCTGCTGTGGAACGAGGTCTACGAGGCGGTGCTCGCCTGGTACATCTTCCGGCCCACGCTGGTGGCGCTGATCAACCCGAAGCTGGGCAGCTTCAACGTGACGGCCAAGGGCGGACTGATCGAGAAGGAGTATTTCGACAGCTCCATCGCCAAGGCCAGCCTGGTGCTGCTGGCACTGAATTTCATCGGCGTGGCCGTGGGCCTGTGGCGGCTGACCTGGGTCGATTCGCAGAACATCGCCACCGTCTGGCTCAACCTGGCCTGGACCGTCTACAACCTGATGATCCTGGGCGCCTGCGTGGCGGCGGCCAACGAATCCCGCCAGCTGCGCAGCGCCCATCGCGTGGCGCTGCAAGTGCCGGCCACGCTTTACTTCGCCGACGGCAGCTCGATGCGCTGCAACACCTTCGACTTTTCCACCGGCGGCCTGGGCATCGACCTGCCGGCCGAGATGAAGCTCGCGCAGGACGCCACCGTGGTGGTGGCGCTCTACCGCGGCGAGACCGAGTCGCGCTTTGCGGCAACCGTGCGTTTCAGCAGCGGCAAGCGCGTCGGCCTGCGCTTCGCGCCGATGAGCCTTTCGCAGGAGCGTGCGCTGGTGCAATGCACGACGGCGCGCGCCGACATCTGGGCCGCGCGCTGGGGCAACCATCCGCGCGTGGGCATCCACCGCGTCCTCGGCCACATCGTGCGCATCAGCGGCACCGGCTTTCGCGACATGTTCTCCCACTATCTGCGCGCCGCCGCCAGCCGGCTGCGCCCCCGCCCGGCTTCGTCGAAGCCCGTTGTCGAAGCCAAGGAACCCGTGTGACGACCTCTCCGCATGCGCCTCGCCGCGTTGTGACCCTCTCGCGCCCGGGTGCCTCCCGCAGAGCCTCCGTGCTGGCACTCGCCCTGGCCGCCGCCGCAACTTCCAGCGCCTGGGCCCAGCCCCAGGCCCGGCCCGCCATGCCGGCCGCGGCGCCTGCCGCAGCGACGGCCGGCACGGCAGCGCCCGGCGGCGTGCTGCGCGAACTCAACCTCACGCAGCTGGGCATCGACTATGCGGTGCAGCTGCGCGGCATCAGCGGCACCATCGGCATTCCGTTCAACGTGCGCGCCGATGAGCTGGTCACCGCCGCGTCGCTCAGGCTCAACTACGCCTACTCGCCCTCGCTGATTCCCGAGCTCTCGCACCTGAAGGTCACGGTGAACGACGTGCTCGTCGCCACGCTGCCGGTGAGCCGCACGGAAGCCGGCAAGCCGCAGACGCAGGACATCCCGATCGACCGGCGCCTGATCACCGAGTTCAACCGCATCAACGTGGAGCTGGTCGGCCACTACACGCGCGACTGCGAGGACCCGGCCCACACCAGCCTCTGGGCGCGCATCGACGCGTCGAGCACGCTCAGGCTGAACGTGTCGCCGCTCAAGCTCACCAACGACCTGGCCACGCTGCCGCTGCCCTTCTTCGACCGCCGCGACGTGCGGCGCGCGCGCATCCCCTTCGTGTTCGGGGGCGCGGAGTCGCCGCCGCTGCTCGAGGCGGCCGGCATCGTCTCGTCGTGGTTCGGCGCGCTCGCCGACTACCGCGGCGCCACCTTCCCGGTGACCCGCGGGGACCTGCCCGCCGGCCACGCGGTGGTCTTCGTGCTGCCGGACACCTCGATCGCCAACCTCACGCTGCCCGCCATCCAGGGGCCGTCGCTCGCGATCGTCGACCATCCGCAGGACCCGGCTTCCAAGCTGCTGCTGGTGATGGGGCGCGATCCGGCCGAGCTGCGCACCGCCGCCGCGGCGCTGGCGCTGAACAGCCGCGCGTTCTCGGGCGACCGCAGCACGGTCACCGCCTTCCAGGAGCCGCCGGCGCGCAAGCCCTACGACGCGCCGCGCTGGGTGCCCAGCGACCGGCCGCTGCAGCTGGGCGAACTGGCGACCGCCGCCAACCTGTCGGTCTCGGGGTACACGCCCGACGTGGTGCGCGTCAACCTGCAGCTGCCGCCCGACCTCTTCACCTGGCGCAGCCGCGGCATCCCACTCGACCTGCAGTACCGCTACACGCCACGCGTGCGGCCCGACCAGTCGACGCTCAACCTGAACGTCGACGACAACTTCATCGGCGCGCTGCCGCTGCGCTCGGCCAACCCGGCCGGCGACCGCTGGTGGAACCCGCTGGCCGTCAAGCTGATGCCCGACGGCACCATGGCCGAGAGCAAGCAGGTCATGCTGCCGCCGCTGGCCCTGGGCCCGCGCAGCCAGCTGCGCATGCACTACTACTTCGAGCCCTCGGGCGGGCGCTGCCTGCCCCTGCTCGACAACGTGCGCGGCTCGATCGACCCGACCTCGACGATCGACGTGTCGGGCTTCCCGCACTACATCGCGATGCCCGAGCTCGCGGCCTATGCCAACGGCGGCTTCCCGTTCTCGCGCATGGCCGATCTCTCCGAGACCGCGGTCATCCTGCCGGACCAGCCCGAGGCCACGGACACCGAAACCTACCTGGGCCTGCTCGGCCAGATCGGCCACGCCACCGGCTATCCCGCGCTGCGCGTGAAGGTCGGCCGTTCCGCGGACGTGTCGCAATGGGCCGACAAGGACCTGCTGGTGATCGGCAACCTGCAGAACCAGCCGCTCTTCGGGCAATGGGCCGCCAGGATGCCGCTGCAGCGCAACGGCACCTCGCCGCAGATCAAGCTCAACAGCTGGCTGGACAGCGCCATCGACTTCGTCATCGGTGCGCGCAAGCGCGAAGACTTGCCGGGCGCGATGCAGATCGCGATGAGCGACGACGGCCGCGACGCGGTGCTCGCGGGCTTCGAATCGCCGCTGCGCAGCGGCCGCAGCGTGGTCGCCGCCGTCACCAACTCGGCCTCCAGAGAAGCGCTGCTGAACGCGCTGATGACGCCCGACCTGCTCAAGCGCATCCAGGGCAGCATGGCGATCGTGCGCGACAAGCAGGTGTACAGCGTGCTCGGCGAAGACACCTACTACGTGGGCAGCCTGCCGCCGCTGGCATGGCTGCAGTGGAACCTGTCGCGCAGCCCGCTGCTGCTGGCCGGGCTGGTCGTGGCGCTCGCCCTGCTCGGCGCCGCGGTCGCTTTCGCCAGCCTGCAGTTGCGCGCGCGGCGGCGTCTGCGTTGAGCGGGTTCATCAGGTTGCCTGCCGTGCCACCGTCACCACACCCCCCGCGCATCGGCAGGCGGCCGCTGCTCGCGGCAGCCGCGCTGGGCTGGGCCGCCTCCCGCGCGGCTTCCGCGGCACCTGCGGCAGCCGCACCAGCGCCATGCCATCCGGCGTCCGACTGGGCCGCGTTCGCGTCGCGCCACATCCAGCGCGACGGCCGCGTGATCGACTTCAACACGCCGCAGCAGCAATCGACCTCCGAAGGCCAGTCGTACAGCCTCTTCTTCGCGCTGGTCCACAACGACAAGGCGACCTTCGCGCGCGTGCTCGCCTGGACCGAAGCCAACCTCGCACAGGGCAACCTGGCCACCAACCTGCCGGCCTGGCAATGGGGCAAGAAGCTCGACGGCGGATGGGGCGTGCTCGATGCGAATGCTGCCTCCGACGCCGACCTGTGGATCGCCTACGCGCTCATGGAAGCCGGCCGGCTCTGGAACGAGCCGCGCTACGCCAGGCTCGGCCGCAGCCTGCTGGCGCTCGTGGCGCGCGACGAGGTGGTGGCGTTGCCGGGCCTGGGCCGCATGCTGCTGCCCTGGCCCGCATCGGTGGCGAGCGGTCCGCTCTGGCGGCTCAACCCGAGCTACATGCCGCTGCAGTTGCTGCGCTACTTCCAGCAAACCGATCCGCGCGGGCCGTGGCGCGAGGTGGCGGACACCACCGTGCGCCTGTTGCACGCCACCGCGCCGAAGGGCTTCGCGCCCGACTGGTGTGCCTGGTCGTCGGCCGCCAACGCCTTCGTTGCCGATCCGCAGAAAGGCGTCGTGGGCAGCTACGACGCCATCCGCGTCTATCTCTGGGCCGGCATGCTGTCGGCCAGGGACCCCGAGTCCAAGGCCCTGCTGCAGCGCCTGAACGGCCCGCGCCTGCTGCTGGCGGATCGCCATCAGATGCCCGAATCGGTGGATACCGCCACCGGCACGGAGCGCGGCAAGGCGCCGCTCGGGTTCACCGGTGCGCTGCTGCCGTACCTCAAGGCGCAGGACCTGCCCGAAGCCCTGGCCGCCGAATCGGCGCGGGTGCCCGGCGGGCGTACCGACACATCTTCCGCAGCGGCCCCCGCCGCGCCGCTGCCGTACTACGAACAGGTGCTGTTGATCTTCGGCCAGGCCTGGCTCGACGGCCGCTACGAATTCGATCGCAACGGCCAGTTGCAAACCTCCTGGAGACTGCTATGTCGACCTTCCCAAGCGGCATGAAGCCGCTGCCTCCGCCCTGGCTGCGCCGTGGCCCCGGGCGCATTCCCGCCGCGCAATGGATGGCCTGCCTGGGCCTGCTGGCGGCCGTCTGCACAAGCACCCCCGCACGGGCGCAGGCCGATGCCGGCGCCGCGCTCGTCGAACAGGGCAACTACTGGCAGACCCAGGGCCGCGCGGACCTCGCGGAAGAAAGCTGGCGCAAGCTGCTGCGCGTCGATCCCCAGTCGGCCGACGCGATGTACGGCATGGCGCAGGTCGAGCTGTCGCGCGGCAACGCCGAGCCCGCGCGCAGCTGGATCTCGCGGCTGCGCGCCGCACACCCGAACGACAGCCGCCTGGCCCGCCTCACGCAGCAGGCGCAGCAGCCCGGCCAGGGCGGCACGCTGCAGCGCGCACGGGCGGCGGCGCGCGCGGGGCGTGCGGCCGAGGCGGTCGAGTTCTACCGCAGCCAGTTCGACAACCGCCCGCCGCCCGAAGCGCTGGCGCTGGAGTACTACCAGGTGCTCAGCAGCACGCCGCAGGGCGCCGACGAAGGCCGCAAGGGCCTGGAGCAACTGGTCAAGGACCATCCCGACAACGCCAGCTACCGGCTCGCGCTCGCGCAGCTGCGCACCTACAGCGAGCCCACGCGGCGCGAAGGCATCCGCAGCCTGGTGGAGCTGGCCAGGCAGCCCACTGTGGGCGCGGCCGCGCGCGCCAGTTGGCGCCAGGCGCTGATCTGGCTCGATGCGCGCGCACCCGACATTCCGCTCTACCAGGACTTCCTGGCCAGCAACCCGAACGACGCCGCGGTGTCGGCGCGTCTCGAAACCCTGACCACCGGCAAGACAGCGGCCGCATCCTCGCCCGGCGTGCCGCTGGGCGAAGGCTTCCGGGCACTGGACCGCGGCGACCCGGCCACTGCCGAACAACGCTTCCAGCAGGCGCTGCGCGCCAAGGCTGACGACGCCGAAGCCCTCGGCGGACTCGGCCTGGTGCGGCTGCGCCAGGAGCGCTTCGGCGAAGCGCAGGAGCTCTTGGAGCGCGCCGCGCGCAGCTCGGGCGGCAGCAAATGGAATTCGGCGCTCAACAGCGCCACCTACTGGAGCCTCGTCGGCCAGGCGCGCACGGCGCGCGAGAAGAACGACGTGCGCGGCGCCCAGACGCTGCTCGAACGCGCGGTGCGCATCGATGCGCGCGAGAGCGTTGGCCAGGTCGCGCTGGCGGATCTGCGCGCGGCCGCCGGCGAGCTGCCGCAGGCCGAGCAAGGCTACAAGCGCGTGCTCGAGAGCAAGCCTTCGGACACGCAGGCGCTGCGCGGCCTCATCGCCGTGTACGGGCGCCAGGGCCGTGCCGACGAGGCGCTCGCGCTCGCGCGCCAGCTCACGCCCGAACAGGCCAGCCAGCTCGGCGGCCTGCGCGACATCCAGGTCGAACAGGCGCGCGCCCGCGCACGCCAGCAGGCCGATGCCGGCGACGCCGCCGGCGCGCAGCGCACGCTCGAGGATGCGATGCTCGCCGCGCCCGACAGCCCGTGGGTGCGCCTGGACCTGGCCAACATCTACCGGCGCCAGGGCCTGATGGCCGAGGCGCGCGGCGTGATGGAGGGCCTGCTGATGTCGCAGCCCGACATGCCCGACGCGCTCTACGCCAGCGCCCTGCTCGCCTCCGAGACCGGCGACGCGGCCAGCGGCATCCAGTACCTGGAGCGCATTCCCGCGGCGTCCAGGACGCGCGACATGGCGGCGCTGCAGCGCAGGCTCTGGGCGCAATCGCAGGCACAGCGCGCACAGGCGCTCGCACGCCAGGGGCAGGTGGATGCGGCGCGCCAGGTGCTCGGCCAGGCCGAGGCGGCGCTCAGCAGCGACATGCCCGCCGAACTGTGGGGTCAGCTCGCCGGCGCCTATGCGGAGATCGGCGATGCGCCCCGTGCGCTGGCCATGAGCCGCCAGCTGCTCGCGCGCAGCCCGAACCCGGGCATCGGCGACCGGCTGCTGTATGCGTCGGTGCTGCTCAAGACCAGGCAGGACATCGAGCTGGCCGCGGTGCTGCGCCAGATGCAGGCGGCCAACATGACCCCCGCCCAGCGCAGCGATTTCGACAGCGTGCGCATCGCCTTCGCGCTGCGCCAGACCGACGCGCTGCGCGAGGCCGGCAACCTCGAGGCCGCCTACAACGCCATGGCACCGGTGCTCGCCGAGCGGCCCGAAGACCCGAAGGCGATGGCGGCGCTCGCGCGGCTCTACTCGGCCGCACGCGACGAAACCCAGGCGCTGGCGCTCTACCAGCGCGTGCTGCAGCGCAGCCCGACCGATCTCGACACGCTGCTGGCCGCGGCCGCCAGCGCCAGCGCGCTGCGCGAACACAGCGAGGCCGAGAACTACGTGATGGCCGCGCTGAAGCAGGCGCCCGACGAATCGCGCGTGCTGGCCGCCGCGGGCCGCGTCTATCGCAACGCGGGCGACAGCCGCAAGGCCGAGCAGTACCTGCGCGCTGCGGTGGAGGCCGACAGCCGCGTCGCCACCGGCTTCGTGCCGGGTGCGGCACCGGTGGGCGGGCCCGCGGCCAATCCGTTCGCGGGCATGACGGGTGGCGCCGCAGGTGCGGCCGTGCCCGGCACCTATCCCGCGGCGGGCGGCAACCCTTTCGCGCAGCCGCGCATGCAGCCGGTGGCGTATGCGCCCGGCGCACCGAGCCCGGTCTATCCGCCGAGCTACCCCGTGGCCCAGGCGCCCTACCCGACCTACCCCGCGAACGCTGCGTACCCCGTCGCGGGCGCGGCGCCGAACGCCTATCCGCCGGGCGCGCTGCCGTGGGCTTCCGGCACCGCGCCGGCCGCCGCCAACACCAAGGGCCGGCGGACGACGACAGCGGCATCCAACCGCACGGCCGCCGCCGCGCGCAACACGCCGCAGGCTTCGGCGTACATCGCGACACCGGTCCAGCAGTACCCCGTGGCCGGCATGCAGCCGGTCGCGCCGGTGTACGCGCAGGCGCCGCAGGCCGGTGGCTATCCGCCACCGGGCTACCCGCAAAGCTATCCGTACGGGCAGGCACCGCTGCCGACGCCGGGCTCGGCCAGCGCCGGCTGGAACGCGCCGCTGCGCACTGCAGCGCCCGTCGACACGGTGGCGGCCGAACTGCGCGAGCTGGAAGCGAAACGCTCGATCAACCTGAC
The DNA here is from genome assembly GCF_017161115.1 of Variovorax sp. RKNM96. Lineage (GTDB taxonomy): Bacteria > Pseudomonadota > Gammaproteobacteria > Burkholderiales > Burkholderiaceae_C > Variovorax. The sequence continues at coordinate 3,358,173 of NZ_CP046508.1, read as the reverse complement.
CGCCGGCACCGTCTACCGCAACCGCGCGGGTGAAGCCGGCCTCAGCCAGCTGTCGGATTTCCAGATCCCGATCGAGGCCCGCTTCCCCGTCGGCGAAGGCAAGATCGTCGTGGGCGTGACGCCCACGGTGCTCGATGCCGGCACGCCGTCGTCCGACTACCCCACGGGCAGCCGCTTCGGCGGCGGCCCCGGCGCCGCGATCACCGGCCTGCAGAAGGGCACCACCGCCGGCCAGCAGAACGCGGCCGGCGTGGGCCTGAGCGTGGGCTACGAAGGCAAGAACTTCGGCGCGAGCATCGGCACCACGCCGCTGGGCTTTCCGGAGACCAACGTGATCGGCAACGTGTCATACGCGGGTTCGTTCGGCGACTCCTGGAACGCCAAGGTCGACCTCTCGCGCCGCGCCGTCACCGACAGCCTGCTGTCCTTCGCCGGCGCCAAGGACGAGCGCACCAACGAGCGCTGGGGCGGCGTGGTCGCCACCGGCGCGCGCGGCGACCTGGGCTACGACGACGGCACCTACGGCATCTACGGCTATGCGGCGCTGCACGGCATCACCGGCAAGAACGTCGCGAGCAACAGCCGCTTCGAGACCGGCGGCGGCGCCTACCTGCACCTGATCAGCACCCCGGGTTCCAAGCTCACGCTGGGCATGAACCTCGGCCTCATGGGCTACGACAAGAACCTGAGCTACTACACCTTCGGGCAGGGCGGCTACTTCAGCCCGCAGAGCTTCGTGAGCGTGGCATTCCCGGTCGACTGGAGCGGGCGCAGCGATCGCCTGGCGTGGCGTCTGAATGCCTCGCTCGGCGTGCAGTCGTTCACCCAGAAGGAATCGCCCTACTTCCCGACCGACGGCCGGCGCGCCGGGGACGCTGGGAGCGCGGCCGCCTACGCGGCGTCGCTGGGACTGAGCAGCGCGCCCTTCACCGGCATGTACCCGAAGACCTCGAAGACCGGCCTGGCCTACAACCTCGCCGCGATCCTCGAATACCAGCTCGCGCCCAAGATGTTCCTGGGCGGCTCGATCGGACTGAACAACGCCCAGAACTACCGCCAGCTGACGGGCGGCCTGTACGTGCGCTACGTGTTCGACGGCGGCAGCAGCCTGGGCGTGCCGAGCGGTACCACGCTGCGCCCGCTGGTCTCGCCCTACACGCCGCTGCTCTGAGCCTGCTCGGTCAGGGCAGCGAGGACGATTCGGCCGGTGCTGCCGGCGAATCGTCGCGCCCCCAGGGCGGCGCGCGCTCGAACTCGGCCACCCAGTGCTTCATCCGGTCGGCCGGCATCGGCCTGGCGATGCCGTAGCCCTGGGCGAGCGTGCAGCCCATGGCCAGCAGCGCCTCGCCATGGGCCAGCGTTTCCACCCCTTCGGCCACGGCCGTGCGCCCGAGCGCGCGCAGCAGCAGCAGGATGCCCTGCACGATCGCCCGGTCGGGCTCGCTGTCGAGCATGCCGCGGATGAAGGACTGGTCGATCTTGACCGAGGACACCGGCAGCTGGCGCAGGTAGGTCAGCGACGAATAGCCGGTGCCGAAGTCGTCGATGGCCACCGCCACCCCCAGCGCCTGGCAGGCCTCGACGAAGCGGGCCACGGTGGCGAACTGGCTGATGGCCGTGGTCTCGAGGATCTCGAGTTCCAGCGTGCCCGGCCCCAGCCTGGGGTACTGCGCGAGTTGCTCGGCCAGCCGGTCGACGAAGTCGTGCCGCAGCATGTGCAGCGGGCTCAGGTTGACGCTGATCGACATCCGCAGCCCCTCCGCGCGCCAGTCGTACGCCTGCCGCAACGCGGTGGCGATGACCCAGTTGCCGACCTGTTCGGCCAGCGCGTCGTCTTCCAGCAGCGGCACGAAATGGATCGGCTGCAGCAGGCCGCGCTCGGGGTGCTGCCAGCGGATGAGCGCTTCGGCGCCCGGCACCACGCCGCGGCGCATGTCGACCTTGGGCTGGTACCAGAGGCAGAACTCGCCCTGCGCGAGCCCCTCCTGGATGCGCTGTCGCTGGCGCGCGACCTGCACATCGGCCTCGGCCTGCGGCGCATCGAAGTAATGCACCTTGCCGTCGGCGGCGCGCTTGGCATAGAAGGCTGCATGCTGGGCATCGCGCAAGGCGATCTCGGGAGGCGGGCCGCTGCTGCCCATCAACCGCGCACCCAGGCTCGCAGCCAGGCTCGCCGTGTGGCCGCGCCATTCCCAGGGTTCTGCCAGCGCGGCGAGCACGCGCTCGAGCACCCTGTGGCACTGCGTCGGTCCGAGGCCGGCGAACACGGCCGCGAACTCGTCGCCGCCGATGCGCGCCAGCAGCGACTCGCGCGGCAACTGCTGCTTGATGCGGCGGGCCGCCTCGACCAGCGCGGCATTGCCGCCCGCCATGCCCAGCCGCTGGTTGAGTTCGCCGAAGCGGTCGAGGTCGATGTCGCAGACGACGGCCACGCGCTTGCCCGCGCGCGCCCAGTCTTCGATCAACGGCGACAGCACCTCGTCGGGAGGCAGGCGGCCCAGCTCGTCGTCCGGCGACATGGAAAACAACATGCCCGGATTCTGCGGCATCGACGCGCCGATTCCGGAGCCCACGGCCAAAGAGAACTATCCGCAGTACACGCCGACGATGCGCCCCGTGGGCTCGACCTGCAGGTTGAGCCGCGTGGGGTCTTGCGCCGGGCTCGCGGCTTCCGTTGCGGGCACGGTGCGGCCCGTCTTGGCGCCTGCGCGCTCCAACATTTCCTGCAGCAGGGCCTGGGTCGCCTGCAGGCCGAGCCCGAAGCGAACGGCCGCGGCCTGACAGGTTTCCGGCGGCGGCGCGAAGCTCGGCGGCTCGGGCACCTCGGAGGTCAGCGGCCGGTCCTTCGGTGGGGCCGCGCAGCCTGCCAGCAGCAGGACCACGGCCGACAGGCACAACAAGCTTCGACCATTCTTCATGCGCATACTTTTTTGCTCCTTGAAACTGGTGGAAGCTTATTCGCCAAAAACGACACGCCGTGCACAGGTTAAGCCAGCGGTACACAAAGCATCAACTAATTCACGATGGGTATCGGTGCTGCCTTTTCGATGGCGTATCCTGAATGCGATGCATGCAGCTCCGGCCCTCTGGGCGCCCCCTCATGACACAGCACCCTGACACCGTTTTTCTCGTTGACGTCGACAACACCCTGCTCGACAACGACGGCGTCGTCGGTGACTTGCGCACCCACCTCGAACAAGCCTTCGGCGCCGAGAATGCCAGCCGTTACTGGGCCGCCTTCGAGACGCTGCGCAGCGAACTCGGCTACGTCGACTACCTCGGCGCGCTGCAGCGCTACCGGGCCGAAGAGAGCAAGCGCGGCATGAGCGATTCGCGGCTGCTGCTGATGTCGAGCTTTCTCATCGACTACCCCTTCGCCGACCGCCTGTACCCCGGCGCGCTCGATGCGCTGAAGCATCTGCGCCGCTTCGGCCCGACGGTGATCCTGTCCGACGGCGACGTGGTGTTCCAGCCGCGCAAGGTGCAGCGCTCGGGCCTGTGGGATGCGGTCGAAGGCCGCGTGCTGATCTACGTTCACAAGGAGCAGATGCTCGACACCATCGAGGAGTGCCACCCCGCCGCGCACTACGTGATGGTCGACGACAAGCTGCGCCTGCTCTCCGCCATGAAGGCGATCTGGGGGCCGCGGCTCACCACCGTCTTCGTGCGGCAAGGCCACTATGCGCTCGACGCGCAGGCCATTGCCGCCTACGCGCCCGCCGACATCACCATCGAACGCATCGGCGACCTCATTCAAATCGACGACTGGGCATCCAAGACATGAGTCAACAAACGAATCCCCTCGCAGGCAAACCTGCGCCCCTCGAACTGCTGGTGAACGTGCCGCGCCTGATCTCGGCGTACTACACCGGTCGCCCCGACCCTTCCGTGCCCGCGCAGCGCGTGGCCTTCGGCACCTCGGGCCACCGCGGCTCCTCGTTCGATGACGCGTTCAACGAATGGCATGTGCTCGCGATCAGCCAGGCGATCTGCGACTACCGCAAGCAGAAAGGCATCGACGGCCCGCTGTTCCTCGGCATCGACACGCACGCGCTCTCCACGCCCGCTTTCAGCAGTGCGGTCGAAGTGCTGGCTGCCAACGGCGTCGAGCTGATGCTCTCGAAGGACGACGAATACACGCCGACGCCGGCCGTCTCGCATGCGATCCTGGTCTACAACCGCGGCCGCACGACAGGATTGGCCGACGGCATCGTCATCACGCCCTCGCACAACCCGCCCGAGAGCGGCGGCTTCAAGTACAACCCGCCGAACGGCGGCCCCGCCGGCACCGACATCACCTCGGCCGTCGAAGCCGCCGCCAACAAGATGCTGGCGAACGGGCTCGAAGGCGTGAAGCGCATGCCGCTCGCACAGGCGCTGAAGGCTTCCACCACGCACCGGCACGACTACCTGAACACCTACGTCGAAGATTTGGCCCAGGTGCTCGACATGGACGCGATCCGCGGCGTGCAGATCGACCTGGGCGTCGATCCGCTCGGCGGCGCCGGCGTGCACTACTGGCCGGCCATCGCCGAGCGCTACAAGCTCCAGCGCCTCACCGTGCTCAACCAGGAGGTCGACCCGACCTTCCGCTTCATGTCGCTCGACTGGGACGGCCGCATCCGCATGGACCCGTCTTCGCCCGACGCGATGCACAAGCTGATCGCGCTGAAAGACCGCTTCGGCATCGCCTTCGCCTGCGATACCGACCACGACCGCCACGGCGTGGTCACGCGCAGCGCGGGCCTGATGCAGCCGAACAGCTACCTCGCGGTGATGATCGACTACCTCTACACGCACCGCCCACAATGGCCGGCGGGTGCCGCCGTCGGCAAGACGGTGGTGAGCAGCCAGATGATCGACCGCGTCACGGCAAAGCTCGGGCGCAAGCTCTACGAAGTGCCGGTGGGCTTCAAGTGGTTCGTCGATGGGCTGGTGGAGGGATCGCTCGGCTTCGGCGGCGAGGAAAGCGCGGGCGCGACCTTCCTGCGCCACGACGGCTCAGCCTGGACCACGGACAAGGACGGCATGGTGCCCGCCCTGCTCTCGGCGGAGATCGCCGCGCGCACCGGGCGCGACCCGGGCGAGCGCTATGCCGAACTCACGCAGGCGCTGGGGCAGCCGGTGTCCGACCGCGTGGATGCGGCGGCGACGGTCGAACAGAAGAAGAAGCTGTCGAACCTGTCGCCGCAGCAGGTCAGCTCTACCGAACTGGCGGGCGACAAGATCGAGGCCGTGCTGAGCCATGCGCCCGGCAACGGCGCGGCCATCGGCGGCGTGAAGGTCGTCACCGCCAATGGCTGGTTCGCGGCGCGGCCCTCGGGCACGGAGAACATCTACAAGGTCTACGGCGAGAGCTTCAAGGGCGCGGAGCACCTCGCGCGCATCCTCGAAGAGGCGCAGCAGCTGGTGGACAAGGCGCTGTCGAGCTGACGCCAGCGACCGGCGATGGAAGCCCACACGCTGCGATTGAACCCGGGCGATGACTTGCGCGGCGCGCTCGACGCGGCGCTCAAGCAACGTGGTGCCGACGCGGCTTTCGTGGTCTCGGGCATCGGAAGCCTGAGCGGCGCGCGCATCCGGTATGCCGGAGTGGAGAGCGCCGCAGTGCTCGAAGGCGACCTTGAAATCCTCACGCTGTCCGGCACGCTTTCACCGCACGGCGCTCACCTGCACATCAGCGTGTCGGATGCCGCAGGCCAGGTGCGCGGCGGCCATGTAGCACCGGGCTGCACGGTGCGCACCACCGCCGAAATCCTGATCGCCTGGCTGCCCGAATGGCGCTTCGCCCGCGAGCACGATCCGGCCACCGGCTATCCCGAACTGGTGCCGCGACCCAAAACCTGAACAGGGTCAGTGCGGCTCTTTGTTGAGGTCGTACTTCATCACGCGGCCGTGGCGGCCTTCGATGTCGCGCTCGACCGCGTACACATCGCCGCTCGGCGGCTGGCGCTGCGCCAGCACGGTATCGAGCGTGGCGATGTCCTCGGCATCGAGCTGCAGCGACAGCACCTTCAGGTGGTCTGCCAGATGGTCGCCGCGCCGCACGCCGACGATCACGCCCGCCACCTGCGGCTGCTGCAGCACCCAGCGCATCGCCACCGTGGCGATCGACACGCCATGCCGCTGCCCCACCTTCTGCATCTGCTGGAGCAGTTGCTGGAACAGATCCCACCCGCCGAAGTCATCGATGACGAGCTTGTACTTGACCAGCGACCGGTTCTCGTAAGGCTCCCGCGGTTCGCTCGCGCCGAGCCAGCGCTCCGACAGAAACCCGCCCGCCACGCTGCCGTAGCACAGCAACTGGATGCCCGATGCCGCGCAATACGGCGCCAGCGTCGGCTGCGGCCGCTGGTCGAGCAGCGAGTACTGCACCTGCATGCTGCGCAGCGGCACGTCGGCATCGACCAGCTCGCGCACGCGTGCAGTGTCGAAATTGGTGCCGCCCAGCAGCTCGATCTTGCCGGCGCGCTGCAGCTCCTGCAGCCAGTGCGCGACCTCGACATAGCGCGGCACGCCGTAGTCCCACCAGTGGAACTGCACGAGGTCCAGCCGCTCGACGCCCAGCCGCTGAAGCGACCGGTCGATGGTCTGTTCGACCTGGCGCTTGTCGATCTGCGCGAGCGTCGCGAGGTCGGGCACGAACTTGGTGTGCACGCGCAGTTGCGAAAGGCTGCCGCTGCCATGGCGCGCGATGTGCTCGCGCCGGAAGTCGCCGATCAGCTCTTCCACGCCGGTGTAGATGTCGGCGCAATCGAAGGTGGTGATGCCGGCCTCGTAGTACGCCGCCATGTCGGCGATGGCCGCGGCGCGGTCGATGCCGCCGTGGCCGCCGGCCAGTTGCCAGCCGCCCTTCAGCAGGCGGGAGATCGAGTAGTTCGGCGCGAGGTCGATGCGTTGCGGTTGGCTCATGGGTTCTGCCTGGAAGACTTGGAAGGGTGGACCACGGCCGTGGTGTCGGCGTGGCGGAAAACGCGCGTCGCGGTGCGCGTGATGCGAAAGCGCGACGGGCAATGCGGATCGGGGCACGCCACTTCGGCGTCGGTGCTCATCCAGTCGTTGGCATCGGTGGGCCGTTGCTTGGCCGCGAGCAGCGGCAGCAAGGCGCCCAGCGAATAGATCGAGAAGCCCTGCCCCTCGGGCAGGTGCAGCATCTCGCCGCGCAGCTCGAAATAGTCGCCGACCTTGGCGTTGCAATAGAGCTTCGCGCCTTCGGGCGCGACCACCTCGACGCGAAGGTCGTAGAGCGTGAAGGCGCCGTCGTCCGGGGGTGTCGGAGTGTTCATGTCAGGGGTTCGGTGGGGTGACGGACAGGATGATTTCGGTCGGCGCCTTCGAGGCATTCAGGTAGCGGTGCGGCAGCCGCGCGTCGAAGGAGATGCTCTCGCCGGCCTTCACCGCGTAGTCGACGCCCGCCACCTGCGCCACCAGCGCGCCCGTAACGACGTAGACGCATTCGGCCGACTCGTGGCCGCGCGGCTCGTCGGCCGACATCTGGCCCGGCTCGAGCACGGCGCGCAGCACTTCGAGCTGTCCCGCGCCGGCCGTCAGCCGCTCGTAGGCCACCTGGCCCTTGGGCGCGGTGAGCATCACGCGCTGATTGGGCCGGCTGATCCAGACGGTCGGCGGCGTCGGCTCCGAGAACAACGACGACACCGATTCGCCGAACACCCCGGCGAGCCGGCGCAGGGTTTCCAGGCTCGGATCGGTGACGGCGCGCTCGATCTGGCTCAACAGCGTGGCGGACACGCCCGCCTGCGCGGCCAGTTCGCGCAGGGACAGGCCGCGGGCCGTTCGCAATTCCTTCAGTCGGTCGCCGATCATGGGCTGGGTCTTTCTTTGCTTCTTATTTGTGCATCCACACAGCACAACAAGCGGGATGGTATGTACGGTTCTGGTGCACGTCAAGGGCTCGAAGAAGCTGCGTAACTTCCAGTATTCCCAGCGATGATTGCCGCCAGCCCTACTTGTGCTTTGTGCATTTTCTCTGCACACTCCGCGCCCAGATCGTGCAGTAATACTTTACAGGAGCATCGAGATGGCCGACCCGCATTCCCCCACACGCCCCACTCGGCGACGCCTTGGACACCGCTGGCTGCTGGTCTTTCCGTTCATCTGGCAGGCCTGCCTTGCGCCGGCCGTGAACGACATCGCGCTCACCCCGTTCGGACTGCCCTTCCCCATGTTCTGGCAGATGGCGGGCATCGTGCTGACCAGCGTGGTCATCGCGATCGTCTTTCGCCTCGATGCCAGGGCCGGCGTCGAAGCCGAGGAAGCCGCCTTCCTCGCCCACAGCCTGAAGGCCCACGAGGACGGCGCACCATGAAGCTCGCCATCGTCCTGGCCATCCTGCTCGCGACCGTTGCCGGCGCCATCGCCTACGGTCGCCGCACGCGCCGCGCCCACAACTTCGCCGACTGGGCCGTCGGCGGGCGCAGCCTCGGCACGCTGATCTTCTGGTTCATGAACGCGGGCGAGGTCTACACGACCTTCGCGGTGCTCGGCATCTCGGGCTACGCCTGGGCGCTGGGGGCGCCGGCATACCTCGCGTTCTGCTCGGTCTCGATGAGCTACGCGGTCGGCTACTGGCTGATGCCGCGGATCTGGCGCGCCGGGCGCATCGGCAAGCTGCTCACGCAGTCCGACTTCTTCGCGGCGCGCTACGAGGCACCGTGGCTGGGCGTGCTGACGGGCGTGGTCGGCATCGCGTCGCTCGTGGTCTATGTGCAGATCCAGCTGGTGAGCCTCGGGCTGATCGTGCAGCTCACGCTGGGCAACAGCATCTCCAGCGAGGCCGCGACCATCGGCGCCGGCGTCTTGATGATCGCCTTCGTGTTCGTCGCTGGCGTGCGCTCCGCCGCCTTCGCCGCAGGCGTGAAAGACGTGCTGATGGTGGTCGTGGTGGTGCTGCTGAGCGTCACGGTCGCGAGCAAGGTGGGCGCGGCCTCGCTGCTCGACCTGTTCTCGATGGCGGAGGCGAAGCACCCGGGCATCGGCAAGTTCCCGGGGCTGGACGCCACCTCGCCGACCACCGCGATCTGGCTCATGACCTCGGCGATCAACATCGCGCTGGGAAACTGGGTGTTCCCGCACCTGTTCCAAATGTCGTACACGGCGCACAGCGCGACGGCGATCCGGCGCAATGCGATCTGGCAGCCGCTGTATTCGCTGGCCTATTTCTTCATCATCCTGCTGGGCTTCGCGGCGTTGCTGGCGCAGACGCAGCCGCCGGGCGGCAACCTCAATGCGGCGCTGCTGCAGTTCGTGTCCGACCGCTATCCGGCGTGGATGGTCGGGCTGCTGGCGGGCACGGGCTTCCTGCTGGCGCTGGCGCCGGGCTCGCTGCTGCTGCTGACGGCCGGGTCGATCTTCACGCGCAACGTGGTGCGGCCGTTCAGGAGCGGATTAAGCGAGCGCGCTTCACTGGCGCTGTCGCGCGGCTCGCTGGTGGTTTTCGCGGCCATCGCCGTGTGGCTGTCGGTGAGCCAGAAAGGCTCGCTGGTGAAGATCCTGCTCGATGCGTATTCGGCCATCGGCATGCTCGCGCCGGGTGTGTTCCTCGGGTTCCTGTGGAAGCGCACGAGCGCCATCGGCGTGCTGGCCGGGCTCGTGGCCGGCTTCGTCGCGCTGCTGGCGCCGTTCGCGGCGAAGTTCTGGGCTGCGACGGTGCCGCAATGGGAGGCCGGGCTGATCGCGATGGCCATCAACGCCGCAGTCGTCGTGGCCGTGAGCCTCGTGACGAAGGCGCCGCGGGACAAGGCCATCGCGCTCGGACTGCAGGACGACAGTCCGCAGGATGCGGCTCAGGTCGGCGCGCTCGCCAGCCTGCGCTCCAGCCACACGCTGTAGCGCGAGAGCCCGAAGCACAGCACCCAGTACACGGCGGCGATGAAGAGATAGCCCTCGAGATAGAACGGCCGCCAGACCGGATCGCCGCCGAGCGCGAGGCCCAACGCACCGGTCAGTTCGAAAAGGCCCACGACGGTGACGAGCGAGGTGTCCTTCAGCGTGCCGACCACGCTGTTGGTGAGCGCGGGCACGACGAGGCGCAGGGCCTGCGGCAGCACGATGTCGCGCTGCACCGGCCAGCGGCCGAAACCGAGCGCCATCGCCACCTCGGTCTGGCCGCGCGGCACGGCCTGCAGGCCGCCGCGGATGATTTCGGCCAGGTACGCCGCGACGAACAGCGTGAGGCCCGCGAGCACCCGCACCAGCACGTCGGGTTGCCAGCCCGCCGGCCACAGCAGCGGCAACAGGAACGACGCCATGAACAGCACCGAAATCAGCGGCACGCCGCGCACCAGCTCGATGTAGCTCGCGCTCAGCGTGCGGACCACCGGCCAGCCCGAACGTCGGCCCAATGCGAGCAGCAGCGCGAGCGGAAAGGCCAGCGCCAGTCCCACGACCGCGAGCCCGATGGTGAGCGGCAGACCGCCCCAGCGGCTCGTCGGCACATCACTCAACCCAAAGACGCCCCCGCGCATCAGCAGCACGAACAGCAGCAGCGCGACGATCCACAGCGGCACCAGCCACCAGCGCCAGCTGCGCGGCCAAGCGCTCAGCACGGTGACGGCGGAGAGCACGACCACCGCGATGGCCGGCCGCCATTGCTCTTCATACGGAAAGCGCCCGAACAGCATCGGCCGCCACTTCTCGGCCACCACGCCCCAGCAGGCGCCGTGCTGCACCGCGCGGCAGGCCTCGGCGTCGGAGCGGAACACCGCATGCACCACGGCCCACTCGACGATGTGAAAGCCGACCCACGCGAGCAGCGCGATCAGCAGCACAGTCGCCAGCGCGCGCAGCGGCGAACCCCAGAGTTCGCGGCGCCAGGCAATCGGGCCTTGCGCGACATTCCTCATCGCCATCCCCGCAAGGCGACGCGCGCGTTGTAGCGGTTCATGCCGAAGGAGATCACGAGCGACATCAGCAGGTACACCGCCATGATGATCGCGATGCACTCGAAGGCCCGGCCGTTCGAGCCGATGGTGGTGTTGGCAACGGACACCAGCTCCGGATAGCCCACGGCCACCGCGAGCGACGAATTCTTGACGAGGCTGAGCAACTGGTTGGTGAGCGAAGGCACGATCACCCGCAGCGCCTGCGGCAGGATCACGATGCGCAGCTGCTGCACCGACGACAACCCCAGCGCCTGCCCCGCCAGCACCTGCCCCTGCGAGACCGAAAGAATGCCGGCGCGCACGATCTCGGCGACGAAGGCGGCCGAATAGAACGACAAGCCGGCGACGATGGTCACGTACTCGGGGCTCAACGCGGCGCCGCCGCTCACACCGAAATCGCCACGCTCGGGCCACTCGAAATGCGTCGGCCACCAGCCGCCCTCGCCTGCCACGGGCCACGGCACGCTGAGTCCGCCCTTGCTGAGCCACACGCCGGGCAGCAGCCGGACGGGTTCAGTCGGATCAGGCAGCAGATTCGCCATCGCGAAGGCCAGCATCAGCAGCTGGACGAGCAGCGGCACGTTGCGCAGCAGCTCGACATACGCGGTGCAGATGCCGCGCAGCAGCACGTGCGGGGCGAGCCGGCCGATGCCGATCAGCGTGCCAAGCACAACCGAGAAAATCGCCGCGGGCACCGCCGCCCGCACCGTGTTGATCAGGCCCGCGAGAAAGGCGCGCCAGAACGGCTGGCTGGCATCGAAATCGAGCCAGCCCTCGCTGATCGAGAAGCCCGCGGGCTCGGTGAGAAAGTCGAAGCCGGAGCGCACGCCGCGTGCGCGCAGCACGTCGAGCGCGTGGTGCACCACCCAGAAGGCGCCGGCCACGACGGCCAGCACCAGCAGCGCCTGGACGGCCCAGGCCAGCCAGGCGCCGCGGCGCGAGGCGCCCTCACGACTCATCGCACCGGTGGTGCGTAGATGAGGCCGCCTTTGCTCCACAAATTGTTGGAGCCGCGCGGCAGCTTGAGCACCGACTTCGGCCCGACGTTGCGCTCGAACACTTCACCGTAGTTGCCCACGGCCTTGATCGCGCGGAACGACCAGTCCTTGTCCAGACCCAGCAGCTTGCCCAGGTCTTCGCCGGTGCCGACCAGGCGCTGCTGCGCCGGGTCCTTGCTGCTCGCCTTGAGCGCATCGGCGTTGGCCTGCGTGACGCCGGCCTCCTCGGCCTCGATGAGCGCGTTGGGCACCCACTTGGCAATGGCGAACCACTCATCGTCGCCGCGGCGCACCAGGGGCGCGAGCGGCTCCTTGGAGATCAGCTCGGGCAGGATGATGTAGTCGTCGGGGTTCGGCGCCTCCTTGTTGCGCAGGCCCGCGAGCGCCGACGCGTCGGTCGTGAAGGCCTGGCAGCGACCCGAGAAGAAGGCCTTGAACGAGGCCTCGAAGCTCTCGAAGACGACGGTCTTCACCGGGATGTTCTGGGCGCGGAAGTAGTCGGAGACGTTCTTCTCGTTGGTGGTGCCCGACTGCGTGCAGATGGTGGCGTTCTTGAGCTGCTTGGCGCTCGTCACCTTGAGCTTCTTGGGCACCAGGAAGCCTTGGCCGTCGTAGTAGGTGATGGTGGTGAAGTTGAAGCCGAGCGAGGCGTCGCGCGTGAGGGTCCAGGTGGTGTTGCGCGCCAGGATGTCGATTTCGCCGGCCTGCAGGGCCGAGAAGCGCTGCTGCGAATTGAGGGGCACGAAGTCGACCTTCTTCGCATCGCCGAGCACGGCGGCCGCAATGGCGCGGCAGGTGTCCACATCGAGGCCCGACCAGTTGCCCTGGGTGTCGGGTGCAGAAAAGCCCGCCACCCCGTTGGTCACGCCGCACTTGACGGTGCCGCGCTGCTTGACCGCATCGAGCGTCTTGCCTGCGAAGGCCGGCGCGGCGGTGGCAAGGGCGACCAGGGATGCGGCGGCGATCAGCGCCGGGCGGAATCGGTTTTTCATGGGTGTGTTTCTCCTCAACAGACAACAAAAGCCAGTGTACGGGGCGTCGTGCGGCCGCGCCAAAGAAGGGTCGGTTGGATGCATATGCCCTGTGCGGCGCCAATACCGCAATACCATACGGCCCTTTATCAACTCTCCCGAACAGGAATCACACAATGTTCAAGTCCGACGACACCGGCAAGCTCGTTCTGCGCCTCGCGCTGGGCATCCTCATCCTGCTGCACGGCGTGGCCAAGGTCACCAAGGGCGTCGACGGTATCGGCGGCATGCTTGCCTCGCATGGCCTGCCGGCTTTCCTGGCGTATGGGGTCTATGTCGGTGAGATCCTGGCGCCCGCGCTGCTGATCGTCGGCCTGTTCACCCGGCCGGCCGCGGTGATCGTGGCGATCAACATGCTGGTGGCGATCTGGCTGGTACACCGCAAGGACCTCGGCGCCATCAACGGCCAGGGCGGCTGGGCGCTGGAGCTGCAGGGCATGTTCCTGTTCGCGGCGATCTCGCTGGCCTTCACGGGCGGCGGCCGCTTCGGCCTCAGCAACAGGTAAGAGCGAAGGCTTCGGTCAATCAGTCGTCATCGGCCGCATCGAGGCCCGGGAACAGGACCTCGGTGTAGCCGAAGCGCGAGAAATCGCGCACCCGCATCGGGTAGAGCTTGCCCAGCAGGTGATCGACTTCATGCTGCACCACGCGCGCATGGAAACCGCTCGCGACCCGATCGATGGGGTCGCCATACGGATCGAAGCCGGTATAGCGGATGTTGGCGAAACGCGGCACCACGCCGCGCAGGCCCGGCACCGAGAGACACCCTTCCCAGCCCTCTTCCTCGTCATCGCCGATGGGCGTGATCACGGGGTTAAGCAGCACGGTGCGGGGCACGGGCGGTGCGTCGGGGTAGCGGGGGTTGACGATGTCGGTACCGAAGATGACGAGCTGCTGGTCAACGCCGATCTGCGGTGCCGCGAGGCCGGCGCCGTTGACCGCATGCATGGTCTCGAACATGTCGCGCACCAGGAGGTGCAGTTCGTCGGTATCGAAAGCGGCGACCGGCTGCGCGATGCGCAGCAGCCGGGGGTCGCCCATCTTGAGTATTTCGCGAATGGCCATCGCGGGATTATCGCGACAGCCTCACACCCCGATCACGGGATACCCTGGGTGTTGTTCTTCGAGTCCGGCGTAGTCCACAGCCGTGCCGGGCCGCGGGGCATCTGCTGCGGCTGCGAGGGCGTGATGCCCGGAACACCACCACCGGCAGTGCCAGGACCCGAACGAGCACCGCCCCAATCGACCCGCGGGGGACGCGCAGCGGGGTAGCCGGGCCTCACCGCGGGGTAGCTCGGGCGCACGGCCGGATAGCCGGGGCGCCCCCCATAGTACGGACGACGGTCGTAGTAGCGGCCACGCTCGTAGTAGCCCCCGCCCTGGATATAGACCGGCGCGGGCGCAACGACCACGGGCGACGGATCGGAGTAATACGGCTGCGAGTAACCGCCGGAGTAGTCACCCGAGTAGTAGGGATCGCCGGGAACCGCAACGCAGCCCGTCAGCAGCGCGAGGCCGCCGAGGGCAATGCTGGCACCAAGAACACGGATTTTTTGCATGAGGGGCTCCTTGTTGGCCTTCAGTTTTCTTTCAACGTCAGGTTGTAGACCCTGTTGACTGCGCTGCGATGAAGTCGCGTAACGGCCGGTAAAGAGGCCGCCCGTCGCGCCTTCATTCCGTGACGCCGTTCTCGAGAATCTCCAGCATACGCGCCTCGTCGATCACCGTCACCCCGATTTCCCGGGCCTTGTCGAGCTTGCTGCCGGCCTCTTCGCCGGCCACGAGGTAATGGGTCTTCTTGCTGACAGAACCGGCGACCTTGGCACCGGCTGCCTCCAATTTATCCTTCGCCTCGTCGCGGCCCAGCGTAGGAAGGGTACCGGTGATCACGAAGGTCAGGCCCGCCAACGGCTTTGGCGCACGGGCCGCGGGCTCGCCCTCTTCCCAGGTCAGTCCGCAGGCGCGCAGCTGCTCGACGACCTCGCGGTTGTGCGGCTGGTCGAAGAAGGTACGCAGGCTCTGCGCCACCACCGGGCCGACGTCGTTGACCTCGAGCAGTTGCTCTTCGGTCGCGTCCATGATGGCGTCGAGCTTGCCGAAATGCTTGGCAAGGTCCTTCGCCGTGCTTTCGCCGACGTGCCGGATGCCCAGGCCGAACAGGAAGCGCGGCAGCGTGGTCTTCTTGGACGCCTCGAGCGCGTCGACAAGGTTCTTGGCCGACTTCTCGGCCATGCGGTCCAGCCCCGCGAGCGTGGTGAACCCGAGCTTGTAGAGATCGGGCAAGGTGCGAATGAGGTTGGCATCCACCAGCTGCTCGACCAGCTTGTCGCCCAGCCCGTCGACGTCGACCGCGCGCCGTGCCGCGAAATGCAGGATGGCCTCCTTGCGCTGCGCCGCGCAGAACAGGCCGCCGGTGCAGCGGTAGTCGACTTCTTCCTCTTCTCGCACGGCTGCCGAGCCGCACACGGGGCATTGGTGCGGCATGGTGAAGACCGGGCCGCGTTCGCCCTCGGGCTTGGCGAGGCTCTCGGGCACCACGCCGACCACCTCGGGAATCACGTCGCCCGCGCGCCGCACGATGACGGTGTCGCCCACGCGAACGTCCTTGCGGCGGGCCTCGTCCTCGTTGTGCAGCGTGGCGTTGGTCACAGTGACACCGCCGACGAACACTGGCGCAAGCTTGGCCACCGGCGTGAGCTTGCCGGTGCGACCGACCTGGATCTCGATGCCCAGCACCTCGGTCAGTTGCTCCTGCGCGGGGTACTTGTGCGCCACGGCCCAGCGCGGCTCGCGCGAGACAAAGCCCAGTTGCCGCTGCAGCTCGACGCTGTCGACCTTGTAGACCACGCCGTCGATGTCGTAGGGCAAGGCATCGCGCTGGCGGCCGATGTTTTCGTGGAACGCGATCAGCTCGATCGCGCCTTTCGCCCGTGCCGTCTGCGTGGCCACAGGGAAGCCCCAGGCGTGGAATTGCTGCAGCCAGTCGAGCTGGGTCGGGCAATCCGGCCCGCCTTCCGCGGCCGGCGTGACTTCGCCGAGACCGTACGCAAAGAAGCTCAGTGGCCGTGCCGCGGCAATCGCCGGATCGAGCTGGCGCACCGCACCGGCGGCGGCATTGCGCGGATTGACGAACACCTTCTCGTTCTTCTGGCCAGCGGCGATCTTCTCGCGCTGGCGTTCGTTGAGCGCGTCGAAGTCGGCGCGCTTCATGTAGACCTCGCCGCGCACCTCGACCACGGGCGGCGCCTTGCCGTTCAGGCGCAGCGGAATCTCGCGCACCGTGCGGATGTTCTGCGTGACGTCCTCGCCGACTTCGCCGTCGCCGCGCGTCGCAGCCTGCACCAGCACGCCGTCTTCGTAGCGCAGGTTCATGGCGAGGCCGTCGAACTTGAGCTCGCAGACGTACTCGACCTGCGGCCCGTCCTCGGCCAGGCCCAGTTCCTTGCGCACCCGCGCATCGAAGGCGCTCGCGCCGCCGGGCGTGATGTCGGTCTCGGTGCGGATCGACAGCATCGGCACCTTGTGGCGCACCTTGGTGAAGCCGTCGAGCACCTTGCCGCCCACGCGCTGCGTCGGTGAATCGGGCGTGCGCAGCTCGGGAAACTCCGTCTCCAGGGCCTGCAGGCGCTGGAAGAGCTTGTCGTACTCGGCGTCGGGCACCGAGGGCGCGTCGAGCACGTAATAAAGGTGGGCGTGCTTGTGAAGCTGTTCGCTCAGTGCGGCGGCTTCGCGTGCCGCTTCGTCGCGCGTCGTCATGTGGGTGTCTCCCGAAAAAATCGGATCAGCTGAAGAGTCGGCGGGCCAGGGGTGAGCCGGCCGCCAGATCACGCGCGTCGAGCGTGTCGTAGAGCTGCTCGAGGTCGTTGCCGATGACGTCCATCGTCTCGTCGCGCAGCAACTGGCCGTCGCTGTCGGTCACCACGCCGTCCATTTCGCGCGCGAGCGTAGCGGCAGCTTCACGCATGCGGCGGAATGGCTCTTCGGTGCGATCGACCTGCGGCACATCCAGGCTCAGGCTGAGTTCGCGGATGGCCGATTGCGCCGGGTCGTCGGCCAGCGCGGCCTGGGTGTCGAAGGCAAGGCCGAGGATCGGCGGCAGGCCGACTTCGCCCGTCGGCAGCACCATGCGCCCCGGAATGATGCCGGCCACGAACCCGAGCCGCGCGGCGTTCTGCTGCACGTAGCCCGGGCTCCAGGCCGCATGCAGCGCGCGCAGCACGAAGCCGAGTTGCGCATCGTGCGCGCTCGCGAACTGGTCGAGTTCGCGGGCGCGCGCCACTTCATCGAGCATCTCGGGAAATTCGGGCGAGCCGTTGACCGCATCGGCGAAAGCCTGCGCCTTGACCACGAATTCGGAATACTCGATCTCGTTGAGCGCGCCCGTGCGGTTGGCCAGTTGCACGCCGACCTGGAATGCGCTGTAGCGCTGCCCAGCGACAGGCGGCTCCCATTGGCCGGTGTGCTCGTTGAGACCTTCGATGGCAACCGGCTTGCTGCCCGCACGACGCGTCGGCGGCATGGCCGCGATGGCGGCGTCGCCCGAGGCGAGGCCGTCCAGCGACACCGGCGCGATCACGTCGATCAGCGGATCGAGCCCGCCGCGCCGCTCGCCGGTGGGCACCGGAACACCGCTGGGTGCCGGCAGGTCGGGATCGAACAGCGGCTCGTGGCGGTCTTGCGCCGAGAGCTGGTTCGGATCGACATGCAGCCTGGGCTCCATGTCATCGCCCGACGACATCGAGCGCTCCACGTCGGCCAGCGCGGTGTCCACCGCGTCCGGCTGGCGTGGCGCATTGCGGCGCGACATCAGGGCTTCGTAGCCGACGACAGCCGCGAGAACGAGGCCGCCAAGAATGGAGAGAGCGAGAGTGAGGTTGCTCATGCGCGCCGCCAGCCTCAGGCGGCCTCGACCATGGAAGCCGCAGCCTCCATGTCCACCGCGACGATGCGCGAAACGCCCTGCTCCTGCATCGTGACGCCGATCAACTGCTCGGCCATTTCCATGGCGATCTTGTTGTGGCTGATGAAGAGGAACTGGGTTTCGCGGCTCATGGCGGTCACGAGTTTGGCATAGCGCTCGGTGTTCGCGTCGTCCAGCGGCGCGTCCACTTCGTCCAGCAGGCAGAACGGCGCCGGATTGAGCTGGAAGATCGCAAACACCAGCGCGATGGCCGTGAGCGCCTTCTCGCCGCCCGAGAGCAGGTGGATGGTCTGGTTCTTCTTGCCGGGCGGCTGTGCGAGCACCTGAACGCCGGCATCGAGGATTTCGTCGCCCGTCATCACGAGCCTTGCATTGCCGCCGCCGAAGAGCTCGGGGAACATGCGGCTGAAGTGCTCGTTGACGATCTTGAAGGTGCCGCCGAGCAGGTCGCGCGTTTCGGCGTCGATCTTGCGGATGGCGTCTTCGAGCGTGCCGATGGCTTCGTTCAGGTCGGCCGACTGGGCGTCGAGGAAGGTCTTGCGCTCGCTGGCAATGGCGAGCTCGTCGAGCGCGGCCAGGTTCACCGCGCCGAGCGCCACCACCTCGCGGTTGAGGCGATCGATTTCGCTCTGCAGGCCCGTGAGGCGCACCTTGTCGGTCTCGATCGATTGCGCGATGGCTTCGAGGTCGGCGCCGGCATCTTCCAGCAGTTGCTGGTACTGCTCGACACCCAGGCGCGCGGCCTGTTCCTTGAGCTGGAATTCGGTGATGCGCTGGCGCAGCGGATCGAGTTCGCGTTCCAGCTGCAGGCGGCGCTCGTCGCTCGCGCGCAGCTTGAGCGTGAGGTCGTCGTACTGGCTGCGCGATGCGCCCAGCGCGGTTTCGCGTTCGAGCTTGAGCGACAGCGCATCCTGCAAGCCGGCTTGCGCGGCGGCGTCGGAGAGCCGGCCGAGCTCGGCGCGGGCGCGCTCGTCTTCGTCGGTGAGTGCCACGACCTGCTGCGATGCAGTCTCGATTGCGCGATTCAATTCGGCGCGGCGCGCTTCGAGCGTGCGCTGCGAGAAGGTGGCCTCCTGCGCCTGGCGTTCGAGGCTGCGGTGCTGCTCGCGGCTGGCATTCAGCGCGCGTCCGGCTTCGATCACGCGCTCGTCGAGCTGCGCGTGACGCTCCTGGCTGTCGGCCAGTTGCATGTCGAGTTCTTCGAAGCGGCCTTCGGCGGCGATGCGCTTTTCCTGCAGTTCTTCGAGCTGCGCGTCGACTTCGCCAAGGTCGGAAGCCAATTGCTGGCTGCGCGCACGCGTCTGCTCGGCGAGCTGGGTCATGCGCAGCGTTTCGACCTGCAGTTCGTGGGCGCGCGACTGGGTGTCGGCGGCTTCGCGACGCGCGGTCACGAGGCGTTGCGCGGCATCGCCGTAGGCCGCTTCCGCACGGATCAGCGCGATGCGCGCTTCTTCGTTGATGAGCGTCTGGGCCTTGAGCTGGCGCTCCAGGTTTTCCATTTCCTGCTGACGGGCCAGGAGGCCGGCCTGCTCGGAATCGGGCGCGTAGAAGTTGACGCTGTGCGACGACACGGCGTGGCCGCTCTGCACATAGATGACTTCGCCCGGCTGCAGCGTGGCGCGCTGCGCCAGTGCTTCCTCGAAGCTGGTGGCGGTGTAGCAGCCGTGGAGCCAATCGTTCAGCAGCGCTTGCTGGCCAGCATCGTTCAGGCGCAGCAGGCTCGACAGCCGCGGCAGCGTCGCCGCGCCCTGCGGCGCACCGGCCGACGGCGGACTGTAGAACGCCAGCTTGGCCGGCGGTGCGTCGTTGCCGAAGGCACGGACCATGTCGAGCCGGCTGACTTCGAGCGCACCCAGGCGCTCGCGGAGCGCGGCTTCGAGCGCGCTCTCCCAGCCCTGCTCGATGTGGATGCGGCTCCACAGGCCCTGCAGGCCGTCCAGGCCGTGCTTGGCGAGCCAGGGGGCCAGCTTGCCGTCGGTCTTGACCTTTTCCTGCAGCGCACGGAGCGCTTCGAGCCGCGCCGAGAACTCGGCATGGCGCGCACCTTCGGTGTTGACGGCCTGCTGCTTCGCGCGGCGGTCGTCGTCCAGTTGCGGCACGGCTTCCTGCAGTTCGTGCAGGCGGGCCTCGGCTTCGCTGGCGGTTTCCTGCGCGGCGGCCAGTTGCTCCTGCATGTCGAGCAGGCGGGCCTCGTCGGGTGCGGCCAGCGCGTTCTGGTCGGCGCGAAGGCGCTCGCTGCGCTGTGTGAGCTGGCGGCTCTGGTCTTCGATGTTGCGCTGGTCGGCGGCCAGCACCTGGATCTGCTGCTGCACCTGCGACACGGTCGTGCGCTGGCTGTTGGCCTCGTCCTGGGCGCGCTGCACGGCTTCTTCGAGCTCGGGCATGCGCGCGTCGTGTTCTTCGAGCTGCGCGGCCAGAAGGATCGCCTGCTCTTCGGCATCGACGCCCTTGCCGGCCAGCGTTTCGATCTCGGTCTCGGCCTCTTCGCGGCGCGTGCCCCATTGGCCCATCTGCTCGCGCAACTGGACCAGCCGCTGCTCGACACGCTGACGGCCTTCGACCACGAAGCGGATCTCGCCTTCGAGCCGGCCGACTTCGGCGCTGGCCTCGTAGAGCTTGCCCTGCGCCTGGTTGACCTGGTCGCCGGCCGCGTAGTGGGCCTGGCGCACGGTTTCGAGTTCGGCTTCGATGTGGCGCAAGTCGGCGGTGCGCGATTCGAGGTCGTTGATCGCCTTTTCCGAATCGGACTTGATCTTGGCCTGGTCGGCATCGCTCTCGCTGCGCTTCAGGAACCACAGCTGGTGCTGCTTCTTCGTGGCATCGCCCTGCAGCGTGTTGTAGCGCGCGGCCACCTCGGCCTGCTTCTCGAGCTTCTCGAGGTTGGCGTTGAGTTCGCGCAGGATGTCTTCGACGCGCGTGAGGTTCTCGCGCGTGTCGCCCAGGCGGTTTTCGGTTTCGCGGCGACGTTCCTTGTACTTGGAGACGCCGGCGGCTTCCTCGAGGAACAGGCGCAGTTCCTCGGGCTTGGATTCGATGATCCGGCTGATCGTGCCCTGGCCGATGATGGCGTAGGCGCGCGGCCCGAGGCCCGTGCCCAGGAACACGTCCTGCACGTCGCGGCGGCGCACCGGCTGGTTGTTGATGTAGTAGCTGCTGGTGCCGTCGCGCGTGAGCACGCGCCGCACCGCGATTTCGCCGAACTGGTTCCACTGGCCGCCGGCGCGGTGGTCGGCGTTGTCGAACACCAGCTCGACGCTCGAACGGCTGGCCTGCTTGCGGGTGGTCGTGCCGTTGAAGATCACGTCCTGCATCGACTCGCCGCGCAGCTCTGAGGCGCGCGATTCGCCGAGCACCCAGCGCACCGCATCCATGATGTTCGACTTGCCGCAACCGTTGGGCCCGACCACGCCGACCAGTTGGCCCGGCAGCAGGAAGTTGGTGGGTTCGGCGAACGACTTGAAGCCCGAGAGCTTGATGGAATTGAGACGCACGACTTGTCGGCCTGCCTTGGCATTAACGCCAAGGTATTGATTTGTAAGGAAAAATGCACGGGCCCGCAGCTTGAAGCGAGCCGCCGCCCCAGTCTTGGATGATAACGTCAGGGCATGAGTGTTTCTCCGGTTTTACCCCTTGCGGCACGACGCACCTGCCTGTTGGCGGGCGCTGCCTCCTTGCTCGGCCTGGCGGGCTGCGCGGCGACCCGATCGACCGAGCGCGCCGAACCCTATGCCAACCAGGAATGGCTGCAGTCCGGCGCCAACCGCATCGCGAATCTCTCCTTGCGCGACAACCTGCAGTCGATACGGCGTGTGCAGACCACGCTCTACAAACGCAACCCGCGCGAATGGCGCAAATCGGCGGCCAGCATCGACGAAGCCACCCAGCGGACTTGGGACGCGGTCCTGAAAGGCCCCGACCTGCCCGAGTTGCGCGGTGCCACCGGCATCGAGGCCATCCGGCTGGCGTTCGAGACGGGGCCGCAGCCCTACCAGGGCGACCGCGTCGCGGCGCTGGTGGTCGGCTGGGCCTCGTTGCTCAAGCAGGCCAATGGCGGCACCTGGGAGCAGACCATGATCGACGGCGTCGACGCCGAAAACAGCTACCGGGCCGCGCGCAATTTCGAGATCTCGCTCTGGCTGATCTCCTCCAAGACCGGCCCCGACGGCCAGCCGCTGCTGCTGGCCACCGAGATCAGCGAGCGCGGCCGCAACCTCGTGGCCGACCGCGAACTGTCGAAAGTGGTGGCCCGGCTCGACCTGCTGGCAGCACAGGCCGACGAGAAATACCGCCGTGCGGCGCTCGATTTCGGGCAGAACTGGGTCATGGGCGTGGTCATGCCCTTCTTCACGATGCTGCCGAAATAGGCCCGCCGAATCGCATGAATCTCTAGGAAATATATTTCCCCAAATGCCATTTGCGGTAATATATTTCCGTGACCAAGCAGGAACTCATCACCACCCTCGCCGCGCGGCGCGATGCCGCAGGCCTCTCGACCGCCGAGATCGCGCTGCGTTCGGGACTGACCGAGCGCTCGGTGCGCAATGCCTTGAGCCTCCAGGGCAATCCGCAGCTGTCGTCGCTGCTCGCGCTGGTGGATGCGCTCGGGCTGGAACTGCAACTGGCGCCCAAGGGCTTCGGCGAAACCGCGGCCACCGACCCCGGCTACCGCCCCGTCACCACCCGCGTGGGCCATGCGATCGCGCAGGCCCCGGCACCGCCGCCGTACACCACCAACAACAAGCGCCGCTCGCCATGAACGTCAAGATCCTCGAGATCTCGCTCGGTACGCGGCGTTTCGGCAAGCTCTTCCAGTACGCCGACCTCTGCCGCTTCGTGGCGGAGCCCGAACTGATCGCCGCGCCGCCGCCCGAAGTGCTGTCCCTCTCGATGGTGGCGAGCGACCCCGCCACGCAGGCCGCCCTCTGGAGCGACGTGAAGAACCCGCTCTTCAATGCCCAGGGCGGCCAGTTGCCGCGCTTCTTCCAGAACCTGCTGCCCGAAGGCGTGCTGCGCAGCCACATCGCGCAGTTGCGCGGCTGCCGCGAGAACGATCACTTTGAGTTGCTCGCGGCCTGCGGCGGCGATCTGCCCGGCGCGGTGAGCGCCAAGCCGGTGTCGGTGGACCGCGGCACGCTGCAGCGGCTCATTACCCAGGACCAGGACGCGCTCGAGATGTCGGTGGTCGAGTTGCCGATGCCGCAGGGCATCTCGGTGTCGGGCGTGCAGCCCAAGCTGGGCCTGCGCCGCCAGGGCGGGCGCTACGTGGCACGCACGCGGGCCGGCGTGAGCACGCGCGTGATTGCGAAGCTGCCCGTGGCCGGG